>JAZGFO010000060.1:0-33689 GCA_036479655.1 Saprospiraceae bacterium
CAACAATCACTATACTAGACGTAGCAGGAAGAGTACTGAAAACGATCGATACAGACGGAACAAGAGGATACAATGAAGTGAAGTTGTCAGCAACGGACTTTGGAGTAACAGGAGTCTTGTACTACCAAATCGAAAGTGGAGAATTTACTGCAACGCGTAAAATGATCATCGTCGAGTAATATTGTTATAATGAGAATCTAATGATGCAGTTCATTAAAAATATTGTTGAGTTACAATATAAAAACGAGTTTAGAATTATTAAATAGTTGAGAATAATAGCACCCATCTGGTTAAAATGGGTGCTATTTTATCTGCATACAACCCTCATTTTCTCTTTAAAATGTTCTTATTTTTCTTTTACTTGGTATTCCTTTGATTTCAAATATTATTTTTGATTTTTTGGTCAATGGTGCACCCGTTTGATCTTCATAGATTCTTTTGTACTTATTAAACAATGCTTTGGGCATTTTTTCTCCATTTATTTTCAGATGCTTACCTGATAACTCGATCTCATTAGATTTATATTCTGATAATAGACCATCTTTATTAAGAGCCTGACCAATCTTATCGACGACTGTTCCTCTTTCAGTTCTATGTCCTCTTTCTATTCTTCTACCAAAACCATTATCATCATCTCCAAAATGAAACATCTCTATACCATCGTGACCTTGTAGTTTTTTTAGCATTTCAATATCAATATTTCCAAAGTCAAATCCTTCCATATCTAGGTCGCCAAAGTCAAAATTATCAAAACTTTCTGCCCAATCAAAATCTTCATTATCCCCGAATATTCCTAAACCAAATTTTCTCATTGTCGTATCCAATTTAATTCCCATTTCTTCAAACATAGGTGCTAATTCTTTTAGCTTATCCAATGATTGGAAATCAAAATGTCCGTTTTTACCGTCGCTAAAAAACTCCATTTTTTCCATTTTCTCGATCATCTCTGGGCTAAACATATGCTCCATATCGTTCTCAAATGATTGCCACTCATCCCCATCAAAAAACATCCCAAATATGTCTCCATTTTTTGAATTAATACCAAAATCAAAAGCATCGTCTCTATCGATTTCTATATAAATTTCATCATGTATTCCATCTATTTTAGATCTGTGTTTATCATAATCCCTCGGAGCGATAGTCTTTCCGTCTATGATCAACTTCGTGATTTTCCCATTTTCTTTTTCGATTTCTATATCTTGATTATCTGTACTCATCTTCATTTTGGTTTTTACACTACTCCTCGTCGTAGAATTATGAGGTAGTGTGTCCTGGCGTGTGATTGGACTAGCCTGAAGTGTCTGTGTAAGTATGATACTAGGGTTAATATCCTCTATATTTACAACATCCTGGTCTCTCTGAGGTACTAATGGAGTCAATGGCAAAGTCTCTAAACTGATCAACTCTATTGCATTGGGAGCTACATCTATTATAGTATTCGCAGTACTGTTAGCATTATTGGCAAATAATAGCACGATCGACAATAAAAGTACGGTTGCTATTGATTTTTCTCTGATATCATTTTTTGTTTGTGGCATATTTAATATTCTTTTTACTCTCTACTGGTTTTCCATTTACATTAGTAATTGTTTGTTTTATTTCTTTAGTGTCAAAATTAATTTCAGACAATTTGCTATACCCAATTAGATATGCTTTTTGCCCAATAGATGATGGGACAATCTTAGAAAACAAAAAATTATCAGATTCTATATTTTCCCATGATTGACCTTTGTCTCTTGAAAGTTTTAAAGAATTGCAATATCCAGTACATAAGATGTTGTTCTCATTTAATGATATATCAGAAAGATCAGCATAAGGTATTTTAGGATAAATTGAATTTTGTCCATATATAGAGGTAATAAATATGGAAAAGTAGCAAAATAAGAGATATTTTTTCATCTTAAATGTTTTAGGTACATAATTTAATACCAGAAGCAACATTTTTCCATAATAAATGAAGCATTATATTGAAGATTGATGGACGATAAATATTATTAATATCTAAGTAGATTGACTTTTTACTGCAATATTCATTAATTGTATAACTTCTTAGGCAAAATATTATCGGTCATTTAGTTTTTTTAATCTTTCCAAATGCTTAAGTTGTTTTAATCAAAGGTGATTTTTTGATATATGTAAGTGCCCTAAATATAGGGATTAATACATAGTATTGGAAAATATTAATCTATAATTCTAATTTTAATTAATTGTAAATGAACATGTTATTAGAATAAAAAATCAAAAATTAGATAAAAAAAACAATGAAATGTTTTCTTTATTCACATTTATTACGAAATTTGCGTCACTTTTGAGAAATAGCAATTTATATCTCATAACTAATTAAAAACCAAATAATTAATGAGAAAAGCAGATTTGGTAGCGTCAATTTCAGAAAAAACTGGCGTACCTAAAGTAGACGTTTTAGTTACATTAGAAATGTTCTTTAAAGAAATTAAAGAATCACTTTCGGGTGGAGAAAATGTATATATAAGAGGTTTTGGATCTTATATAATTAAGAAAAGAGCAAAGAAAATTGGTCGTCATATTAAGAAAAACGAAGCAATTGAGATTCCAGAACATTACATTCCTTCTTTTAAGCCTGCAAAAATATTTGTAGAGTTAGTAAAATCAAATGTAAATAAATTACCATCTGACGATTAGTCAATTAGCTATTAGTATCTATGAGAATTAATAAATTTCAGTCTATATTAGTAGCATCAATGGTAATCTTGTTTTGTGTATTGTACTTTGGTATGAAGACAAAACCTAAAAAACAAATTGCTTTTGAAAAGTCAAGAGCTACCAATATTGAAGCTACTGGAATTCAGAATGTAATAATGGACGCAAAAAAAGAGTTGACCACAGAACAACTTAATATAATTGAAGCCATGCAATCTGAATACAATAATGCAAAAGATGATAAAAAAATCATTAAAGCAGAATTATTAGCCTCAAAATGGTATGAATATAAAAAGCCAACAGTTTCAGGATATTATGCAGAAAAAATAGCTAATACCTTGAATACAAAAGATGCCTGGTCGATAGCTGGAACTACTTATTCTTTAGCGATGCAAAATGCTAAATCAGAAAAAGAACTAAAGTTTTCGAGAGGTAGAGCGATAAAAGCATTGGAGAAAGCTATTTCATTGGAAGATAATAATATTAGTGATAAGATTAATCTTGCTTTGATATATGTTGACCATCCGGATAAATCTCCTATGGAAGGCATTCAAATGTTATTAAAACTGAACCAATCTAATCCAGATAACGTTGCAGTAATAAATCAATTGGCAAAATTGGCTATTCGTACCAATCAGACAGAAAAAGCATTAAAGAGGTTAACTCATGCACTATCTGTTGAACCAGAAAATAATAATTCTATTTGCTTGATTGCTGAAGTCTATTCTATGATAGGCAACAAAGCAAAAGCAATAGAATTTCAGAATAAATGTAAAAAATAATTATTTAATTTAAAATCTAAATTATGCCTTGCGGTAAAAAAAGAAAGCGTCATAAGATCTCTACTCATAAAAGAAAAAAGAGACTTAGAAAAAATAGACACAAGAAAAAGAGTAGATAAATAATCTAGACAGTCTATATGCTGAGTGACTTATAATGAGTCGCTCAGCAATTTTACATTATAGTGGAACCAATATAGAAGTCAATATAAAGTGAGCCTTTTTGTCTTAATTTTTCAAAAACAACTAAGAAATTATATTCTTACAATTAAAATCAAAAATTGATTTTAAAAAAAATAAAACTCGTTTTAAAATTCTAACTAAAATTTGATCCAAAAGATACTAAGGTATTAGGCAAATTTTGAATATTAGCGAGGATAATATCAGGATTTTATTCAGAAAATGGAAAATCCCTTTTTTTAGTCGTTATCTATATATATATAATCACTTATTGATTTCTTAATTTATTGCCATAGTACATTACAATAGGTAATGCTGCGATAGCATAAGATGTATATTAATCACCATTGAGTGTAATATATGGTCTGTCCATAAATTCCAAAGTATGGACAAAGAACTTATAATAAACTCTACAGCAACTCAAGTAGAGATTGCTCTAATAGAGAATACGAAACTAATTGAAATTCATAAAGAAAAAACCAATAGTAGCTTTACTGTAGGTGATATTTTCTTGGGCTCAGTTAAAAAAATGAGACCAAGCCTTAACGCGGCTTTTGTAGATTTAGGACATCGTAAGGATGCATTTTTGCACTTCACTGATTTAGGACCAAAGATCAAGTCACTGAAGAAATATACGAAGTTGGTAATGAACAAAAGTATCAATACACATTTGTTAGAATCATTCGAACAACTGCCCGATAATCCGAAGAATGGAAAGATCGATCAAGTATTTGAAAAGAATGACTACGTCTTAGTACAGATCCTTAAAGAACCAATATCCACAAAAGGACCACGGTTAAGTTGTGACATCACAATTCCTGGCAGGTATGTGGTTCTTACACCATTTAGTAATACGGTGTCGATTTCAAAAAAAATTGGTAATACTACAGAGCGAACAAGACTTAAATTGTTAGTCGAGAGTATAAAACCAAAAGATTTTGGAGTGGTAGTCCGAACAGCTGCAGAAGGAAAAATGGTCGCTGATTTGCATATAGAAATAGCGGGATTAACTAAAAAATGGAAACAGATATTTGACGAATTAGAAAATGCAACCGCACCTAAGAAATTACTAAGTGAAATTAGCAAGACGTCAAGTATTTTGCGTGATGTTCTTTCTTCTAATTTCAATAAAATAATAATTAACGACCAAGAACTATATAATAATTCAAAGGATTATTTAAAGTCAATTGCGCCTGAAAGATTAAAGATCCTCCAACATTACACAGGATCACGTCCTATTTTCGATGCATTTGGTGTTACCAAGCAGATTAAAGCTTCATTTGGGACAACTTACACTATGCGTAGTGGTGCTTATCTCGTATTAGAAAGTACAGAAGCGATGCATGTAATAGATGTTAATAGTGGACCAAAGGCAAATAAGAGATCTCAGGAAGATGCTGCTCTAAGTGTAAATTTAGAATCTGCAGAAGAAATAGCAAGACAATTAAGATTAAGAGATATTGGTGGATTGATTATTATTGACTTCATTGATATGAGAAGTGGTGAGCATAAGCAGTCACTATTCAATAAGATGAAGGACTTTATGCATAATGATAGAGCCCAACATACTATATTGCCATTGAGCAAATTTGGGTTAATGCAGATTACTCGACAAAGAGTTAGAGAACAAGTAAAAATAGATACATCTGAGACATGTCCTACCTGTCTTGGTACAGGAATAGCTAAACCATCAGTATTGATAATTGATGATATAGTTAGAGATTTAGAGCATCTACTTGAACAGTCCTCTAAATTAAAATTAGTTGTTCATCCTTTTATATATTCTTATCTAAAAAAGGGCGTACCTAACATACAATTTAGATGGTATATGAAGTATAAAAAATGGATTAAAATAACGCAGAATAACGATTTTCAATTGTTAGAATACAAGTTTTTTGATGGAATGAATGACGAAATTAGATTTGATTAAAAAAAATGGTACTATATTGGATAAGTAATGATTGTATTACCAATTGATTACTTAAATTTGTTTTATTTATAAAATTAAAGAGAATTATTATGGCTGAAATAATCAGAATGCCGAGATTAAGTGACACTATGGAAGAAGGTAACATTGTAGACTGGCTCGTGTCAGTTGGTGACAGTGTGAGTCCTGGTGATATTTTGGCAGAAGTTGAAACTGATAAAGCTACTATGGAATTAGAAAGTTTTGAAAGTGGAACAGTGTTATATATATGTTCTACTGGGCCAATAGCAGTAGATGGGGTTATAGCAGTAGTAGGTAAAAAGGGAGAAAAATTTGAGAAAGAACTAAAAGAGGCACAGGTGTCAGGTTCTTCTTCGGATACTGCTACGGCAGATGGGACAAAAGAAGTAAAGAGTGTACCAGTAAAACCAGCAGTCCAATCCGAGCCAGATGTGATACCTACACCTCAAGTATCAAATACTAATGGAAGAATGAAAGCTAGTCCATTGGCTAAATCATTGGCCTCTGATGCTGGGATCAACATCAGTAGTGTATCTGGCACAGGAGATTCAGGAAGAATAATAAAAAAAGACGTTGAGGCGTATATAGCAAGTGGTGGTTCTAAGGTAGCAACTCAAGCTCCTTCAGTAATATCTCTTGACCCAGAAGTTCAATATGGTGATATGCCAGTAACTCAAATGAGAAAGGTAATCGCTAGAAGATTAGGTGAAAGTAAATTTACAGCACCTCATTTTTATCTTACTGTTGAGATAAATATGGACAAGGCTATTGAAGCAAGAAAAGACCTTAAAGCGAATGAAATTCGAATATCGTTTAATGATTTTGTAGTCAAAGCTTGTGCTCTTGCTTTAAGAAAACACCCAGCGATTAATAGCAGTTGGGGAGGCGATAAAATTACAGTTCACCAAGATATTAATATAGGTGTTGCAGTATCTGTTGCTGATGGTCTATTAGTACCAGTTATTAGTAATGCTGACCAAAAAACAATGTCATATATAAATCAAGAAGTAAGAACTTTGGCAGGTAAGGCAAAGGATAAAAAACTTCAACCACGAGAAATGTCAGGTAATACATTTACTATTTCTAATCTTGGCATGTTTGGGATAGAAGAGTTTACAGCTATAATCAATACTCCAGATGCTTGTATATTGGCAGTAGGTTCTATAATTCAAAAACCAATAGTTAAAGAAGGAAATATTGTAGTTGGTAATATGATGAAAGTAACACTTAGTTGTGATCATAGAGTAGTAGATGGTGTCAAAGGCGCGATGTTTTTGGATACATTGAAAGGTATGTTGGAAAATCCGGTAAGAATGCTTGTATAGTTTTTTGGTATAGATAGTATATTGGCTGCTTATTACTCCAAATCATCTTATTCTTTTATTACATCTTGCTTTTGCTTAGTTTACTGGCAATCAGTCTTATTTCTGAAGGAATATTTTGATTATTTGTTGATATAGCTATTTATAAAAAATATTAGATCTTATATAATGCCCCACCGATGTTATCTCTGGATGAATTTGTAACATCTGATAATACATTAGGAATCCCCTCAATATAGTATTTTCCTAATAGAGCCATAAGTATAGCTTCCTTGTAATCAATGATGTCTTTATCTGGTTTTATTAATGAGCAATTCTTAGTTTTAAGTTTTTTGGTCAATAATTCGATAAAGTAAATATTGTGCGCCCCACCACCAGTAGCTAATAATGTAGTAGGCTCATTGGTGTCAGATACTTGACTTGAAATACAATCTGCTATCCAATTACAAAAAGTATGCAAAACATCAACAGGGGAAAATTTTATAAATTTTGGAATAATATCAGTTTGAATCCAATTATTATCAATAGATTTTGGAGGAGGATCACAAAAGAATGGGATTTTGTTTAGTATCAATGGTATTTCATCAACATAGTTTCCTTTTCTTGCCAATAGACCGTCTTGATCATAAGGTTTACCTAGTTTTAAACTAAAAAAATTGAGTACTTGATTACATGGACATACATCATAAGCTACTATATTATTGTGAGTTATATGAGTTATGTTTGCTATTCCCCCAAGATTTAGGTAATAATCAAACCCATTAAATAAAGTTTTTTCAACTAATGGTGCAAGTGGTGTGCCTGTACCTCCTAATGCCACATCTTGCACTCTAAAATCAGTAATTGTAGGTATGTTAGTAATAGCTGCAATAGTACCACCATTGCCTATTTGTTCTGTAATTCCTTGTTGGGGTAAATGCATTATTGTATGTCCATGAAAACTAATAAAGTCTATATCAATAAAAATCGTTTTGATATAATCAGATAGAAGTTGACCAATATATATGCTATATTGAGCTTTGAAAGCAATATACTCTATAGCAGACATTGAAGCGTAGTTTTTTAATTTTTTCTCCCATACTTGAGAATAAGCAATATGATTTACATGCAATTGATTCCATTTAATATCTTTGTCAAATTGTATTAATGAAACATCTAATCCATCTAATGAACTACCGGACATGACACCTGCTATTATCATAATTTAGTTTTTTGTGAAGATATGCTTTGTTTTATAAAGTTAGTGAAAAACAAAGGAAGATTGAACAAACATTATCATATTATTAAATTTAATCATATATTAATACTTGCGTTACAATATTATTACATATATTTGCTACACTAATATTAAAGGTCTTCATAAAATTGATTGAAAAATGAAAAGGAAACTACAAATCCCCTTAATGATGTTAGTTTTTGTAATGTGCTCTTCGGGCTTAATGGCTCAAAAAGTATTGCATAAAGCTAATAAACAGTTTAGATTAAAGCATTATCACGATGCTATTGACTCTTATACTAAGACATTAGATTCTCATCCTACTAACTTAGAAGCTAAATCAAAATTAGCAGAAAGTTATAGAATGACAAATCAATTAGCAAAAGCGGCTGATGTATACGCATCAATAATGCCGGAAGAATATGTAGATCCTATCTATATTAGGAATTATGGTCTTACATTGATGAAAATGGCTAAATATAATGATGCTCATTATCAATTTGAGTTATACAAAATATACGATGCTCAAGATGCTCAACATTATCAATTGTCATGTGAATTTGCACACCATCTATACAAACGTAAACAAGAGTATGATATAGAATTGGTAGGTGTGAATACTTCAAATTCGGATTTTGGGGTTACATTTTTTAATGATAGAATGATTTTTTCTTCTTTTAGAAACGATATAGGATTGTCAGAAGAAATAGCAAAGAATGATAGAATTTCACTTTCTGGAAATATGCTTTATTTGGCGGAATTAGATACTGATTTGAGAGCTAAAGATGTTAGATTCTTAAGATCAAGTATAGCTGAAAAGAAAAATATTGGTCCAATAAGTTTTGCTTCTAATGCAAAGATATGCGCTTTTACAAGAAATAATATTAAAAACGGTGGTGCCCACGTAACTGGTGATGATAGTTCTCATAGTATCTACATTGCTGAATTAAAAGAAAACGGAGACTGGTATAATGAAAGACCTTTTAGATATAACGAATTTGGTACATCTACGGGGTTTCCTTCATTGGCATTTGATGGTTCTGCATTGTATTTTTCTAGCAATCGAGTTGGTGGATATGGTGGATATGATATTTATGTAAGTTATTACAAACAAGGACAATGGACTTATCCAGAAAATTTGGGTGATGCAATCAATACAAAAGGAAACGAAATTACTCCTTTTTTTACAGGAGAAAATTTGTATTTTTCTTCGGATTATCACCATGGTATGGGAGGATATGATATTTTTCATTCTGAAGTAGTAGGAGGATTATGGTCACACCCATTGAATATGGCTAATGGTATAAACTCTCCAGCGGATGATTATTATCCATCATTAAGACAAGATTCTAAAGGCATATTTTTTAGTTCTAATAGATTAGGCGGTAAAGGAATGGATGATGTCTATCTCGCTATGCCAAGTAATGCGGATCAAGAATTAGCTAATATTGATGTAATGCCAGAGGCTGTAGTATTAACAACAATGTTGTCAGAGGCGAAAGATGAAATTTCGACTAATCCTATTGCAAAAGTAGTATCCAATGATGAAGAAATAAAAGTAACTGTTATTAATCCTGATGTCAATGATAGACCAATAGCTAAGGATAATACACCAAATGAAAACCTACCAACATGGGGATTTGCTGGAGTGCCAGCACCTAAAGTTCAAGCTCCTAGAGCATTATTGTCCTGGGAAAGAATAGGAACAAAGTACAGTTCTTGGGTTGATAATAACTCAACTGCAGTATTATTACCTATTATTAGTATTAATGCAAATTCATCTTCTGAAGTATTAGGAGCGTATGTTGTACTTTTAGATACTGAAGTCCAAGAAAAAATAATACTATTAGAAGAAACGGAAACTATAGAGATAGCTGAGCAACATTCTGTAGAGAAAGAAATCATAGTGGCAGAAGTAATACTTGATAGTCCAAAATTGGACAAAGTAGATTCTGAAAATGGTCTCGAACAAGAAAAATTAGAAATAGAGACTGCAACATTAGAGGAAAGTACTATTGTAGCAAAACAAGAAACAGCAATAGATACAAAGGCAGTATTAACTGAATCTGTAGAAGAGACTATTAAAAATGATGTACCTACAATTATTACAGAAGGAAATAATAATCCAGTAGTAACTAATGAAGTGTCAATTCCGATAGTTGAAAAAGAGAATATAGAAGTAGAAAAGACTATATTGAAGGAAGTGGTGTCAGTACCACCAACATCATATAAAATTCCTAATTACGCAGCTATTTCTGCTAATAGAGCTCCGCTCAATCTAAATTTGTCTGGTGCTAAAAGAGTGGCTCTTGGAGAAAAGCTTCCAGCTGCTGATGTTTATTTTATTCAATTAGCTGCACTTACTAAAACTTCAGGAAATGTTAGCCATTTTAAAAAATTGGCTAAATATGGTAATCTTTATAAAGTATTTAAATCTGCAAGTACAAAGATAAAATTGGGCTATTTCTTAGATAGATCTGAAGCTAGTAATGTCCTTAAAAGTGTAAAGGCTAAAGGTTTTAAAGATGCTTTTATAACAAAAGATGATTTAGGACTGTTACAATTGGAATTGATAATAGCTAATGAAAAACAAGAAGCTTCTTATCAATCATATACTGATAATTATAACACAAAATCAACAACTAACACTTATAATAATAGTGACTTTTCTCTAAATAATCCTGGGAAAGATTCTTATAAGATAAGATTAGCATCTTACGAAGATCCAATATGGTTTGATATCGATGGCGCAAAATCTCTAGGTAAAATAGAGCAGTGGACTAAAGGGTCTTGGACTATTTTTATATTAGGAGGTTATGGGACTTTTGACGAAGCAGAGCAAGCAAGAATAAGAGCTGTAAATAAGGGTTTTGCTGACGCAGAAATAGTAATAGATAACAATGGTATCTTGGTAAGATTAAGACAGAATTGATCAGTTATTATCCATGAATATTATACAGAAGACAATATCATAAAGTGATATTGTCTTTTTTTTGATTATAACTAATTTCAAATTTACATTATATAACAAAACCGTGGAAGCAAGATTTAAAACAACTATTCAAAAATTTGATTATTCACTTTGGTCTTTTCATGTGGTGATTCCTGAAGATATTTACAAGGAATTTGCAAAATTAAAAATCAAACGTGTCATGGCACAATTTGATAGTCATAACCCAATACATGCTGGTATTATGCCAGCTGGAAATGGTATATATTTTATCAAACTTAATAAAGAATTGATGAAAGAATACAATTTAGAACTGAATAGTAATGTTTCAGTTTCGCTTAAAAAAGATGATAGTAAATATGGTATGCCAATCTCAGAAGAAATGGAAGAACTCTTATTGCAAGATGATATAGGTGCAACATATTTTGAAGCGTTAACAGGGGGAAAAGCAAGGAGTTTGCTACACATTGTCAATAAATTTAAATCGAGTGATAAGCGTATTGAAAAATCAATCATTATACTCAATCACCTAAAAGCAAATAGGGGAAGTATAGACTTTAAAATGCTTAATCTTGCGTTTAAAGATGGACGTATTAATTTTTGAAATTGAATTTTAATAAAAACACTAATTTGGTTTCTATTTATCATTTGAGGTAATTTTATCGTAATTGTTATTCCTCGATCGAAGAGAATACATCTTTTAGAGCCAGAATACTTAAGGCAGCATCAAAATACATTCTCTTCAGTTTTCTGTTTTCTTCCTCTAACTCCTTGATTCTTTTTAAATGATTGGAATCCATGCCTTTATTATTCTTCTCTCGAATTGTAAAACGTGGTTGTGCTAATTCCTAATTCTCGATAGATGTCATTGATCCCTGGCCACCTCATACTTCTTAGTTTACTGACGATTTCGTTTCTTTAATCTTCTTTTCTTCAAAATTACAGTAAATTTACAATTTTATTTACTGTCCTATTTTTTGGGAAAGTTACACTCATTTTACGCATTAAACTTTAAAGAATAAATAAAAGAGCAATTTGCTGATATAATAGGAATGCTAATAATAAAACTAATTTACACCAAGTATTACAAATGAATAAATTAAAAAACATAGAAAGAGAGTATTATCAACTTTTGAGTCAACAAATTTTTGATGAATCAGAAATTAACTATGACATTTTTAATAAACAAATACCATTTTTAAATCAAATGGCTAAAGTGAAAAACAGTGCTATTTCTGTATTTGATTTGTTTAAAAAAGAACACATTTATAATTCGTTTAATTTGCAAAATTTATTTGGATATAATATTAGCGATATTAGTACTGAATATTACAATTCGAGAATATATCCTGATGATTTAATATCGTTGATGCAAACAGGAATTTTAGTTTTAAGATATTTTTATAAGCTACCCATTTCTGAAAAACAAGATTATAAGTTACAAAATGAATATCGAATTCTAAATGACCAGAATGAATATATACGAATAATTGAACAATTTCAAGTGCTTGAATTAGACAAGAAAGGTAATATTTGGTTAGCAATAAGCACAATGGACATTTCTCCAAATCAAGAATTGTACCATGGTATAAGAAGCCAACTGATCAACATATCAACAGGAAAAATTAAAGTTATAAAAACTCAAAATAATAATTTAGTGCTCTCTAAAAGAGAAAGTGAAATATTGTCTTTTGTTAATGATGGATTGTTGAGTAAAGAAATTTCTACAAAGCTATCTATTAGTATTCATACAGTTAATACACACAGACAAAACATACTAAAAAAACTTGGTGCAAACAATTCTCTTGAGGCAATAAAGTTTGTAAAAAATATGAATTTAATATAAAACTACTGATAAATCAGTATTGTAAGATTTGTTTTTTTTGATGAAATTTGTAACGTAAAATATTACAGGATAAAACTAACAAATAGATGAAGAATATCATTTTTACTATTATTTATATATTTGTATCATTCATTGGATTTTCTCAAAATCTAACACAAGCGATAAAAGGAAAAATATTTGATGGATCTTCACAAGAACCACTTCCATTTGCGACAATAGTTATTATTGACTCAGATCCCATCATAGGGACAACTACAGATATAGATGGTTACTATATACTAGAGCAAGTACCTATTGGAAGATATGATTTAGAAATTTCATATTTAAGTTACGAATCTGTCATTATACCTGAGGTCTTAGTAACATCTGCAAAAATGGTCGTATTGGATATAGGCCTTCTTGATAATGTTTATTCATTGGAAGAGGTAGTTATAAAACCAAGTGTTATTAAGGAGAGACCGATTAATAGAATGGCTACTGTAAGTGCAAGGATGCTAAGTGTCGAAGAAGCCAATCGATACGCTGGAGGTTTTGATGACCCAGCACGATTAGCATCATCATTTCCTGGAGTTGCAAGTAGTGTAAGTAATAATGCAATAATTATTAGAGGTAATGCTCCAAAATCCTTGCAATGGAAAATTGAAGGAGTCGAAATTCCAAATCCTAATCATTTTGCTAATTTGAGTTCATTTGGAGGTGGAGGTTTGACTGCACTTAGTAGTAATGTTTTGGCTAATTCTGACTTTTATACTGGGGCATTTCCAGCAGAATACAACAATGCATTTTCTGGTGTTTTTGATATAAAAATGAGAACAGGTAATAATTCAGAATTTGAACATAGTTTCGAAATTGGTGCTATTGGATTAGATTTCTCATCTGAAGGTCCACTAAGTAAAAATCATTCCTCTTCTTACCTTGTAAACTATAGATATTCTACTTTAGGTCTTGTAGCTCCATTGCTTCCCGAAGATGCTCAAGGTACAAATTATCAAGATTTATCTTTCAAACTAAAGTTTCCAACTCAAAATGCTGGTCTGTATTCTCTTTGGGGAATTGGTCTGTTAGATAGATCAGGCACAAAAGTAGAAACAAATGTCTCTAAGCATAATTATTTTCAAGATATTGAAAACCAAGATGTTAAACAATATATGGCAGCAGTTGGGCTTAATCATAGATTATTATTTAATAATTCATCATATCTAAACTCTACATTGGCATTTTCTACAAATGGAATAGATTTGGTGACAGATAGATTAGATGTTTTATTACAATTGCAGCCAGAAAACCAAATTAAAAATAAGAGCTACAATATTACTTTAAAGACTTTTTTGAATAAAAAATTTAGCCCAAAACACGTTAATAAAACTGGTGTAACTATAAGAGGTATGGGTTATGATTTATTGTTATTAAAAGCTGATGACCAAACAAATAAATTATCTTCAATCGTAGATCAAATTGGATTTAGTGCTTTAGTTTCTGCCTATTCTAGTTCTTTATTTTCATTGAATAAGTTAAAAATTAACATTGGTCTTAATAGTCAATTATTTACGCTAAACAATAATATTACTATAGAACCCCGTCTTGGAATTAGCTATCGGGTAAATCAAAAAAATAAAATATCACTTGGTTATGGATTACACAGTAGGTTAGAGCCGTTAAATATTTTTTTTGCATTTACAAATAATGCTTCTTCTACTCAAGCTAATAAAACTTTGGGTTTTTCGAAGGCGCATCATTTAGTTTTTTCTTATGATTGGTATATTACTGACAAATTGCATTTAAAAATAGAACCATATTTTCAACATCTTTATAATATGCCTATTATCGAAAACACTACTTCTTCTCTTGTTAATTTACAAAACGATTGGTTTATTGATGATGCTTATATTAATACTGGAATAGGTCAAAACTATGGTCTCGATTTTACTTTAGAACAGTATATCACTAATGGATTTTATTACTTAGTTTCTGCATCTATTTTTAATTCTAAGTACAAAGCGAATTCTGATACTTGGTATAATACTAGATATAATAAAAATTATCTTTTTAATGCTCTTATAGGTAAAGAAATTAGAATCGGAAAAAATAATCAAAATGTTCTTGGTATCAACTTGAAAATTAGTGCGCAAGGAGGTGATAGGTATTCAAAAATTGATCATACAAATTCTTCAATTCAACAGGATGTTATATTTGATGAAACCACACCATTTACGGAGCAAATTAAGCAATCATTTGTTACTCATTTTACAGTCAATTACGAATGGTACAGAAAGAAAACCACACATAAATTATCTCTAAAAGTATTAAATGCATTAAACTTTAAAGAATTTCAAGGATTTCGGTACAATCTTAAAAATAGCAATGTAGATGAATTTAGAGAAGCGCTATTAATTCCAAATATTAGTTATAAATTATCTTTTTAACATCTACAATCACATTAACAAACCTTTTACAAGATTTTTTACATTATCAATCTAAATCAAAGTCTCCATAACTCATACTGACTTTTAGCAGTAGACTTGCAGCAGAAGAGCCCCTATATCCTTTGACTTCTAACGAACTGCCATCTTTAGAATAATGGGTTTTTACAAAATCATTGGATGTGTCAAGATCAGTATAAGACCCATCAAACTGTAAACGGTAATCACCTATTGTACCAAAAGTATAATCTGTATATCTAGCTTCTACTTCTATTGATTCTACGCTGCCTGTACAATTATCAATATCAACCTCACCGTATGAAGTATCAAAATCGGCTCGTCCGTTAAGGGTGTTGATTTCTATATCTGAGTATTTGGTTCTTATCTTTATAACATCGATATAGTCAATATTCCAATCATCATAATGTCCTCTGTTAGCCAATGTACTTAATGTTCCTATTGTATATTCATCATACTTGCTGTCAGTATCAAGAAGGATACATTCCTTGATATTTATTGTAGAATATTTGCTGTCAATATTGATATTGTCACATATTCCCATTTTCAGTTTGCTATATTTGATAAGTACATTAGCGTCTTTCAAGTCTTCAACTGATGCTTTTCCATATCCTAATTGTAGGTCAAGATTTCCAGATATGTTTTGCATAGATATATTTCCATATTTATTGACGATATCTGCATTGCCATCAATTGTGGTTACAGATATATTACCATATTTATCAGTGATGTCTATGTTAATTTGTTTAGGCGTTTTTATTTCATAATGCACTTCATAATCTATATTAGAACTACCAAATAACCAACCAAACCACGATCCATTTCCGCTATCAGGATATATAGTGGTTGCACTCACACCTCTTGTTGAACTATTAAAATCAATTTTAATATCGTCAATAAATTCTTGTGCTTTTGATGTAGAACCTGACTTTACAGTCATATATACATCTATTTGTATTTTATTCTGATCCCAAGTATTTATATTAATGTTGCCATATTTATTTACAATTGTCAACAATGCATCTGGAGAGACAATAAAATGCTCATGTACTTCTCTCTTTAACTCTTTTTTGAACGAAAATACCGTATTTGCCGATATTTCAGTACCTATTATTGCACTTAATGCTATAACAATAACAAGGATATTATATTTTAACTTTTCCATCTTCAATATTTAATTTATTATTTGATTCTTTTGATTGATATCTGTCCAATACCACTTCTAATATTTCAGTTTTTGTTTTATAATTTTTTAATAAGGCATTGATGACCATATCAGTATTTACATTAGGGTTTTGAGTTAGTTCTGATTTTAATTCAAGATATACTGCATCTAATTGATCTAAATCTTGCTCGATTGACGAGTCATTAATACCTATGGCTTCTATTTCCGACCACATATATTTCACTTTTTTTGCATAATGATGCTCTACTTCTTGATATTCTTGATATTCTATATTAATAGGGATACTACTCTTTTTGACTTGCATGCCTATCATAAGTCCTGCACCAAGTACAATGACAAACATCGCTGCAATCCTCATAAATCTCATTAATATCAATTTTGATTTATTTGGAGTTATAGATCCATTTTTTTCCTTCTTGACTAATTCTTTTTCCATGTTGAGCCATACCAATGGTGGTGGAACATCACTATCAAATTCTCCTCTGTGGTCGCTTATATATTTTTCTAAATTATCTTGCTTCATATCTTCTTCATTAATTATTTAGAATAGTTTCTTTAATTTTTTTTCTGGCTCTACTATATTGTGACTTAGAAGTAGATACCGAAATATTCAATATTTCTGCTATCTCTTGGTGGTCATATCCTTCTATAGCGTATAGAGAAAAAACCGCTCTATATCCATCAGATAAATTATGCAGAGCGTCTTTTATCGCTTTTACATCGATAGAATTATCTTTCAGTTCCACTTCTTTTTCTACTAAATGCCTTCCTTCTTCTATCTCTTCAAAATGTATTTTTTTCTTTCTCAATTTATTAATACAATTATTGACAATAATACGTTTGATCCAAGCTCCTGGTGTTGACTGATACCTATATGTATGTAGCATTCTATACACATCCATAAACGATTCTTGCAATACATCTTCTGCCTCCATCGTACTAGGCAACATTCTCAAGCATATATTATACATCCCTTTTGAATACATTCTATAAAGATTGTACTGTGCTTTTCTGTCGCCAGTCTTGCATCGCTCAATAAGCTCTTTCTGAAAGTCAATTTGATCCAAATGTAGAGTTGTTTTTTCAATCAATCAATGTCAACAAAATAATAAAATACTATTAATCTATATACTAATGACAACACTAAAAACGAAAGGTTGCAAGTAGATGGCATTTTAGCTATTTACAACCCAACCACCCAATATGCCAACACCCCAATTATAAATGAAATATACTTTATTCAACTTTACGGTATAGAATTAAAAAGAAATTGTAAATTTGCGCCACTAATTAAAGCCCGGGTGCTGAAATTGGTAGACAGGCATGTTTGAGGGACATGTGTACTAAGTACGTGCGGGTTCGAGTCCCGCTCCGGGCACTAAAAAAAGAGTTGTAAAGACATTGTTTTTGCAACTCTTTTTTGTGTTATTGAAAAAATATCAATTAACTTTGTTTTATAAATAAAATGCTTTGATATGAATCGTGATATAAAAGATATGCGAGAAAACTATGATAAAAGTTTTCTTCAAAAGACTAATTTAAAATCAAATCCTATAGATCAGTTTTCATATTGGTTTGATGAAGTTAAAGCTACCAATACCAAAGAACCGAATGCGATGATTCTTGCTACTTCTAATTCTAACGGAACACCTTCACTTAGAACAGTACTACTAAAAGAGATGGATGCAGAAGGCTTTGTGTTTTATACCAATTATAATAGCCAAAAAGCAAAAGATATAGCTGAAAATCCAATAGTATCATTATTGTTTCTTTGGAAAGAAATGGAAAGACAGGTTCGTATTACTGGTCTTGCTGAAAAAATTTCTATTGCCCAATCATCTGAATATTTTAAATCGAGACCACGAGGAAGTAAAATTGGTGCTTGGGTATCCCCTCAAAGTGAAATAATAGCATCTCGAGAAATATTGGAGTCAAAAAATGCAGATATAGAAGCTAAATTTAAAGATAGTGAAGACATCCCTCTTCCTTTGTTTTGGGGTGGATACATTGTAAAACCTATAACTGTTGAATTTTGGCAAGGAAGACCAGATCGATTACACGATAGACTTAAATACAGTAGAAAAAATAAAAACTGGATAATTAGTAGATTAGCACCATAAAAATATTTTTATTTATTTATACAGCGCAATATCACTTATTAGACTGATTGATTATATCTAATATTCTGTAAGAGAATAAAATATAATTAAAAAAAAACATATATAATTGAAACTAATGTATAAATATATCGTTATATAATAAATGTTTGGATACAAAAAAAAGTTTTTTACCTTTGTATAGTATCAAGTAACGAATCGTTAAAGTACGAAGCATTGATAGACAATATTTATTTATACATTACGCTAATGTCTTCTTAATTGAAGTTAAAATATAGTAAGGTTATCTTACAAAAGAAGTAGTTTTCTTATTTTGAGACCTTAGTCGAAAGAGCCTGAGTTTGACAGCAAACTTGGGCTTTTCGCATTTATATGTTTTTCCTAAAGGGAAAATCGCCATGCTTATCATAAGGAATTCGCCCCAGCGAATGCATTGTTTCGGTTTCGAACGAATTCAAAACTACATTTACACAACTCATATTATTAATCACTACACTATTTATCGGCATTTATAATTTTAATATATTTTTGATCAAATTGAGATAAAAACAGATTGGTGTATGAGCAAATCGAATTGTAATTAACTTAGGGAATCTATTTGAGAAATGAAGCTGTAGGAAATATAAAAAAGCTTAAATGCGAGTTTCAATATGTTTCTCAATTTGATTAAAAATATACGTCAAGAAATTATACAAGCCTTGAACTTTTTTTGGTTCGTTTTTTTGTTTCAAGACAAAAAGAATGAACGCCCGAACGGCGAGTGGAAAAAAGAATAAAAAGTCAACATATTTCTTAAAAAATGTTATTTAGAATAAAAACACATCAAACAGCCATCTGCAAGATACACCACCACCTTCTTCATAAATTTATATATAGCCGCATATAACCGTTTATTATTCGATACTTTCGATTCAATTACGCTTCTTTGCAATATCAAAATTGATGTTAGCTTAAGACAATTTAAGATTGATTAACTAATATTGGTTTTTTTGATCCAGATTAAAATAAGAATAGTTGTATCTTTATATATCTAAATAGATGCCATAAACTAAGATTTTATTGGGTTGGATATTTGATAATCAAAATAGCAAACGTATGGAAAATATTATTTTTGATATATTAAAGACAACTTTTGGATTCTCGACTTTTAGAACACCTCAAGAAGAGATAATAAGGCATACTATGTCTGGTAAAGATGCTTTAGTAATAATGCCTACAGGCGGTGGTAAATCATTGTGTTTTCAGATTCCAGCACTTGCTTCTGATGGACTTACATTAGTGGTGTCCCCTTTGATTGCATTGATGAATGATCAAGTTATGAATCTTAAGCAAGTAGGAGTGTCAGCAGCAGCGCTTCATAGCAACATGACTAGCCAAGAAACCATGGAAGTAGAAAGGAAAATAAATAACAATGAAATAAAATTGCTCTATATGTCTCCAGAGCGAATCAATAATGATAACACAAAACGTTATCTCAGTAATTGCAATATCAAATTGATAGCTATTGATGAAGCGCATTGTGTATCTATTTGGGGAAATGACTTTAGACCAGATTATGTGCAATTAGCAACTTTAAGAAATACCTTTCCTTCTGTCCCTATATTAGCGCTTACAGCAACTGCTGACGAGACTACACAACAAGATATATGCACCCAACTAAAATTAAATGACCCCAAAGTATTTATTAGTAGTTTTGAGAGGAAAAACATTGTTACATATTCTCATGCTGGCCAAAAAAAATTGGATAAGATAGCACACATTCTCAGCGATTATAGAGAAGAGTGTGGTATTATATATTGTCTTAGTAGAAAAGACACTGAAAAAGTAAGTGCAAGATTAAACAGTTTAGGACTTAATACTGATTATTATCATGCGGGTATGAATGCCGAGGATAGATATCGAGTACAACGAGCATTTCAGAATGATCAAATAAAAATTATATGTGCCACTATTGCTTTTGGAATGGGAATTGATAAATCTAATATTCGTTTTGTAATTCATCATAATATGCCTAAAAACTTAGAAGCATATTATCAAGAAATTGGTAGAGCTGGTAGAGACGGTAATCCTGCTGTTGCACACTTATTCTCTAGTTGGGGAGATTTTTTATTACTTAAGAGATTTATTGATGATAGTGACGGTAATAATGATTTTAAAAATGTCCAAAATGCCAAACTTGAAAGAATGTGGGAGTATGCATCAACATCTGATTGTAGAACTAATGGGGTACTCGCTTATTTTGGAGAATATAAAAACGTAGATTGTGGGCACTGTGATAACTGTATTAAACCACCAATTAAGAAAAATGGTACCATTGAAGCTCAAAAAATTCTGTCTGCTATTTGGAGATCAAATCAATCTGTAGGTATCGAACTTTTGATAGATATTCTTAGAGGTTCTCAAAGGTACGAAATAAGAGAAAGAGGACTTGACAAAATCAAAACCTTTGGAGTTGGAAGAGATCTACCTCGAAATCTTTGGAAAAACTTTATTATTCAACTAATCAATAAGGGTATTGTTGGGGTCAACTATAGTAATGGTTCTGTACTTACTTGGACACCTCTATCTAATGCTGTATTGAAAAACGAAAAACCAATATTACTTGCTGAGTTTGTGCCTGTTGAAAAATCAAAACCTAAAATTGCTAAAGAAATTTTTAGTGAGGATATTGACGTATCACTTTTTGCAAAACTTAAAGCATGGAGATTGGAAAAGGCTAAAGCAAAAAAAATGCCTGCCTATATTATTCTTTCTAATAAATCTCTTGAAGAAATTGCAGCTACAAAACCAGCAGATAAAGTAGAACTTCTTGAAGTCAATGGAATTGGTAAAGCAAAAATAGAAATGTATGGAGATGAACTTTTAGAAATTATTGTTGATGAATGATTAATAATAATCATATAAGTGGTGGAGTTTCTCGTAAGTTATACATAAAAATACACAGACATTATTATTTAATAGTGCTTCAACAGGACAAGTTCTTTTTTAGTCAATGGCCTTGAAAAACCTCTTGGTAAGTCTTTTTTAGTCAATCCAGCATAATATGTTCTATCCAATCGTCTAACATGATGCCCAAGATGCTCAAATATTCTTCTAATAATTCTGTTTTTACCAATATGGATCTGGATTCCTACTTCTGTTTTAGGACTATTTTTAATATAATCTATCTTATCTATTTTAGCAATCCCATCTTCTAATTCTAAACCATCTCTAATTTTTTGCAAATCCTCTTCAGAAATTTCATCAACCAGACTTATTTGGTATATTTTGATTACTTCATAGCTAGGGTGTGATAATTTATGCGCCAAGTCACCATCATTGGTAAGTAATAATAGGCCACTTGTATTCATATCTAATCTCCCAACAGGATATACTCGCTCTGATGTTTTTTTCTTGACTAAGTCAACAACTGTTTTGCGGCCTTTTTCGTCATCCATTGTAGTTATGAATCCTACAGGCTTGTTCAATAAAAGATAAACCTTATTCTTCTCTGTTTTTAATACTTTGTTTTTGTATTTAACCTCATCTTCTTCCGCCACCATATATGATGGGTTGAGCTCCACCTCACCATTAATAATAATGTCGCCACCTTTGACCAATTCTGCAGCTGCTCTACGACTACAAACACCACAATGCGCAATAAATTTATTTAATCTCAAATTATTTTTTTATATTCATTATCAATCTCAACTAGTAAACGATAATCTACAATAGATAATTCACATTTTAAAACGGAACACTATTATCACCCCCAGTTGGGGCATCAAAACCATAGTCAACTTCTCCATCTTGATTATTCATTTTTGACGGAATAGTCATAATACCACTTGCAAAAGGATCAGTGCTAAAACCTCCATCTGACGGATCTTCAAATTTGACATACTCAGCAACAAATTTCAGTTCTACCGTTTCTAAACTACCATTTCTATGTTTTGCAACAATGATTTCGGTTAGATCTGACGGTGTACCCATATCACCTTCTTCAATTCCGTAGTATCCCGGTCTATAAATAAATGTTACAATATCTGCATCTTGCTCAATCGCTCCTGATTCTCTTAAATCAGAAAGCATTGGACGTTTTTCTCCTCCTCTTGATTCTACTGCTCTTGACAATTGAGACAGAGCGATTACTGGCACATTCAACTCTTTGGCTAAACCTTTTAATGCCCTTGATATAGATGATATTTCTTGTTCTCTATTTCCTCTTCCCTTATCGTTAGGAGCACCACTCATTAACTGAAGGTAATCAATTACAATCATCTTAATATCATGGTTTTGCTTGAGTCTTCTACATTTCGCTCTAAGTTCAAAAATGTTTATTGATGGAGTGTCATCAATAAATATTGGAATATCAGATAATTTCTCAACTCCTTCATGTAGTTTTCTCCATTCATATTCCTCAAGCTGTCCATTTCTAAGTTTTGCACCAGAAATACCAGCCTCCATCGATATTAATCTTTTTACTAATTGTACACTTGCCATCTCAAGTGAGAAAAAAGCAACTCCTTTTCCATGCTCAGCAGCATTTTTGGCAAGTGATAATGTAAATGCTGTTTTTCCCATACCAGGACGTGCAGCAATAATTATTAAATCTGATGGTTGCCAACCACCTGTTAATTTGTTTAATTCTGTAAAACCAGTTGTGACTCCAGTCATTTCAGAATCATTTTGAGCACCGATTTCAATTTCCTTTTGCGCTTTTACAGCTAAGTTTTTTAATGACTCATATCCTGTGTTAAGATTTTTGTCAGTAATCTCATAAAGGTTTCTTTCTGCGGCATCTAATAGCTCAAATACATCCTTCGTATCATCAAATGAGTCTTTGATTACCAATGTGGAAACTCGTATTAATTCTCGTTGGATAAACTTTTGTGCAATTATCCTTGCATGAAACTCAATATTCGCTGCAGACGCTACTTTATTGGTCAGTTCCATCAAATAAGATATGCCACCAATTTTATCTAACATCCCTGATTTTTTCAATGCCTCATGCACTGTCAATAAATCTATTGGCTGCGACTTTCCATATATTTCTTCTATAGCACTGTATATTTCTTGATGTGCTTCAAGATAAAACGAGTCTTTCCTAAGTATCTCAGTTACAGAAGGTAGTGCGTCTTTGTCAAGCATGATTGCTCCCAATACTGCCTCTTCTAAAGGTATTGCTTGTGGTTGTACTTTACCGTATATTAGCTCATTAGATTCGCTATTCTTATTGACTGCACTCATTCTATTTGAGACAGTTTTCATCATTTTATTACTATCGGGCATTTAATTACTATATATTAAGATATATTATTCAAAATGTAATTACAAAGCTAAGAGTTCCCTACATTTATTTATTCTTAATACTATTTACACCCTGTTAGTAGATTGTGAACAAGAGCGATTAATTGTGGATAACTTTATTTTAGCTTACATCCACAAAGCTACGATTCTTTGGCCAATTTACCTATACATATTGCATTAATAATATATATGTTTTTTTTGTAATATAAAACAAACTGAAATCAAACATTATAACTATTTATATATGATACTAACTGAATAAATATTTTGCTAAAAAGCTAAAATCCATTGAATGGTTGTCAGATAGGGTGGAGCCTTATTTGTAGAATGTCGTGTGAATATTTTGTCATATATAAATTAAAGCAATATAAAATATTTTATATCCTTGTTAGAATTTATATCTTATATTGACCTTAAAGTCATTGATAAATAGTTTGTCATCTTTATTTTCTACTACTACATTTTCAATGGTAGCGGTGTTTTTTATAAGATTTATTAATCCGTAATAATATCCAGCGCTGATACTTATACGATTACTTACATTAGCTTGTAAAGCTATTTGTGGTCCTATATCAATTGAGCTTAAAGAATTTGTCGATTTTAATATTGTATTCGTGATATTAAATTCCTCCAAGTCATTCGGCAAATTTGAATTTAATTGATGAGTAAGTTCTTTATTTTTTATGTCTAAATAATATTTACTTACAACACTCATTCTTATGTACATATTATTAAAAATAGATTTGCGAACCCCAATATTTATATATAAATTTTTTGTGCTTGTAATTAAACTGGAAAAATCTTTTAAACTATAATCATAGTATTTGGCTCCTTGTTCAATAGTGTTATTATCATCCTCTACTAATTTAATTGTGTTTTCTGAGGAAGATAACTTTGAGTATTCATAGCCTGTTTCAATGAATGCACTTGCATTTTTGTTGCCATAATCTACGCCTATTCCAATGTTATATCCTTTCTTACTATAGGTATGATTATATAGGCCTCCTGTATGCAAATATCCAGAAAATATTGACCTGATAGGAATTGATGGATTTATTATTTTACCTATATCTTCTTGGGCTATAATCTTATCTATTTCTTGTTTATCTATATTTGTAGCTTCATCTTTTAAGTTGTTTTTAGGCTCTATTTGGATTTTTGGAGTATTATTTTTTAAATCTTTCTTTTCTTTAAATTCTTCGCCAAACTGTTTTTTGTTATCTAATATTTCAATATTTCCTTTTTCATTTTCTTCAATATTTTCTATGACTTCTGGTACTTTATTAACATTTTTTGATTCAGATTTTTGCTTAATGGGTTGTGGGTTTGGACGATCAATTTCATTAATAGAATTATATAAATCGGAAAAAACTTTTGATTTAGACGCTTTTATAGAAGGACGATCAACTATCGATTTTTTTTGATGGTTAATTTTCAATGAATTAGTTGTAAATACGTTACTATTATTTTCTACCTGCCTCAGTGATGCTTTTTTGGTGTTTGTATTTTCTACTTTCGACTTTAAGTTACTTAGAATATTTTTGCTTCTTATTTTATTCTTTTTTATTTGAATGTTTGCATCATTTTTTTTATTTTTTTGTACTAATTTCTCTTCGATATTTGATGCAATATTTGGCACTATCTCATTTAGATTTTTAGCATTTTCCACTTTGACTATTTTTACTTCTGCTTGACCTTTTGATATTGTGTTTTTATCAGAGAATAATACTAATACAGCTATCATACCTATAGCTAAAAAGATCCATAGAATTGGTCTTTTCTTTCTTTGCTGTGGCATTTCCATGTCTAATATATTAGACATCATTTGCCATCCTTTATCTTTAACTTTTATCTTATTTTTATCTAACATTACTACTCAATATATTTCTTTTTGATAATAATTCTTTTAGTTTTTTCCTTGCTTCCGAAAGATGCCATTTAGAGGTTCCTTCACTTATGTTTAGTGTTTTGCCTATATCTTTATGGGTGTATCCTTCAATAGCATATTTATAGAATACTTTCTTTGTTTTTGATGGCAAAAAATCCGTTAACTTTATAATGTCTTGATAGTATAATTCTTGAGCAGGTTCGTAACCTTTATCAATATCTTCATCATTAAAAATCATAAATTTTAAATATTTGTTTTCTTTTCGAAAATAATCAGATAGACTATTAAAAACAAGCCGACGGACCCAACCTTCAAAAGAACCTGAATAATTATAAGTGTCTATTTTTTTAAAGACTTTTAAAAATCCATCATTGATAATCGTAATTTGTTTGTCTTCATCTTGTGTGTACCTCCTACACATAGCTAACATTTTGTCAAATAGACACCTATAAAGTTGCTCCTGACTCTTTCTGTCATTTTGCTTACAGCCATCAATTAGTTGACGATATTTTTCGTTGGAATCCAAGTTTGACTTATATTTTATTTATACGTATCAATAATTTCTATAAATGAACAAATATTTTTAGTATTAAAAAATTTATTTTACCAATGTACTATGTATAACGTATATTTTATAGAAAGGGTTGGGTGTTGTGTCCATTAAAAAACTATGATAGAGCCAAAATGACTGTATCATAATCTATGTTAGCCATATATGTTAAATAATATTGACTGTATGGCGGACACCTAATGTTATCTTATAATAAGGCATTTTAAAATAATACTGTCACCTAAGATCAATAATTTAGCACAAAACCTATACATAAAGATGACTACGATGTAGTCAAGAATGACTGAGTAGCCTTCTAAGAAAACATATTCATCCTACGTATCTCATATTATAATCGATTATTAACATCTACACAGAGTATTTTCCATTTGTTGTCTCATAAAATATGAACAGCTATGACTGCAGCGCAGACACCCTATGTTAACCCATAATATAGGGAAAGAATATTGACTGCATCGCAGTCACCTAATGTTACCTCATAATGGGCATTTAAAAATATTGACTGCAGAGCAGTCAATATAGTAATTTAAAGTGTCTTTAAAATTTACAAGCCCCCTTAAATAGCAAGACATATTCAAAATACTAAAATAAATAATAATAAACCCAAAAAATTAAAAATCACTTAACTCTTTAGCCCTCACTAACGCTTGATTAATAGCTATTTGAAATTTTAAGCTAACATTTTCTTCTGATAACTTATTAAAAGCCGCTTCAGTTGTTCCTCCTCTACTTGATACTTTATTGATCCATTCTTCACAGCTAAAATCAAATTTATTGAATAAATCAATTGCTCCTTTAAAAGTTTGATATGTAAGTAATTCAGCTTCTGCTTGAGTAAAATCCATTTTTTTTGCAGCATCAATAAGAGACTGCATAAAATAGAATATATATGCAGGTCCAGATCCTGATATAGCAGTGGCGGCATTTATCATAGATTCCTGCTCTTTATAGATTGATTTTCCGGTGCTATTGAGTAGGTTTTGCACAGTTACTAATTCTATACGAGTGACAGCCTCAGAAGAAGTAAATACAGTCATACCTATTCCAATTTGTGCAGGGAGATTTGGCATAGCTCTTATAATTTTTTGTGTCCCCAACTGAGCAGCGATTGTTTCAATCTTAACTCCTGCCATAATAGAGAGGATTACTTGCTGCTGATCAATATACGGTTTTACAACAGCAAATAATGATGTGGTATCTTGAGGTTTTACTGCGAGAATAATGAGATCAGCAGTTTTAATAAATGCTCCTGGTTGACCATGTACAGTCCCAATATCAAGTTTTTTAAGTTCTTCTGCTTTTTTTAATGATTTTTCAAGTATAAGCATATTTTCTTTTGTGACAATATGAGTCTTTAAAAAGCTTTTAGCAAATGTAAGACCCATATTTCCTCCGCCAATAATTAATATTTTCATAATAGCTATTTGTACTTATTTACTCAAAAATAAAGCCATAAATGAACAAGCTAGATGAATTACAAGCATTAACACATTATTTATATTCAAGATCTAAT
This sequence comes from Saprospiraceae bacterium, assembly GCA_036479655.1. Classification (GTDB taxonomy): domain Bacteria; phylum Bacteroidota; class Bacteroidia; order Chitinophagales; family Saprospiraceae; genus CAJXUU01. The sequence continues at coordinate 27,923 of JAZGFO010000060.1, forward strand.
TTTTGTAATTTTTAGGAATGGGTATATACAAAATCTGTTAAAGTTGTAATAAAAGCATAAATATTTGGTGTCTTGTATACAAAATAGCTATATATTACGTTAGTATAACATTATAGAGCATTTTTTAATTATAAATAATTGACTAATTAAACACCAAAATATTATGAAAAAATCAATTTATCTTATAGTGGCTGTGTTGGTTTTTCTTTCACTTCAGTCTTGTGGAGACAATATTGATACGCAAGAATTTCATTATTCTTCGGCAGAATATGAGACTTTGACTCAAAGACTTAATTTGCCAACGGAAACTTTTGAATATAACATCCCTACTTCTTTTTCAGGCTCTTTCCCAAGTAATAATGGAGGGAATATTTATCATAAGGCGACACTTGGTAGAGTCTTATTCTATGATAAAATGCTATCTGTTGACGAAACTGTAAGTTGTGCATCTTGTCATCATCAAGAAAATGCATTTGCTGAAAATAGACAAGTAAGTGAAGGTATTAATAATCTTGAGGGAACGCGTAATTCATTGCCATTAGGTAATACTATTGGTTTTGTAAGATATTATGGAACTGATTTATCTACGCCATCTGGAAGTTTTGCTTGGGATGAATCCAAAAAAACAATTAATGAACAAGCAAAAGCGGCAATCTTGAACCCTGTAGAAATGGGTCATAATATGAGTGAGTTGGTAGATAAACTAAAAGAGCAAGATTATTACAAAATACTATTTAAAAAAGTATATGGTAATGAAGGGGTGACAGAGGCAAATATGTTAGATGCAATTACTGAATTTATTAATAGTATGACTTCAAAAGAATCAAAATTTGATGAAGGTGCAAAAACAGCTTCTGCCTATACTAATTTTAATAACTTTAGTGCAAGTGAAAATAGAGGTAAAAAATTATTTGGAGATAATTGTGGATCTTGCCATGATGTTAATCATAATTCAATTTTAAGGTCGTTTGCAAATAATGGACTTGATATGGTATATGAAGATAAAGGAATGGGAGAGTTGAGTCCAGATCCTTCTTATGATGGATTATTTAAGGTGCCTTCTTTAAGAAACATCTCGTTGACAGGACCTTATATGCACGATGGGAGATTTGCCACTCTTATGGATGTTGTAAATCATTATAGTGATGGAATAAAAAATCATAAAAATCTAAATAGTCAATTGAGATCAGGAAATTCAGCGAAAGCTTTTAATTTTACTGATGTAGATAAAAATGATTTAGTAAATTATTTGAATACTTTAACGGACAACAAATTCATTAAAGCTCAAAAGTTTTCTAATCCATTTAAATAAGAAAAAATATATATTTCTAAGCCTCTAATTCTATGAAATTAGGGGCTTTTTTTATTTAAGAATATATAAATGTCAAATTTGTAACATTTTACTTTTTCTCGTCACCCAAATAATTTATTTGTAACATTATCTCTCCTTGTTTTTAATGTTGAAGGCTTTATTCTTATCAGAATATTTATGTGCTTTTTGCATGAAAGTCAGAACAAGCATATACTTATACTAAGTGAGAAATAAACTATTCAACAAAATAAGCAGTTTTGATGCTTGAATCATAAATATTTGACTACTTTTGCAGCAAAATTTGTAAAGGTATACACGTACGATGCATAGAATAATATTATCAGCCATATTTACGATGGCAATCTTAATTTCGGGATTTGCTTTTCAGGGACACGACCACAATCACGACCATCATGATCATGACCACGGTCATGACAATAAAGCTACACACCAACCAGATAAGCACAATAGTCATAAGGAAAATACGCATGATAGCCATGCGCAAGGTGGACATGCAAATGCCTGCGGAGTTTCTATTGACCATGATGCTCCATTTAATCCTGGAACTTCAGCTTTTCACCACATCAGTGATCAGAATATATACTCGATAGGCCCATGGAGTTTTCCATTACCTTGTATGTTTTATGAGCACGGAAATGGTCTAAAAATGTTTTCTTCCGGAAAATTCAATACTGATGCACACGGAACTGGTTCTAATGCATATGATGGTTTCGTATTATTTGAAGGATTGGCAAGAAGAATTAATGATGCTAGTTTTCCTAAGGGATTAGTAAATCTTGATAAAAATAGTGTTTTTTCGGAAAAGATTATTGTTAAAGGCAAAAATAGAGAAAAAGTAAAAGTATGTTATAATGGTAAATTGTGGGATGCTGATGATAGAAGTACTCTTGATGGTGGAATGTTAGGAGGAGGAAAAACTTCTTTTACAGACTTTTCTATTACTAAGAATGTTTTAACAATGATATTAATGTTATTATTTGGTTTTTTCTTGTTTAGAAAAGTAAGTAATGCATATGTCGCAAGAGAAGGAATGGCACCATCAGGGTTGCAAGGTTTTATTGAACCAATTTTCATTTTTATTCAAGATGAAGTTTGTAAACCATTTTTAGGTAACAAATGGGAAAGGTATCAACCATTTATTATGTCGTTGTTTTTCTTTATATTATTTCTCAATTTATTTGGACAAATTCCATTTTTTGGAGGATCAAATGTAACTGGGGCATTGTCAGTCACTTTAGTATTAGCATTATTTACAGCACTTGTTGTTAATTTTAGTGGAAATAAACATTACTGGGAGCACATTTTTTGGATGCCAGGAGTACCGGCATGGGTAAAGGTGATTTTAACTCCAGTAGAAATGATGGGTGTTATTATTAAACCATTGACTTTGATGTTAAGATTATTTGGTAATATAACAGCTGGACACATGGTAATATCTATTTTTATAGGATTAATATTTGTGTTTGGAAAAAGTGGTCAGAATGTGCCTGCTTCAATAGGAGCAGCAGTAGGATCAACTGTGTTGTCTATGTTTATGATGGCAATAGAATTGGTAGTTGCTTTTATACAAGCATTTGTATTTTCTATTTTAACAGCTTCATATATTGGTGCTGCAATAGAAGAACCACATCATTAATGTCGATCACAGATGATGTTATTAATATTTGAATTTTAGTTTTTTAACTTTTTATAAATTTTTTAATTATGACTGGAACATTAGCAGCAATAGGAGCTGGATTAGCAGTATTAGGAGCAGGGATTGGTATTGGAAATATCGGATCTAAAGCTATGGAAGCAATCGCAAGACAACCAGAAGCAGTAGGTGACATTAGATCAAATATGATCTTGATGGCAGCACTGATTGAGGGAGCAGCATTGATTGCTATTATCTTATCTTTCTTTGGATAAAATAATAAAACCAAAAAAAATTATAGAAGCAACGGTTGGTTGCTTATATAATTCTTTTAATTTGAAATTTTTGATGCTATATAAGTATCTCGCATTTATAATAATTTAAATTTTTGAAAGATGTCTTTATTTACTTTTATTTTAATGGACTTTAGTGTAATTAAACCAGATCTTGGAGCAATATTTTGGGCGACTTTGATTTTTGGGCTATTTTGGTTTTTAATAGGTAAAACAGCTTTTGGACCGATTACTAAAGCACTAAAGAAAAGAGAATCTGATATTCAAGGAGCACTTGATGAAGCAAAACAAGCAAAACAAGAAATGTCTAACTTGAAAGCAGAAAACGAAAAATTACTCGTGCAAGCTAGAGAAGAAAGATCAAAATTATTGCAAGAAGCTAAAGAAACTAAAGCCCAAATCATTACTGATGCTAAAGATGCAGCAAAACAAGAAGCTTCTAAAATATTGAATCTTGCAAGTCAAGATATCCAAAATCAAAAGAAAGCGGCTATGATGGAAGTGAAAAACGAAATAGGAGCACTTGCTTTAGGTATTGCTGAAAAAGTAATAAGAAAAGAATTAAAAGGAAATTCTGAACAAGAGACTTTTGTTAGTGGATTAGTTGACAATATCAATTTGAATTAAAATATTCAGATTTAGTTAAATAATAAATAGGATAGTTATGAAAATGACTATCCTATTTTTTTGTAATATTTTTGGGAACTATCATTTAGCACTATCCAGTTTTTAACCTGTTCGAATCCCATCTTAGTTTAAAATAAAGCAACAAAGCAGAAAATATTGAAAGGACAGCCACTCCAGCAATATAATCTATTACCATTCCAATTTCTTGGGCGTGTTCATTTTTTATAATCGAAAATAGAAGTATGTACCATATAAAAATGACAATCCAAATTACCCAACCAAAAGTAACAGTCATTTGAAGTTCAGTTTTGCCATTTTTATCATTAATAATTCCTTTTACTCTATTTCTAAAAGGGCAGATAATAATATAGGTGGATTTATAATTACACTAATTCAATGAGTTTCAATTTTGCATATAGAATTTCTTTTGGAAAAAAACTGAACTTCTTATTAATTCCTTAATACAAGCTTGCTAAAAATATTCCCTTGATAATTTAGATTCAATATGAATATTATTTTTCGTCAAGTTAATAGAGAATTTTATTTTTATAAAAAGTGTGATCTACACTTTATCATTCACTGTTATATTATTTGCAAGATTAGAAATGTCCTTGAAATAGGTATCTGCTAGTTTATTCCAATCTAATTTTTTTGTGAATTCTAAACCGTTTTTAATTATTTTTTCTTTAAGCTCATTTGAAGCTATTATTTGGTTTATTCTATCTAGATATTCTTTAGCATCATTGGGTTCGCACAGAAATCCTGACTTCCCGTCCTCAATCAAGCTTTGAGATCCACCACCACGCGCTATTACGCATGGACAACCACTTGCCATTGCTTCCACTACAACATTTCCATAGGTCTCCGATACAGAAGGAAAAACAAAAACATCTGCTGAAGCATATAGCTTTGCCAATTTTTTATGACTTACCTTTCCTAATAAAAATCCATCTTTTATTTATTCTGAGAGTTTAACTTTAGCAATGCCATCGCCCGCAATAATAAAATTATATTTGTCTCCATCCTCCTTGCTTAATTTATATAGTTTTATTAAAGTTGCCAAATTCTTTTCCCATACCAATCTTGAAGCAAAAATAATATTTGGCTTAGCATTACCAGTTATGGAATGCATATAAGTGTCATCTTTGTTTGATGGATTAAATAATGAATGATCAATCCCTCTTTTCCATATTTTCATATTAGTTTTGGAGAAATTATTATCAGAAAGTTCTTTTACCATTTGCATTGTGGGGATATACATAAGATCTGCCTTTACGTAAAACTTTCTTTGACCATATGCGACTGCCTTTTTTATGGGTTTTACAAAAAACGGTAATAACCTTAAATAGTAATCCATATATGATATAAAATGAGTATGGTAGATAGTAATTACTGGGATGTTTTTTTTCTTGCCGTATTTCATAGCATAGTCACCCAACGGAGATGGAGAGGCAATATGTATCACATCAGGAGAAAAATTTGCTAATGTCGATTTTAATTTTGATAGCTTAAAAAACGGTAATGCTAATTTGTATGTTGAGTTAAATGGAATTGGAACCGTAGGTACTTTTACGACTTCATGTCCAATGTCTTTTATGGGCTCGAGTCCACAAAAGAATTTAAATTCATATTTATCGTTTGGGATTCGTTCAATTAGTTGGAACATTGTTCTAGATGCACCATCAAAATTTTTAACAAGAATATCAGCAAAAAAAGCTACTCTAATTTTTCGAGTCATAATATACCAACGATATTAAATAGTACTTTGTTCATTATTCTGCTAAGTAAACTAATAATTATCATTTTGTCAATTTTATTATAAAAAAAGCTTTTATAATTTACATTGCAGTTAGATATTAGGTTATCTGTATTATATATTAA
>JAZGFO010000061.1:0-8631 GCA_036479655.1 Saprospiraceae bacterium
CGCCCATATTTAATTGCCAATAGCAGGCATTTAAAATCAATGGGAGACAAGTTATTATTCTCTTCTGCCTTCATCATAGACCACATATTCAAATTTCATCCTTTTGGGTTTTCGTGGAGAAACCTTGAATTGATTCCCGAAGTTGTACTGGTCAATAGAGAACCAAATCTTAGAAAATTCATTGAGGACTTGATGCGATTTTACTCTTTGACTTATGTGCGGGATACTGTGAGCGGCATATTCAAATATAGATTTAGAAGTATAATAAGAAGAGAGCTAATATATCTATCCAAAACATCTGATCTAAGTTCAGCCGCTTTTAACTTTACACTGGATGAATCTCTTTCTACAAAACGTCATTACAAAAAGAAATTAATCGAGTTACGTGAAAAATATAAGGAATATTCACCTTTGCAAGGAGATAATCAATTTATCCATTCTTTAAGTTTTGTTCAGACCATATTAGGTGATTTGCATTTTTATGACAAAGAATACGATGAAGCCGTTATTTATTATACTGAATCTATTCAGGCTTTGCGATTTCCAAATGCGATAAATAAGAGAATTATTACAAGGCATCAGTTCCTATTGTGGCTTCGTAATCAATTGAAACTTGGTCTCACTCTTGAAAAAATCAGAGCTTTTGAATCGGCTTATTCTTTGTACAAAACATTAATTTTGGATACAGAAAGATATCTAAAATTAATCGTTGTAAACGATGATAAAAATGACTGCATTGGAAAAATTTGGGACTCATTTACTCATAAAGAAGCAGAAAGAGTGTTTTCTTCTGAAGATCATAGATCTATTCATTTGGTCAGTATGCCTTTTGTGGCTTTATTAGCAGTTACCGAAAAAACTAGAACCGATGGAATTACCTCTGCTAATCTTCTAAAAAGTCATAAAGATTTCAAAGAAATAGTTGTTCCTCCTCTTAAAAAAATAAATATAGAATTAGTCGACAATTATAGAAGAAATTTTTTACAAGCCGATTACTATAATAACGTCGGCAGTATTCTATACTACAAGAACTTCCAATTGTCTAATTATTCTAATTCGAAAAAAAGCAACTTGGATGTGTTTGAGGAAATAAAAATTAAGAATCTGATTTTCGATCAACAGGTTTTTCTATATTGCAAAAAACACCAAAGAGAATATAACTTTTTTCCTTCATTGGTGTCTTTTAATCATTATTGGAATGCGTTATACTTCTTATTAAAAAGTCATAAAAATGAAATTGAAGGTGTAATTGAGAATGATAGTACATGCAAAAAGGTCTCTGACGATTTTCCCCTTGAGGCTAACTTATTATCTCTGTGTACTGGGTATCTTTTGCCCCATTGTGCTGATTTAGTAAATAGTAGTCGTCTTTATTATATAGCTAATGTTGTTTCTAAAATAGGAGACAGTATTCTTGCTTCATTGAAAAGGAAGAATTTTGTTATTCCAATAGAAAAATTTAATCCTCTTGATATCACTGGCACAGAAAAAACAGGAGAGAAAGGGCGGATGAGCCATATTATCAAATTTCAGAAACTTTTAAGATCTGATTTGTATACCGCAGAAACTGTTTTGTATACTTATAAATTAGCCGCAGCCTTGTATAAGAAGGCTAGCCAAAATTCATACTACGCATCCCAAATGATTAAAATACTATATGTCATTAAGGACATGATAGAAATAAATAAATATGTACAAAAGCTTGATACAACAGCTCAAAACGACAAGGTGATTTATGAAACTAATTCTAACCTTCGTATGCAAGTAAACACTTTTCTAGGAGAACATTACAATGCAATTGAGGAAGTTGCAATATCTGTATTTAAAGCCACAACTTGGAATAATGAAGTATCTAACAGACCCCAGATTTTAAAATATCGCGAGATTTTGAATCTTATCGATAATAAAAACAAGGATCGAGATATACTATACAATAATATTAATAACACTTCTGACAATCGCGAAGTACTAATTTTGGTAGAAGGAATAAAAATGAAATTAGGACAAGATGATGTTGATGGATTCTTGGATTCCTTTATGGATGGTAAGACCATCATTTCAACATATGGATCTATGAATAATCGCTACCTCAGAATGTTGGAACTTAAGTATAGGTCAGAACGATGCTATTTCATAATGAAGAATGTTCTTATAGTAAAAGGAATGTTTAGTGAGAGATTAACTATTGAACAAAATACTAAGAACGTTTTGAGTAACTACTTAAACAAATTTCCTCATGATGATGGTAAAATGAAAGTTTATGACATAATTGGTTTCTTGATTCAGGAAGCATTATTTTCCTTGAGGGAATTGATCAAAATGTTCAATCTATATGACCCTGGTTATGTTATCGGTTATTCATTTAGTGCAGCAGCACATAGTCGAATGGGTGATTGGTGCAAGGCTTATGAAAATTACAAGTATATTTTGTCGAGTACTAAATACTATAAAAGATATTTATTTGTACTGGACAAGAAACTTACACTTAAGAATGAACAGGCTGAAAAGCAAACCCCGGCGAAAAATTTGAATGAAGAAATTAATATATTGACAAGCCTCAAAGACACAATTGATAAAATCAAGAATAACAATATAACAGATAATGATATTGACCAAATGCAAAACATAGATTCATATAAGCTAAAATTAAAAGTCGCACTCAGTATAGAAAATATTAAAAAGAAACTCAAATGGAATAACGTAATTGAAAAAATTGATAAGGAAATAAAGAAGATGCTGGGTTCTGAAAGTTTAGCATATCTGGAATCTAAAAATCACTTTGAATCAGCCATTCAATATTATTATAAGGTAATTCAAATGCACACTGAGGGTAAAACTTATAAAAGTAAGCTGCAAGATGTATATATGCTTGAAGATGACTACAATGATAATATGGCTCACTATACTATTGCGGCAGAACGCCTTAGGATAAATACAGGGACAATAAAAAGAGAAATTAACCAATTGGCTCTAAAAGTAAAAACTTCCAATTTGTATAAGTATAATGTTCATTTGGATTCTAAAGAAAAACCAAAAAATGAGTCATTTGTAGATATTGAAACAATTCATAAGTTTTTAGAGCGATTTAATGAGGAAGGGGCTTGATCAGGAACCACAGAAAAATCAAGGTTCACTCGTGCCAAATACAGGATATTAATAGCAGAATTCTTGTTATAAAAAATAGGTGAAAAAGAACATTTTGTAACCAAAATTGATGCCCCTTGATATGCAACAATAATATCATTTATTCATAAACTTCCGACAATAAAGTCATTACTACTCCACATCCTCCTATCTTAGCCTCAAAGATACTGCCCAGAGTCACTTCAAATCCTATGTTAAAGTTAATCGCAGTCCCTGCATCATAAGTCACTATTGAGTTATTCAATATGCTATTATTAGCTGTGATACTCATGGATGTTTCGATGATAATATTTTCAGAAGCAGAAGTGCCTATATCGGCGATGATACTCTTAGTAATTGGACATGGATCAAATTCATAGGCACCCATATCCACGGTATCTTGGGCAATACGCGGATTGCCGGCTAAATCTGACCCTAAACTAGTAAAAAAAGGTTGTCCACCGTTTATAGCAGGAGAATTTTCAGCCAGTCTTAAGTTAAAAGTATTAACGTGAGTAGCATCAATAAACAACGGATCAAAATCAATATTATTAGACCCCGTAGCGGCTCCAACAAATACTACAGTACCATTAGGATTTCCATCGTCATAAATACAAAAATTGATCACCGCATTAGTGCCGCCACTAGATTGAAATGGAAAGCCTCCTGTATTATCCCAAAATATAGAGTTGTTAAATGTGGAAGAGGGTGCTGAATTAAAACTAACTGAGCCTCCGGCTGAGCCAGAATTTTTAGCGAATGAGCAATTATCAACGAACATGTGACAAGACATGCCACTTCCCCCCATGGCGCCTCCTCTAATTCCTGAATTTAGAAAAAAGATACTATTGTCTATTATAGGCATTACTTCTCCGCCACTCAAAGAAGCGTTGCTAATGGCCCCACCAATATTAACTGCTACATTCTGTACAAATTCACAGTGGCTAATGAAGGGGTTACATTTTGTGTTTGAAAAAATAGAGAAATCCTCTCCTACATTTCTAATAGCCCCTCCGTCAGAAGTGGATTCATTATTATAAAATGTACAATTTGTAATCGTAACACTCGCATCACCATCACTTTTTGCATAATTGCTGATTGCACCCCCATCTCTACCACTATTTTTATCAAATGAACAATAATCGATTACAGTCAGGACATTTGCCCCAATGCCCCTATTATAAATGGCGCCACCATCCGAAGCAGAAGCATTCCTTTGAAAATGACAGTTTCTGATGATCGGTGAAGATTCATTTCCAGTAGAAGGAAATGATTTTTCAGCTTCATTGAAGATACCCGCTCCATTAGCACCATTGCCATCCTGAATGTATAGTCCATCTATTTCACAGCTATTGCTTATTATGGTATTATCGGCAGTAGCATCTATATGTACGACATTGAAGGCATTATCAGCTCTGCTACTATGACTTCTAAGTTGTGCTGTAGGTATACCTGCCACATCGTCATTATTAAGATCCCCACTTAGTATCGTCTTGTTATTTAATACATCTCGTTGGGCTAGGGTTGTTTCTCCACCTGCAAAGCCTCCATAGATTTTTAGTTCTTTGGATATGTAAAATGTTTTATCTCTTGGTTCACCAGGTGACGCGTTCCCCGTTTTATCAGTAGCGGGCAAGTAGGTTCCTTTGGCCATCCATATCTCTGATACTATGTCACATGCATGGGCAGTGGCAATTGCATTATCCAGATTAGTATACGCAGTAGCCCAACTTGTTCCTAGTTGAGAAGCTGACGTCTGAGATGAGTCTACAAATATCCTTCCACATACAGGAAATTCATAGGCTCCCATATCTATGATTAAGCCCTCTACCCTCGGCTTATTAGCCAGATCTACAACATTCGGATTAAAATTATTAGCTCCTCCATTTATTACAGGAGAATTTACCGTAAGGCGAAAATTGTCATTTGCCGCATCTGCAAAAAGTGGATCAGTGCTAAAAGAAATTAATTCTGCTGTCATTCCTACAGGTAATACGGCCAATGGGTAAGAGGATCGATGGGCATTGCCTGTGGCTTCCAGATTCACTATATTATTATTCCAAAAAATACAATTGTGAATGGTAGGATTAGAAGTACCTCCACTTCTTCCGTCATTAAACATGGCCTCTCCTACGTTATCCACAAAAGTACAATTGACTACAAGTGGCGATGAAATGCCTGCAAATGCATTATTATGCAAAGCATCACTAATTAGATTATCATAAAAAAGACAGTCACTAATATTAGGAGATGCTTCGCCCCCAAAGCCATCATTAAAAATAGCACTCCCTGAGTTAGCAGCGTTATTTCTAAAGATACAATGTGATATAGTAGGTTTGGCAAAATTACCTGATCCCATGCCATTGATATATATTCCGCCTCCAGTATTATGAGGAAAAGCAATAGTCGCTGCACCTCCTTCTATTATAAAGCCGTCAATCACACAGTCATTCGTAATGTTAGTTACGCCGCATCCATCAATATATACTACTTGATAAAAGTTGCCATTATCCCCAGAAAGAATGGTCTGATTCACCTCCCAATTTCTCTGGTCATGGCTGACCTCATCGCCTACAAACCCACCAAGAATAGTGATGTTTTTTTTAATATAGATGGTTCTTGTTTTAAGGTCAGCTGGGTTACTATTTCCCGTATTGTCTTTGGTAGGATTATAGGTTCCTACAGCTACCCATATGGTATCACCATCTACTGTTTTATCCACTGCTTGTTGTATATTATTTACAGCGGTAGCCCACGATGTCCCTAAATTAGAATTACCTCCTGTTTTCACATGATATCGGGTCTGGCTGTATATAGTCAATTGGAATGTCAGAAAAAACAATAGAATAAATACTTTTTGCATGATGATATTTTTTTGCTTTTCTCTTAATGAATTATTTTATTTTTTTCATAGCCAAATAGACCGTTTAAGTTTTTTTCATAGAAAAAAACCTAATCTTGAGTTCTTGAAAGAGAAAGAATTCCTATTTCAAATGATCTTCGGACTAATCCAGCTGAATTAGCCACTCCCAATTTTTTTAGTAAGTTTTTCCTATGAGTATTGATCGTTTCTATACTTACATAGAGCTCACTCGCTATCTGTTTTGTAGAAAATTCAAAAGCTATATATAGAAGTACTTCTGATTCTCTACTACTGATAATGCTTGTTAGATTATTCATAGTCGTAGCATGTTCCATATCGGTCATATCTAATGGTTTCTTACACCTTAACATATATGGTCTACCTCCTTTCATATTTATAATCCAATAGGCTGCAAAGATCGAGAAACAGCTCAAGATCATTCTGCACTAATCTTACAAATCCTAGTACATATATTACATTTAGTAACAAGCAGATTACTTATGACGAGTAACAATTCAGGTGGAGCTAATTTTTGGCAAGAAAGCACCCACCTGTAGCAGTTACTTATGACGATATTCGCTAGGCGACATCTTAAATCTTTGATTAAATATGCGAGAGAAATAATTAGGGGTATTAAAACCTGTGGAATAAGCAATATCTGATATGCTCAAATCAGTCTCCTTTAATAACAGGGTGGCTTTTTGCAACCTTACAGAACGAATAAAACTTGAAGGGGTTTGATCTGTGAGGGCTTTGAGTTTGCGATATACCTGCATGTCACTCATATGTATATTATTCCCTAAATCTGAAACACCAAAATCTGGATCATCAAAATGATCTATTACTATTCTTCTTAATTTTTGAGTGAAAGGAAGTGCATCTTTTTGGCCCTCCAGAGAAAAAGGCACTTCAGGTCTTTCAGCATATCGAGCATGTAGTTCTTTCCTTAGTTCAGTTAATTTTTTCAACCTCACTAATAATTCTTCTTTGTTAAAAGGTTTTGTTAAAAATGCATCTGCTCCATATTTCAATCCCTCTAACCTATCTTGCAGTGTTGCTTTAGCAGTCAATAATATGATCGGAATATGGCTGGTACGTTCGTCTTTTTTCAACGTATCACATACTTCATATCCATCTTTGATAGGCATCATCACGTCAGATAGAATAATATCAGGTATGATTTCTATTGCCTTGTCAATACCGAGTTGCCCATTTCTTGAGATGCAAATATTATAGTTTTTTTGTAATATGGATTCAATATACTCTATTACATCTTTGTTGTCTTCTATGATGAGCAGTATAGGATGATTGGTCTCATGTAAAGCATTATTTTCGGATGGTAGTATAGGTAACGAAATTGGAATATTCTGCTTCATATTGATTTTAGACGCGCTCTCTTTTTTTGTTTTTATGTCATTTTCGATAGGAAGGAATACCACAAATTCCGTCCCTTTACCCAGTTTACTGACTACGTCTATTTTTCCATTCATTAGTTGTAGTAACTCCATGACCAAAGCCAGTCCAATACCGGTACCTTCTCCCCTCCTAGTACTTGAATTGTCCACTTGATAAAAGCGATCAAAAATATGAGGCAGCACTTCTTCTGGAATGCCAATGCCAGTATCTTGTATTTTTATTTTAATAAATTCCATATCATCTATTTCTACAGCACAGAGATGACAAACTATCTTACCATTTTCTTCGGTAAACTTGATAGCATTCGACAGCAGATTGTAAAATATATGTTGAACCAAAGTCTCATCATAATCCATAATGAGTGTCTCTTCTTCGGTATAAAAAGTCAGTTTGATGCCTTTGTCACTCGCCATAGAATAGAAAGACTCTGTGAGGTATTGTATAAAAGAAACGATGTCACCATTAATCTTGACTACTTTCAAATTAGAAGATTCTGCCTTTGATAAATCTAATAATTGATTAATAAGTCGCAGTAGGTTTTTACTATTGCGGCGTATGAGATTTTTCTCTTGTATATGCCCCGTGATATTCTCATTCATGCCCATGATAACCGTTAGAGGTGTACGAAACTCATGGGTAATATTGGTATAGAGTTTACTCTTAATATTGTCCATTTCCTTCAGTCGTCCTATTTCTGCTTGTTCTTGAACGTGCAAGAGTTGAGTTTTTACAAGTTGAAAATCTGCTTGCTCTTTGGCCTTAATATTTTCTTGGTCTCTATAGGCTAAACCTATTGAAAAAATCAAAATTTCTAAAATAAAGCCTACTTTGAGGTCCAACAGAGTTTGGTCAAACACCTCTGCCCAGAGCAAAATATTGAAAAATATTCCTACCAGCAACATGAGTGTTCCGACTATGATAAATTTACCTTTCACATCATTAGTACGGTATAGTGGGTATAGAAAAAATGTCAATAATGGCAAGAAAAAAACGATGTAAGAAATTGGTATATAGTCCGCAATACCATAACTATAATTAGATAAAATAGTGACGATCACGTGGATGACTGTGAATGGGATACCCAACCAAAAGAAATATTTTAAAATCTTATCCCACTTGGGCATTAGAATATCAAGATTTAAAAAACTTCGGATAAAACCCAAATAGACCATGAATCCCGGAATAATTATAATATTGAAACAATATGCAAACTTAGGGTCATTCGGAAA
>JAZGFO010000062.1:0-8043 GCA_036479655.1 Saprospiraceae bacterium
CGCTAAAATATTAATTATAGGATGTTCTACAGCTAGTAGTCTTGTATCACTATCCTTCATGACAGTAGAGGTATTATTCATCAACATATCCCAGTGAGGGCTGACAAACAATAATATTAGTCCTAAAAGTAATTGTATATGAGCAGCAATAAAGCCATACAATGACCATTTATACGATGTTTTAGAGAAAGTTTTATTACCAGTCATACCAAGGATAGCATTAACTATAGCTGCTAAAAGTAAAAGTAATGTGGCAAATGCCCAATAGGAATGAAGATTTAGAATTGTTGAATACATGCTTTAGTTTTTTTGTTTTGAAAATTGAATATAGACTTTTATTTGTTTATAAAATTGAAATTTTAGGAAAAAAAGAAAAAAAGACAATTAAAAGTTATCCACATTTAGCAACATTTCTAAATGTGTGTTTGTAAGTTTATGTCCGTACTTGACATTATAAACAGTATTATAATCTGTATGTTGGTAGTTAATTGTACTCTGACGACATATATAATAAGTTGAGGTGTTAGTAAATATTTAAATATTATTAATATAAGTTATCTATATATATGAAAATTATAGTAATTTTGAGCCAAACTAAAACTAAACATTTTACACATGAAAAAACTTTATTCTTTATTCGTTATGACCTTTATGGTCTTTGCATTACAAGCACAAATAACAGGTGTTGTAGTTGATGCTGATTCAGGAGAACCTTTAATAGGCGCTTCAGTACTAATCAAAGGTACATCAATTGGTACTATCACAGATGTTGATGGTAGCTTTTCATTAAATAGGAATTCTGATGGTGCTTGCCAGCTAGAGGCTGCATATTTAGGATATCAAACAGTAATTGTTCCTATGGAAGCTGGTGTTAATAATGCTGGTAATATTCAATTGCGAGAAGGATTTGCTGGGCTGGAAGAAGTAGTTATTACTGGTATAGTTGATGTTGCAAGAGGAAGAAGAACTCCTGTTGCCGTTTCTACTATTTCTAAGCAAGAATTAGAAAAAATTGGAAATCAAGAAATGCCAGAATTATTAAACTCTACGCCTTCTGTATATGCTACTAAGTCTGGTGGTGGATATGGAGATTCAAGAATTAATATTAGAGGTTTTGATCAAAGAAATGTTGCAGTATTGATAAACGGAGTTCCTGTTAATGATATGGAGAACGGTAGAGTATATTGGTCTAACTGGGCAGGGTTATCTGATGTGACTACTGCTATGCAAGTACAAAGAGGGTTAGGATCTTCAAAATTAGCAATTTCTTCTGTAGGAGGTACTATCAATATTTTGACAAAAACTACTGATAAAGAAAAAGGTGGAGCAGTATCTGCAACAATAGGAAATGACGGATATCTAAAAACGTTAGTATCATATTCAACAGGTAAAAATGAAAGTGGTTTTGCTTCTTCTGTATTATTATCAAGAACTGCTGGTGATGGATATGTACAAGGAACAAAATTTGAAGGATATAATTACTTTCTTGGTTTAGGATGGGATAAAGGAAACAACAATTTCCAATTTACAGTAACTGGTGCTCCTCAAACTCACAATCAAAGAACTACAAGTTTTTATAATATGGCAACTCTTGCCGATTATCAAAAATTTGGTAATAAATACAATTATAACCATGGAACATATAATGGTGAGGAGTTTAATTGGAGAAGAAATTTTTATCATAAGCCAATTGCTTCTTTGAACTGGGATTTGAAATTAAATGAAAAATCTAAAATATCAACAGTAGCATATGCATCTTTTGGTAGAGGTGGAGGAACTGGTGACATTGGAAGATTAGGAGGTAATTTTGCTAGTAGCTCTAAGTTTAGAGATGCAAATGGTGCTGTATTATGGGATAAGATTGCAGCTTCTAATGGAGGTGAAGTGTCTACCTTTAGTAATGACTACACTTATGGGAATGAATTGGATCCAATAACTAATAGCTATATTGTCAATGATGATGAAATTAGAGCTGGAGATATAGATGGAGAACAGACGATAAGAAGAAACGGAGTAGTAAGAAGAGCTTCAATGAACTCACACAACTGGATAGGTCTAATATCTAATTTCAAGCATAAGTTAACGAGTAATTTGAAATTTGATATTGGTGTGGATTTAAGAACTTACAAAGGTATTCATTACAGAAGATTGGATAATCTTTTAGGAGCAGATGGCTACAGAGACAATGACGATGTGAATAATCCATATAATATTGTTACTCAAGAAAATGAATCTAATATTGGTGGTCTTGTTAATGTATTTAAGAGTATAGATGATGAAGTAAAAGTGAATTACTACAATGAAGGATTAGTCAATTGGTTAGGAGCGTTTACTCAATTAGAATATACAGAAGGTTCTTTGTCAGCTTTTGTTCAAGCAGCTGCTTCTCAACAAGGATTTAAAAGAATTGATTTCTTTAGATATGCTGAAGGAGAGAGAGAATCTGAGTGGGAGAATATTCTTGGTGGAAATATCAAAGGGGGAGCAAACTATAATTTGAATGATAATCATAATTTGTTCTTTAATGCTGGGTATTATTCAAAACAACCTCGATTTGCAGCGATTTATCTTGATAATGATAATTTTGTGAATGATGATTACAGAAATGAGAAAATTGTTGGATTAGAAATAGGTTATGGGTACATTTCTGAAGATATTCGAGTTAATTTGAATGCTTATAGAACAACATGGAATGATAGATTTATTTCAATTTCTAATAGTTTTGATGTTAATGGAACACCTGACGATGACGATGATGATATTCAAGGTTCTGCTAACCTAACTGGTGTTGAGCAAGTACATACAGGAATAGAACTTGATGCTGCTTACAAAATTAATGATATGATTAGTCTTACTGGAATGGTGTCAGTTGGTAATTGGGTATATGGTGGCGATGTCACTGGATCTGCTCTTGATGATAATGGTAATAAGGTAGGAGAACTTTCATTATTCTTGGATGGTGTAAAAGTTGGTGATGCTGCTCAATCAACTGCTAGGTTAGGACTTACAGTACAACCAATCAATAATCTATACATTGATGCAAGTGTACGTAATGCAAGTAATTTATATGCTGCTATTAGTGCTGATGATTTTGATGCGGCAGACCATAACGGATCATTAAAATTACCTTCATATTCTCTTGTAGATGCTGGTATATCTTACAAATTACCTATAGGCGATAATGGTAATGGTTTGAACTTTAGATTGAACGTTAATAATCTTTTTGATACAGAATATATTTCTGAATCAGCTACTAACTATTTCCCAAAAGAGGGTGATGAAACTTTTAATGGAATAGCAACGAATAATAAAGTGTTCTTTGGCTTTGGAAGAACATGGAATACAAGTATTAGATACAATTTCTAAATTGATTGTATTAAACTAATTTTAAAGGCTGATCCTTAATGGTTCAGCCTTTTTTTTTATAAATATATTTAGTACTTTTACAAAAGTCTTAATCATTATTCAATCTAAATCATAAACATGAAAAAAATTCTACCATTGTTAGCTTTTATTTTTATTGCTTTTCAAATCAATGCACAATTGACATTTACTGAAATCAGTTATAATCCACCAGAATCTGGGACAGATAGCTTAGAGTATATTGAGTTATACAACAGCACTGATGCAGATATTGATTTGACCGGATATATAATTAGAGATAATAACAGTCATACGATTGCTGGCGGCATGGTACCTGCTATGGGATATGCTATTTTGGCAATTAAGCCCGCTGCGATAATGGTGGTCTTAGGTTTTTCATCTATCGAGATTGCAGATATTGCACTTAGCAATGGCGGAGAACAATTAACTATAGAAAATACTAATGGAGAAGTATTAGATCAAATAACATATGATGACAATGAACCATGGCCAACAAATGCTGATGGAACAGATGGTGCAGGAGCGACTATTGAATTATGCGATTTAGAATCAGATAATAGCGATGGAGCAAATTGGGGTGTATCGACTAATAATCTAAATATTATTGTAAATGAAACTGACTTTTTTGGAACACCTGGAAATGCAAATTCTTCAAGTTGTGAGTTTGTTCCAGATCATGTAGTAGAAGTATCTACCAATGTATTTACTCCAGCCGACATCACTATCCAAATGGGAGAGTCAGTAAGATGGGTTAATACTGATGGGTTTCATAATATTAATGGAACTAGCTCTACTTATCCTAATAATCCTGTAGGATTTGGTAACGGCTCTGCTTCTAGTACTGCTTGGACTTATGATTTTACATTTGAAATTGCAGGAGTACATAACTACCAATGTGATCCACATGTTGATCTTGGTATGACTGGTACAGTAACTGTTGAAGGTGACGTAGAGCCAATTGTACCAACTTATGACATTAGTATTGTAAATACAATTGATGCTGAGGGAGTTGGTGATTCTGTAGGTGTGATGTGTACTGTAGTAGGGATAGTTCATGGTGCTAATTTAAGAGGTGGAGGATTACAATTTGCGCTTATTGATGATAGTGGAGATGCTTTAGGTCTTTTTTCTTCGACAGATTTAGGATATACTTATGCTGAAGGAGATAAGATAAAAGCAACAGGTTCAATTTCACAATTTAATGGACTATTACAAATTGCCCCTAATGAAATTGAATTTATAAGTTTGGGTCAATTAAGAGATCCAATAAAAGGTATTCAGAGATTAGACGAAAACACAGAATCTCAATTTATTCAAACAGATGAATTTGCTATAGTAGATGCTGCTGCATGGCTAGGTGATGGATCATCATTTAATGTTGAATTTGAGAATTCTTTAGGTGATATTATTACTTTGAGGATTGATTCTGATACAGAAGTTGCAAGTTGGGAAGCGCCTTTCTTTTTAGGTGGCAATCCAGTTTTAATACAAGGGATAGGAGGTCAATATGATGATATGTCTCCTTATTTACAGGGCTACCAAATGTTCCCTCGATACAATTCAGATTTTTTGTTGGATGTAGCTACTGCTGAAATACAGAATGTAAATATTGAAATTTATCCGAATCCTGCTCAATCCAGTATAACTATTAATACTGATGTAAAATGGGATAAAATAGAATTAGTAAATATATTAGGTAATAAACTTCTTAATATCACCAATCGCACTAAATTGAGTGTAACGAGCCTTCCAAAAGGCTTATACTTTATAAATTTTACTAAAAATGATAAAATTCAAACAGAGCGATTTGTAAAGCAATAAAATTATATATTTTTAATTAAATACTACTATTAGTTAATTCTGATAGTAGTATTTTTTTTGTGTAAATGTAAATCTTAAAAATATCGCCTATTTAGAATTTAATTTGAAATTCAATACTAACCCTCTACAATATGTGAATCATTCCATAACGAACATTACGATAATGTGTTAAAATACAGTTAGTTGTATTGCTGATGTGATTGGTTTATTAATATCAAAAAGCACTAAGTAATTGCTTCTAATTTATCCTATAAAACGCTTCTTTTTATCGACATTTTTTATTACTTTTGCTAACTATTATTGAAAACAAAAACAAATATATAAATGGCTAGTGGTCAAAGGATTATACCAATAAACATTGAAGATGAAATGAAGTCTGCTTATATCGATTATTCGATGTCGGTGATTGTTTCTAGAGCTTTGCCAGATGTGAGAGATGGATTGAAGCCTGTACATAGACGGGTATTGTATGGAATGTCTGATTTAGGGCTGACTTACAGTAAGTCTCATAAAAAATCTGCAAGAATTGTTGGAGAAGTGTTGGGAAAGTATCACCCTCATGGTGATACTTCAGTATATGATGCAATGGTAAGAATGGCACAGACGTGGTCGTTAAGGTATCCATTAGTGGATGGACAAGGAAATTATGGGTCTATGGACGGTGATTCTCCTGCTGCAATGCGATATACAGAAGCAAAATTAAGACGTATATCTGACGAATTGCTTTCTGATATCAAGAAAGATACAGTAGATTGGGCTTTAAATTTTGATGATACACTGGAAGAACCTACAGTTTTGCCAGCCAAATTTCCAAATCTGTTAGTGAATGGAGCTTCAGGTATTGCAGTTGGAATGGCGACCAATATGTTGCCACATAACTTGAGTGAAGTTATTGATGGCACTAAAGCAATGATTGATAACCCTGAGATCACAATAGATGGCTTAATAGAGCATATCAAAGCACCTGACTTTCCAACTGGAGGAACAATATTTGGATATACAGGTGTGAAGGCAGCTTTTGAGACAGGTAGAGGTAAAGTAGTAGTAAGAGGTAAAGCAAATATTGAAACCAATAGTAACAATATGGAAACCATCATTGTTACAGAGATACCTTACCAAGTCAATAAGGCTAATCTTGTTGCAAAAATGGCTGAATTGGTTAATAATGGTAGAATTGATGGAATTAGAGATATTCGAGACGAATCTGATAGAAATGGATTAAGGATTGTTATTGAAGTGAAGAGAGATGGTATGGCAAGTGTTGTCTTGAGTAAATTGTATAAATATACTGCTTTGCAAAGCTCTTATGGAGTCAATAATATTGCATTGGTAAATGGACGGCCACAATTATTAAATGTAAAGCAAATAATTTCAGAGTTTATTAAATTCAGATTGCAGGTAATTGTAAGAAGAACAAAATACGAACTTAGAAAAGCAGAAGATAGAGCTCATATTCTTGAAGGTCTACTTATTGCCTTAGCAAATATTGATGAGGTGATTGCAATTATCAGAAAGTCAAAAACGGTAGAAGAAGCCAAGAGCTCTTTGATATCAAGTTTTAAATTGTCAGAGATTCAAGCGAAAGCGATCTTAGAAATGAGATTGCAAAAATTGGTTAGTCTAGAAGTTAATAAAATTCAATCTGAATTTGATGAGTTGCAAACTAAAATTGCAGGCTATAAAAAAATTCTCGCTGATGAAGGTATTCAAAGAGAAATAATTAAAGAAGAATTAGATGAGATCAAAGAACGTTTTGGTGATGAAAGACGAACTGATATTAGTTATGCCGATGATGAAATAAGTATTGAAGATATGATTCCTAACGAAGAAGTTGTAATTTCAATTTCTAAATTAGGCTATATAAAAAGAACAAAATCATCTGAATATAAAGCACAAAATAGAGGTGGTAGAGGTTCAAGAGGAAGTAAGACAAGAAATACAGATTCTGTTGAACATTTATTTGTTGCAGATGCACATAATTACATCTTGTTATTTACTGAAAAAGGAAAATGCTTTTGGTTGAGAGCTTACGAAATACCAGAGGCAAGTAAAACATCTTCTGGAAGAGTGCTTCAAAATATTATCCAAATACCAAAAGATGATAAAGTAAAATCATATATAATAGTCAAAGATCTTACTGATGAAGAATGGTTGAATAATAACTATGCTATATTCTGTACAGAGCAAGGAGTTATTAAGAAAACATTGATGGAAAAATTCTCAAGACCTAGAACTAACGGTATTAATGCAATCACTATTAGAGAAGGAGATCAATTGTTGGAAGTTAAATTGACAAATGGTAAAAATGACATACTTATTGCAAATAGAAACGGAAGAGCAATTAGATTTCCTGAAGAAAAAGTAAGATCAATGGGAAGATCTGCTGCGGGAGTTAGAGGAATAAGACTTGATGAAGGTAAAGATGATAGAGTTATTGGTATGCTTTCAGTTGATTCAACAGATCCGGATGTTACTATTTTTGTAATATCAGAAAAAGGAAGTGGTAAGCGTACAGCTCTTGAAGCATATAGAAGAACAAATAGAGGAGGGAAAGGTGTAAAAACGATGAACATATCTGATAAAACAGGAAAAGTAGTAAGTGTAAAATACCTTACTAATTATGATCACTTAATGATTACAACTAAAGATGGAATAATGATAAGAAGTGCTGCAAGTGACTTGAGAGTCATGGGTAGAGCGACATCAGGGGTTAGAGTGATAAATCTTGGCAAAAAAGATATGATTGCGGATGTTGCTGTAATAAGAAGAGATGAACATAGTGATGAAGAAGAATAAAAACTATTGATTATTTAAAATCAATTAATTTTGTTGGATAAG
>JAZGFO010000063.1:0-9343 GCA_036479655.1 Saprospiraceae bacterium
GACTTTATGGGTACGAGTATCACTAACAATGCAGAAATCGAAGATGCAGAAGATGTAGATGGAGACAATCCGATGGATGAAGACAGTACACCAGGAGATGAAGATGGAACGACACCAGATACACCAAATGATGACTTGGATGATACGACAGGAGGAGATGATTACGATCCAGAGACGATAGTAGTTGAGCAATCATTTGATTTAGCATTGACAAAAACCGTATCAAATCCAGCAGGAACAGAGTACGGACAAGGCAGCACAGTAACTTACGATGTAACAATATACAACCAAGGAACCTTGGATGCATATGATGTAGACATCAATGATTACTTCAATGCATCAGAATTGAATTTTGTGAGCATCACAGCACCAGCAATGTCAGTAGATGGCAATGCAGTAAGTGTAGTCGGAGCAGGACCAAACATCGAATTGGAACAAATAGCAGCAGGAGATGAAGTAGTGATAAGCTACGAATTTACAATTGATGCAGGTTTCCAAGGAACGAATATTGTGAACAATGCAGAGATCGTAGATGCGACAGATACAGATGGAGGAACGACAACAACAGATGAAGACAGCCCATTGACAGAAACAAATGATGGAAGTACAAATGAGTTAACATCAGACAATGATGTGAATGATGATAGTACAGGCGGAACAGACAATGCAGGAGATGAAGATGATTATGATCCAGCAGAGATAACGATAGGTCAAACATTTGATTTAGCCTTAATCAAAACAATGGGAAGTCCAACAGACAGCCCAATCACACCTGGCTCAACAGTAACATTCGACATCGCAGTGACGAACCAAGGAACAGTAGATGCATACAATGTACAAATCAATGACTATATCCCAACAGGATTAACATTGAATGATGCGAACTGGACAGCAACAGGTGGAGTAGCAACATTGAATACAGAAATACCACAAATAAACAGTGGAGCGACGATGACAAGAAGCATCACATTCACAGTGGACGCAGACTTCCAAGGAACGAGTATCACGAATAATGCGGAGATAGAAAGTGCAGAAGACGTAGATGGTAACAACCCACCAGATGAAGATAGTACACCAAATGATGAAGATGGTACAACACCAGATACACCAAATGATGATATTGACGACGAAGATGGAGGGGATGATTATGATCCGGAGACGATAACTATTGGACAAATATTTGATTTAGCATTGATCAAAACGATTGGGCAACCAACAGATAATCCACTATTCTTGGGAGGAACTGTGAGTTTTGATATCGAAGTTTTTAACCAAGGAACATTAGATGCATATAACGTACAAGTGAATGATTATATCCCAACTGGATTGACGTTGGCAGATGCGAATTGGACAGAGACGGCAGGAGTAGCTAATTTGAATACTCCTATTGCTGAAATACTAAAAGGAGCATCTCAGACAGTAACGATTTCGTTTACAGTAGATGATGACTTTACTGGTGATATGATTACTAACAATGCAGAGATAGCAGATGCAGAAGATGTAAATGGAGACCATCCCCAAGATACGGATAGTACACCAAATACAGAAGATGGTGTGACGCCAGATGGTATTGATAATGATACATTGCAAGTTGATGGTTCGGATGATTATGATCCGGCATTGATTGCAATAACACAGCTGTCTTCGATAGGAGATACCGTATGGATTGATGAAAATATTAATGGGATCCAAGATCCGAATGAAGTTGGTGTAGAAGGAGTAATTGTAAATGTATTGGATACAGATGGAAATATAGTGGGTACTGACACGACCGATGCTAATGGATATTATATAGTTGATGATTTAATACCAGGAGATTACCAAGTACAGTTTGTACTATCAAGTTTACCTGTGGGTACTACATTGACTATTCAAGATGCAGGAAGTGATGATGCAATAGATAGCGATGCGGATGCGGATGGGTTTACAGTATTTACTACATTAGAGCCAGGAGAACATGACCCTACATGGGATGCGGGAATATTTGTACAGACAATGAATATTGGAGATTTTGTATGGCATGATCAAGATGGTGATGGACATCAAGATGCCAATGAGCCACCGATAGAAGGAGTAATGGTAATTCTTTATGATGAGAATGATAATATCATAATGATTACAGAAACAGACAATACGGGACATTATATATTTGAAGATGTTTTGCCTGGTACATATTATATTGTATTCGTTGATCCTGATGGATTTGAAATTACGATACCTGACAGTACTGGAGATGAGACAGATAGTGATGTGACTAATTCTGTTGATTCTGATGCAGGAAGTACAACAGACATGTTTACATTAGTGCTAGGACAAGAGGATGACTATTCTTTTGATGCAGGGTATTATATGTGTATTCCAATTGGAGAATTGGTATGGTACGATATCAACGAAAATGATATTTGGGATAGCGAAGAGAATGGAATCAATGGACTAGAAGTCAACTTGTATCAATTACAGAATGGTAGTTATGTATTGTACGAAAGTACATTAACAGGACACAAACCTGGAACGCCTTCTGATGATGGTTACTTCAAGTTCTGTGCACCTCCTGGGACGTATTATATAGAAGTAATGATGCCTCCGATAGGATTAGTACAGACCAATCCGAATATTTTTAATAATCTACCTATCACGAATAGTAATGAATCAACAGCGGATAGTGATCTGACCAATAATTATGGAGCAGCTACAACTACTTCTTTTACTGTTAAATCTGGAGATCAAATATGTAATATTGGAGCAGGTTTTTATCCAATGGCTACAGTAGGTAATAAAGTTTGGTATGATGCTAATGAGAATGGTATACAGGAAAGTAATGAAAGTAGCGTTTCAAATGTTTTAGTTCAAGCTTTTGAAGTTGAGACGGGACAAGCTATAGCTCAATCTTATACTGACGCTGGCGGTATTTATAAAATTGAATATTTACAGAAGAAGGATTATTATTTAAAATTTACTCCTCCGTCTGGATATTCTTTTACAACAGCTAATAGTGGTAATGAGTTGGTAGATAGTGATGTTGATCATACATATGGATATAGAACTACTGCTGCCTATAGTTTGGAGCCTGGACAAAATTACATCAATATAGATGCGGGACTAATTTTAGGTGTACTTCCAGTTGAATGGTTAGCTATAAATGCTAAAGTTTTTGATGAGGATGTAAAAGTAACTTGGTCAACAGCATTAGAAGTTAATTCTGATTATTTTATTGTTGAGCGAAAACATGAATCTGAAAATGGTTTTATTCAAATAGGAAGAGTTAATGCAGCAATGAATAGTGAGACTAGACAAGATTATAGCTTATTAGATACTGAAGTAAATGCTGGGAGATACTATTATAGAATATTACAATTAGATAATGATGGTAATCAATCGTATAGTGAGATTGTAAGTGTTAATATTTCTCATGATAAATCTTTCAACTACTATCCAAATCCTACTTCGGGATTAATTAATTATTCAATAAACTTGAAAGAGGGATCACAATTAATTATTGATATATATGATTCTTCTAACAGATTAGTAGCAAAATCTTTAGTTAATAAATATATCGAAAAAGGATATCATGAATCATTCATTGATTTATCTAATTTTGATACAGGGGTATATACAATGAGACTTTTAATTGAAGACAAAGTAATTCATAAACAAGTTATTCTTGTTAAATGATAATTTCATCTTATTAATAATAAAAAAAGTGATGTCAATTTATAATTGACATCACTTTTTTAATATATTCTTTCTTTATAATTTAACCCAAATAAGATTTTAGTGCATTCCTATTGACAGATCGACGTAATCTTCGTATTGCACGTTCTCTTATTTGTCGGACTCTTTCTCGTGTCAAACCGTACATGTCACTTATTTCATCTAATGTATGAGATCGTTTACCGTTTAATCCAAAATACGCAGATAAAATTTCCACCTCTCTAGGAGAAAGTGCGCTCAATCCATGTCTTATTTCATCAGCAAGAGACTGTTCTATTAATTCTAAATCTGGACTATCTTGATCACCTAAAGAATATAAGTCTATTCTTGTTGCTGCTCCTTCTTCTCCGCTGATAGGTGCATCCATTGATAAATGACGATTTCCTCCTTTCAGCGTGTTTTCAATATCTTTAGGCCTAACATCTAAGATGTCTGCCAATTCTTCATTAGTAGGATCACGTTCAAATTCTTGAATAAATTTTACTGTCGCTTCATTTACTTTATTGTAAGAGCTTACTTTGTTTAGCGGCATTCTTACAAGTCGACTATACTCAACAATAGCAGCAAGTATAGATTGTCGAATCCACCAAACTGCATAAGAGATAAATTTGAAACCTCTTGTTTCATCAAATCTTTTTGCAGCTTTCATCAGTCCAACGTTGCCTTCATTGATAAGATCAGGCAGAGATAATCCTTGATTCTGATATTGCTTTGCCACCGATACTACAAATCTTAAGTTAGCTTCTACTAACCGCTCCAATGCTTGTTTGTCACCTTCTTTTATTCTTTTTGCTAAATCTGTTTCTTCTTCAGGAAGTAGTAGGCTTATTTTAGCAATGTCTGTTAGGTACTTCTCAAGGGCAACACTCTCTCTATTGGTTATTTTATTGGTTATTTTTAGTTGCCGCATATGAAGAGATTTAAATTTTGGAGGATTGAGGTTGAGAATTTAATCCCATTAGTTACTTACCAATACAATTTTTAAAGAGAAAAAGTTTCAAAATGAATAGCTGAAATTATTATAAAATTTTCATTTATAATTAAACCTTGTAATATTATTATTGTCTAAAGAGTATGAAAAAATATAAAATTCTCTTATTTGTAATTGCGCTAATTGGAATTATAATGACCATAAATGGTCAAATGTATCAGCTTAATGTAATTGATGGCTATGGATCTGGTAGCTATATGAAAGGTGATACAGTAGAAATCTGGGCTAAAGCAACTAAAGGTGATTCTGTTTTTGTTTCGTGGTCAATTGATGATGATCCAGATATAGAGTTAATAAATGAATGGCATAGTCAATTGGTTGTTTCTCCAGATAACTTAGAATCATTGGTTAATGTAACGGCAACATTTGATGTGTTACCAAATAGTACTGTGATAGGAGTTGATTCTTTCTATTTGTTTGGTGAAAATGAATTTGAAGAGCAGGTAAGAACTTTCAAAAACATATATTATGGAATCCCTTCTAACCCTACGGGGATTGTTTTTTTATTTCACGGAACAGGTGGTTCGGGGGCTTCTTTTTTAATAGATTTGAAAGTTATCAATTGACCAAAGAATTGTTATATAACAATTTTGCTGTGTTTGGTGTGGACGCAAATGAATCTACACTTGGAAATGTAAATTCTGATGATTACATACGATGGAATACAAAATATGCAGGAATAGCAGATACTTTAAATAATATTGATTTAAAAAACATGGTCAATATTAAAAGATCTATTCTTAATAAATTTGATTTTTTGATTGATCTACCTACCTATGGTCTTGGGATATCCAATGGAGCTAACTTTAGTGATTTTTGTGGTTCAATTCTTGGATACAATGCCTCAGCTCATATTACAGCGAAGGGTAAGTTTGCTGTTTATAATCGAGAAGATGTAGTACCTATAATATGGGTAGCTTCAGAAACTGATAATCAAGAATTTGCTGACAACAATATTGCATTAGCAAATTTTGAAAATGCTAAGTCAAAACAACCTTCTTCGGAATTTCATTGGTTTAGAAAATCACCATTATATAAAGAACGGTTTATTAGAAATATAAGAAATGTTTCAATTTTTAAATCGAAAAAATATTTGATGCTTTAAAAGACGGTGATCATCTTGATAATAATAATTACATTAAAGCAAACAAAACACATGAGTTTTTTAATCAATTTATGGATGATAATAATGATTTTAATCTAAATAAAGTCAAAAAGAAGGGGCTACAGGATCAATTCTTTTGTGTTAATGCCGATCATATTTTACATTCTGATTACAGTAAAAGGATAGTTGAATTTTTTAATAGACATGTTGAAATAACTAACGTTAATACTGCGATTAGATCCAAAGATAATATTGTAGTATCACCAAACCCCTTTACTGAAAGCGCAATAATTGAATTTGATAATAGTTTGATAGGTGGTAATTTAAGTATTATAAATATCAATGGAACAGTAGTACAAAATATTGAAATGGGTAATCCCAGTCCGTACATTTTAAGAAGAGGGAATATGGTAAAGGGGATTTATTATATATTAATAGAAAAGGGAAACTTTAGGCAAAACTACTCATTTGTCATACAATAAATCACTTTGTATTGCAATATCTAAACATTTTGTTGGTTATTTGATTTATATAAAAAATAGCTCGAAATGACAAATATCCATAAATCAGTCCAAAATTATTACGGACAAGAATTAAGCAAATCTGAAGACTTAAAAACCAATGCATGTTGTACGCTTGTACAGCCGCCTAAACATATAGTAAATGCTATGAATAATATTCATGATGAAGTGATGTCAAAGTATTATGGTTGTGGATTGACTATACCTAACCAAGTAAAAAATCTTACTATTTTAGATTTGGGATCGGGCAGTGGTAGAGACGTATATATTGCAGCTCAATTGGTTGGGGAACATGGGACTGTTGTTGGAGTGGATATGACTCAAGAACAATTGGATGTAGCAAACAAGTATATAGAACATCATAGAGAAAAATTTGGGTATCAAGCAAGTAATGTCAGTTTTATCAAAGGTAATATTGATGATTTGTCAAATATTGATATTGAAAAGGAAAGTATTGATATTATTATTTCTAATTGTGTTATTAATTTAGTGGAGAATAAAGCCAAAGTCCTTGCTGATGCATTTGACTTATTAAAACCGGGAGGAGAAATGTATTTTAGCGATGTATATTGCAATCGGAGAATACCCCAATATCTACAAGACAATCAAGTATTATGGGGAGAATGTCTCAGTGGAGCCATGTATTGGAATGATTTTTTGAGAGCGGCTAAAAATGCTGGATTTACAGACCCACGAACAATGGAAAGCCATCCGATTACAATCGAAAATAGGGATTTGGAAGAGACTGTAGGTGCTTTAAAGTTTTATTCTGTTACGTATCGCTTATGGAAGATTGACGGATTAGAATCTGATTGTGAAGATTTTGGACAAGCAGTGTCTTATAAAGGAAGTATAGATTATAACCCAAACATATTTGAATTAGACGACCATCATGTTTTTGAGAAAGGTAATATTATGTCAGTCTGTGGCAATACTTACAAGATGTTGCACGAGACTCGATTCAAAGCGCATTTTGATTTTTATGGAACTTGGGATACACACTATGGAATATTTGAGGGTTGTGGAAGAGCGATGCCTTTTGGAGATAGTATTACTTCTGATGAAGGTGGAAGTTGTTGTTAGGTATAATTTAGGGAAGGAATTGCATTTAGTAGTGTAATGATACTATTGTTACAATTAGTTTAATGTGATAGATTTATAGCCCAATGTTAAGACTCCTTCTTTTTCTAGTTTTTTTACTATTCTAGAAATAATCACTCGAGAAGTACTTAGGTCGTCAGCGATAGTTTGATGTGTTGTATGTATGGTATTAGAATTGTAAACCTTAACCGTACATTTAATAACATCAATAATTTGTTCTTCTAAGCTCATAAAAGCAAGTCGTTCTACAGCAGAAATTGCATCATTAAATTTGTCTTGAAACGTATTTAGAACAAACTCACTCCAGTTGGCATAATTCTTCATAAAAAAGAAGATTTTGTTTGATGGAATTAATAATACACTTGCGTCTTCAAGAACATTAGCAATCACTTTACTTTTTTGTCTTTTTAGGCAAGATGATAGGGTCATTGCACATGATTCTCCACTTTTTAGATAGTAGAGAAACACTATTTTATTTTCTTCGTTTTTTCTTTTGACCTTTACGATTCCACTGATCATTAGTGGGACATATTCTATATATTGCCCTTCATCTAATATTATTGCACCTCTTGGAATTTTTATTATCTTACCTATTGTAGCTAATTCACTTATTAGCTTTGAATCATTTAAATGTGGAAAAATTAGGTTTAATTTTTTTTCTATTTCTGTCATATAAATATGTCTTTTTGCTGACTTGCCGTGTTTGATGTTTTGCAAATGTAATAAAAGTTACTAAGTAACATTTTAAGTCATACCATCTTTATACTATATTTTGTCAATAGATCATTAAATAAAGGTTATGCATAAGACAATTGTATTTTCTTATATTTATGGCAAATCAAGTTCCGTGAAATTTATAATCAATGTTTGTCATAACATGGCATCACAATAATAAAACGATGTATGACACATCAATATCAAAATAGTTATGAAATCAAAAGATATTATTTTTGTAGTTGTTCAATTTATTCTTTTTGGGCTTATTATTTTTCTTTCTGGTCATAATATAGGACTTCCGATTGTTGTAAAATATATTGGAATGGTTATTTCAATTTTAGGATTGTTGGTGTGCATAATTGCATTGCTTCAGCTTAATAAAAACCTTAGTCCGTTTCCTACACCTAAGGAGAATGGTCATCTGATTACTAATGGGTTGTATAGTATTGTACGTCATCCAATTTATTTAGGGTTGGTTTTGTTATTTGTGGGGTATAGTATATATTTTGATGATTTCTTAAGGCTTGGATTCTCTATATTGCTAATCATATTATTCGAGTATAAGTCTTCTTATGAAGAAAGCTTATTAATAGAAAAATTTGAAGCTTATCAGGAATATAGAAAAGGAACAGGTAAGATTTATCCTTATTTTAGAATTTGAAATTATAATGTTTATTGAATTTCAACTTTCATAAAATATTTCACTCTATCTAGTTGTAGTTTATATGATAGCAACATTACATATTACTTAAAGTAGGGTAGTCTCTATTATATAAAGCTATTGAGTACCATTATCTCTCCCTTTCCATTTATAGGAATTTGGAAATAGAGCTTGAAGTCCCGCGAATATAATGTACCCAAGAAAAAAGAGCGAAGAAAAAAGAAACCCGTTTAACGGTTTTTTATTCTTAAAGTACGCTGCTAATTTTGACAAATATAAATAATCAACGAGGAGTTTGATTATCAGTATAACCCCTAAAGAATATAAAGCAACTAAAGATCCCACCAGAGACATCAGAAGATTAACAATAACTAGACAACTGATAAAAAATACAAAACCTTGAATCAATAAGATGTTTTTGTGAGCATAATCTTTAGATTTAGTTGCCCATCTTTTTCTTTGTTGAATTAGTGAACTTAGATTTGATTCTGCTTGTGTAGATACAACAGCTTGTTTTGATTTTAAGAAACATATTG
>JAZGFO010000064.1:0-20778 GCA_036479655.1 Saprospiraceae bacterium
TTTTTATCTATGTGTACTTCACGATTGTCGGAATGTAGATTATTAATTTTTTCAGTTATACTATAGGTATCATCAAATGCATTAAGAACTGCAATAGAAACGGTTTCATTACTTTCTTCTTGGTTGAATATAGCATAAGATATTTCACTACTATCATTGTCGAGAGAGATAAAAGCAGATTGATTAAATGCCATTATTTTTCTGTCGTAATGTCCAGTAATAATAACTTTTGTATCAATGTCAAAGAGTTGAATTCTTCGTTTTAATTGTGAATGAGCTATTATAATGTCATATTGATGTTTATCTTCTTCAATTATTTTATATAGTGCTTTGATTTTAGTTTTAGAATAGGTGGTTTCATATGGAATTCCTAAAACTTTCACCCCATTTATATCAATTGTTTTATTAGATATCTCTTTGATATATTTATAATCTCTTACTCTATTATTGACAATAGAATAATAAGGAGGCTCGTCATGATTGCCACTTATATAACAAGTATCTATTTTGAGAGATTCCAATATTTTGAGCAAAATAAGAAACGCATATTGAAAACCGTGTCCACATGAACCATCGCCAGTCACATCCCCAGCAAACAATACTAAATTAGCTTTTTCTTCTAAAATGATATTCAAATATCTTTTAATACTAAAATACCTAGTTTTGTCAATATCTTCATTTCGAAACTTTTCAATTTCATCTTCTGTAATACTCCTTAAGTGTCCTTCCCAATATAAATCACTGAGTATTATAGTTTTCATCTGTTGGTATGTTACATTGCTAATATTTCAGCCATCTTTATCAAATCTTGATTTAGTTCTTTAGTTTTGGTAATTGCATCTTCAAATGATGTTAGAGCTACTGTATTATTTATAATACCAAGTGCAATCCCACTTTTTCCTTCCAATAAAGAATTGACAGCTGCAAATCCTAATCTTGCAGACAAAACTCTATCTGCACATGATGGTGCACCACCTCTCTGTAGGTGTCCTATAATAGATACCTTTGTGTCATATTGCGGATTTGATTTTTTTATTTTTTCAGCAATCTCCATTGCATTACCATTCTTATTGCCTTCTGCTACTATTACTAAATTAAATAGTTTTTTTCTTTTGGCAGATTTAGTAAGCATATCTGTCAAAGACTTAAATGTAGTATCTGTTTCTGGCAGAAAAATTGTACTTGCTCCACTACCAATACCTGTATGTAGAGCAATATAACCTGAATGCCTCCCCATCACTTCAATAAAAAACAATCTATTATGACTATCCGCGGTGTCTCTAATTCTATCAACAGCTTGAATGGCTGTATTTATTGCAGTATCAAATCCTATAGTGTAATCTGTACCATAAATATCATTGTCGATAGTGCCAGGAATACCTACAAATGGGATGTCATACTCTTCCATGAATACTTTTGCCCCTGTGTAAGTACCATTGCCGCCAATAACTACACAAGCATCTATATCATGCGCTATTAGTGAATCATATGCCTGTTTTCTTCCTTCTTTAGTTCTAAATGCTTTACTTCGGGCAGTTTTTAATACAGTACCTCCTCGTTGCATGATATTACCTACATCTCCTCTTTCTAATCTTTTTATT
Source organism: Saprospiraceae bacterium (assembly GCA_036479655.1). Lineage (GTDB taxonomy): Bacteria > Bacteroidota > Bacteroidia > Chitinophagales > Saprospiraceae > CAJXUU01. The sequence continues at coordinate 1,602 of JAZGFO010000064.1, forward strand.
TTTCCATTTATCATACCATTATATCCTTCAAATATACCATATACATGAAGATCATGGTAGCCGGCAGTCCTTACTACAGATCTTACCGCAGCATTCATTCCTGGAGCATCTCCACCTGAAGTTAATACAGCTATTCTTTTTATATTTGTTGCCATTAGTCTCTTATTTATGATATGCAATCAACCCTTCAATTGGTCGTTTAAGTATTGTTTTTAATTTGAGATTGTTTTTGGTAAAAATCGCTTTTAAACTATCTCTAAAATAATGAGCAATCGACCCGATAAAATATATTTCTAAATCTTGATATCCTTTGTAGCCTTTAATTCTGATATCAACAAACTCTTGAAAATTTTTATCAAGAATACTTTGATTCCATTTTTGATGGTTACTCTTTTTCAAAAAGTATGTAAAAGTAGCTAAATATGTATTAGGATTCTCTTCTTTATATAGCTTTTTTATAATATGTTTTTTATTTAGCGTATATAACCCTTCAAATTTTATTCTAACTTCTGTAGGCATTGTATCGTATAGGTAAGATTTGAGAATTGATTTACCAATATTGACACCTCCTCCTTCGTCACTTAAAATATAACCTAAAGTTGGAATGTTTTCCATTATATTTGTACCATCAAAAAGACAAGAATTACTTCCTGTCCCTAAAATACATACTATTGCTTTATTGTTTTTTGCTGTTGCTCTTGCAGCACCGAGTATATCACTTTCTATTTGTATGTTACAGTTTTTAGGAACAAAAACTGTAAACATATTTTCAATTCTATTTTTCGAGTCTATGTCAAATACTCCAGCACCATAATAGTAGATCGCATCTGCTTTTGAAAGTGCAGTCTTTAAATTTTTATCAATTGATTCAAGATCAAGTAATGTTTTTTGTTTGGCGGGATTAATGCCTGTAGTAGCATATATAGTTTCTTGACTATTATTTAATACTGCCCAATCTGACTTAGTCGATCCACTATCTATAATAATCTTTAGTCCCATGTTTCTTAATGTAATGCCGCTTTTATTTCTAAGCCATCAATAACTTCAGCTTCAAAATCTGTCCACCATTTTAGTTTGTCAAGTACTGTTTTTTCAGGAAAGTAATTAAGTGACATTTTAACAAATATATGTCCGTGTTTAGCCTCACTTGCCCATAATACTTTGTAAAATCTATGCATTTCTGGATCAGTCTGCGCTTCGGAAATCATTCTAAATCTTTCGGCTCCTCGAGTTTCTACAACAGACGCTATAAGCAATCTGTCCAAAAATCTTTCCTCTCTTCCACTGTGGCATTTTTTGATCAATTGCTTTATATATAGGTCTTCACTCATTGACTTATTTAGAGGGATTCCACGACTTTCCATTAATTTATACACTTGTTGAAAATGTTCCAATTCTTCTATGCCTGTAGCTATTAGTTCTGGTATTATTTCTTTGCGATCTGGGTATTTTGCGACAAAGCTCATCGCCATTGATGATGCTTTTCTTTCACAATCTGCATGGTCTTGAAGAAAACTTGGAAAGTCTGATAACACAGCTTCAAGCCATTCTTGCTTACTAGGTATAGCAAGATCTAAATTTAATTTCATTGATTTACCTTAAAGTTTATATTAAATTTAGCCTATAGAACTTTTAAAAAACATATACATAAATACTAATAAAACCAATGTGACAAGCATTGTAATTACAAAAATTTTTTTCTGAGCAGCTTTGTCCTTTTTTATTATTTCAGTTTTTTTCTTCTTCCTTTTAGTCATTGCGATAGTTGTTTTTATATTAATAATGATGTAATATAGGAAAAAAATTGTTTTTTTTATAATAGTAATTATAAGCTATAGTCTAATACTTAATTCGCACAATTACAAAGACTAAACTGTATTGGTATTAATTTAAAATTTAAACTATTTCTTTGTTAATCCCTCAAATAACCAGTTTGCAATAGCTTGTCTATTAGTATTTCTAATTAATTTTTCGTGATCTTTTTTATTTTGAATGTTTGCCAATTCTACAAAAACTGATGTTGCTAAAGTATGGTTTAATACATAGAGACCTCTTGTTTTTATTGTGCCTTTATAGCCTCTGTTCTTTTGATATAGAGCATATTTTTGCTCAAAAGTATTTCTTACATTTTGTGCTAGTTTTTTTCCAGCTTTACTTTTCTTTTTATGATAAAAATAAACATCTTGCCTTTTTGTCTTGTCTACATTACTATCTACGTGAATGAAAATTGCAGTTTGATGCGCATCAGAAATTCCTTTTTTAAGATAGGTCTGATAGAATCTATTTATAGCTCCAGATCTTTGTTGAAGTCTGGCTTTTTGATTTAAAGGTATTTTTAATTTTCCAAGACATTTTTCATCTTGATCACATTTAAAGTATTTATTATCTCTAATTCCATCATTTGCATCTTGGATAATTACATGGACTTTAGCACCATGTTGCATCAAATCTCTTGCTAATCTTAACGATATATCATATGCATATTCGTCTTCACATAGTGTAGAAGGACAATCGATACATCTTGCTCCAGGGTCTGGGCCACCATGTCCTGCTACCACATAATAAACTTCACCCTTTAGACTCATATCTATAATCTTTACTTCAGCATGTTTTTTGCCAAATAGAGCGACATAAAGACTGTTTTTATTTATGGGTTTTATTGTTGGTTCTACTTTTTTAGTGTTTTTAAGTGAATCTTTTTTCTTAGTTATTGTTGATTTTTTATCAACTTTAGTGATAGTCGAATTAACTCCACAGCCTACCTCATGATATGGAACCCATAGATATTTGCTAAGCATATAGTTTTTACGTCTCAATCCTTTAGATTTTAAAAAAGTATTATACTTTTTTATTCTAACAGCTTTTTCCCAATCATCTATTTTTATTGTTGAGCGTATGCTCTTTTTATCATAAGCATAAATGTAAATAGGAAGCTTGTATTTCTTATGTGTATGGATGTTTGACTTCATTGTCAACCCATTAAGCTCAAGGAATTTTTCTGTATTGCAAGGATGTATTGTTAAATTGTACCTTTTCATTAAAGAAATGATTCCATCCCCTTTCTTTGGGGCTATTTCGTAGAAATAGGGTGCATCACTATATCCTATTATTATAGATAGAGTCGCAATGACTAATGAGAGAATTGACTTTTTTAGCATAATGTGTAATTTTAAGACCTCCACAAAAGTAAACAAATTATTGTAAAAAGCAATATGTTAATTGCTTTTTATAAGCTGATTACGAAAAATATAGTAATTTTCACTCTGTATGGTCAAGTGTTTGTGATGTTAGAATCACATTATAAACGTTTGAAACTTAGGAAAGCGTATTTGTGGGTTAGCATTCATGATTAGAATTTAAGAAAAACCCAATTGTAAGCATATTTCAATTATCCTTTTATTATTGTAACAATATAGAGTAAAAATAAAAAGAGACTATCTCAAATGAGATAGCCTCTAAATATTTTTTCATTATAATATTAAATTTAAAAATTAAGCGCTTCCCTTCTTTTTAGTTTTAATTTTCTTTTTACCTTTTGTCATTTTTGCCATTTTTACAGCTTTTGTAAGACTCAATACGCCACCTGATTTGCTTAAAGATTTAAATGGTACTAAGTCCGCACCATCCTCTGATCCAGGCTGTGTAACATTGAAGTCCAATGACTCCGTACTTTTCATTAGAATCTTTTTTACTTGTTCAGCTTTTAGCTTAGGAAAATATGACCTTAATACTGCAGCAGCACCTGCAACTACTGGAGCTGCCATACTTGTACCTTGTAAGTATCTATATTTATCATCAGGTAGTGTCGAGTATATTTTCATTCCTGGAGCAAATATATCAACATTATTTGTTCCATAATTTGAAAATGGCGCAACAGATTGTTCACCTGTATTATATGATAATGCACCAACCTCTATCCAAGTCTTTGCTTTTTTCTTTTTCCAAAACCAAAAACCTTTTGGCTTACGATATTTGTCATTTGGAAAATTACCAGTTATATCATTGTTTTGTGCAGAGTTACCAGCAGCATGTACTAATAATACATCATGCTTTTCTGCATATCTTACTGCATCATCAACTACATCTTTTGTCCAAGAATATCCCTTGCCAAAACTCATATTGATAATACTCGCTCCATTGTCTACGGCATATCTAATTGCATTTGCAACATCCTTATCTCTTTCGTCACCATCAGGTACTGTACGTACTGACATTATCAATACATTGTCTGCAACTCCATTCATCCCAAGATCATTGTTCCTTACTGCTCCAACTATTCCTGCAACGTGTGTACCATGTAATGCATCAGGTCCTTCAACATCATTATTACCGTAATATTTTTCTGTACTATTTCTATAGTTATCTTTTACTATTGTTTTTCTAGGATTGAAGTCTGGGTTATAGGCATATTCCAATTTGTCTTGTTGTCTTTTTTTATCAGAATCTATTTCACTAGCTATACTTTCTCTTAGACCCGCCAAAGTGGTGATGTCAGATCCAGGTAAAAAATCACCAGAAATTTTTTGAGCGATTGCGATTAATTGGTCATCACTTTCTATGGAATTAATGTTTTCTAGAGAAAAATCTAAACTTTTATCAGCCAAAGCATTTTTTAATCCATCCAATGCTGCTTTTATTGTAGCCTCTATATTTGACACTTGCTCCAAAGCACTTTCTGCACTATTTCTTTGCTTTTCTACTTCTTCTTTCCAAACTAAGAATTCTTCATATTTCTTCTTATCTTTTTTATTTAGCAATTCTGGTTTTGCATTTTCAAATTTGTGTTTGTATTTTCCATACAATCTTGTCACTTCATAAGTATCAGGTCCTACGTTTTTACCATCAGGTCCTCCTATAAAATTCCAACCATTTACATCATCAATATAACCATTCTTATCATCATCAATACCATTGTCAGGTATCTCATCAAGATTGACCCATATGTTACCAGCTAGATCTTCGTGCTCAATATCTACTCCGGAGTCAATAATGGCAACTATAACTGTTTCGCTTGTCATGCCTTTTAGTAAGTTACTATAAGTTTTATCAACAGATGACCCCATTACTCCGCTCGAAGGATCTTTGTGATACCAGTCTTTCAAGTCTTCTTGTGCTTGAAGATTAGTTGTAAGCAATAAAAGGAATACTGCTTTAAAAAATAATTTCATGTGTTTAGTGTTTAATGATTCAAAAAAAACTCATTTGGTATTTGTACTTTATATGTAATATATACATATTTATAAAGAACACATTACCCTATAATTGTTAATAAGCTGTAATATTACAGTTTAGGTTTAAATATTAAAAAAAAAATCAACTTTTTTTTGATTATATCAGTTTTTAGGACAGTCTGAATTTTGGAGAGGATAAAACCTAAGTTACATATTAATGTAATATATGGAGCAACGAAATTATCAGCAGCAATTTATAGTATTGATTAATATATTTGGCCTTTTTTATTAGTGCTATTCTTTTTCTTCAATTTTGGATTGAAAATTGCAATATATAAAAGAAACAATTCAAATATTATGAGAAGTATATGGAAAGGTCATATTAGATTTTCGTTGGTAACTATTCCTATTCAAGTATTTAATGCAATAGAAAAAAGTAAGTCTATAAGTTTTAAACAACTGCATAACGAGGACAATGGTAGAATAAGATACAAAAAAATATGTAGCTCTTGTGACGAAGAAGTCGCATTTAGTGATATTGTCAAAGGGTATGAATATGAACCAGATCAGTATGTGATTCTCAACAAAGAAGAATTTAAGGGGGTTAAATTGAAAAGCAATAGAGCAATAGATGTTGATGCTTTTGTTGATATAGGAGAGGTAAGTCCTTCAAGATATGAGGCGGTATATTATGTTGGTCCAAATGGAGATATTGCAATCAAGACATTTAATCTTTTTAGAAAAGCATTATTAAAAACTAAAAAAGCTGGTATAGGAAGGCTAATCCTTAGAGATAGGGAAGACCTAGTACTGATAAAACCACATGGAAATGGACTGGTAATGTATAAGCTGCGATATCCTCATGAGTTGCGAAATATAGAAGATGTACCTGATTTGCGAGATACAGATGTCGATGATACACAATTAAAATTAGCAGAGACCTTAATTGCTTCTTTAGATAGAAAGTTTTCTGATATTGATTTTGAAGATAGATATAGAGATGCATTAATGGATATAATTGACGACAAAATCGCTGGAAAAGAGATTGTTACTATTGGAGACGAAGTCGATACAACTCCAGTCGTGGATATTATGGATGCCCTGAAAAAGAGTATTTCTGATGCTAAGAAATTGAAAAAAGGAGCATAAATGATAAAAATCATAGCATGGAATATTCAAGCAGGTGGTGGATCAAGAATATTATCTATTGTAAAAAATGTAGTGAAAAGCAAATCCGCAATTGTGATTTTTAATGAGTTTAGAAACAATGATTCTGGAATTACTTTGAGAAATTATCTACTTAAAGCAGGGTACAGATACCAAGCAGTAACTGCAGCACAAAAAAACGAAAACAGTGTATTGATATGTTCTACTTTAGCATTTGATAGCAAAATATTTGATGATGCAGACCCAGTCTTTACTAATAATATTTTACTCTGTAAATTCAAAGCATTTAATGTTTTGGGTGTTTATCTTCCCCACAAAAAAAAACACGCATTACTTGAGTTTATAACCAATCTTGTAAAAAAATCTGAAGTACCTTATATTATAGGAGGAGATTTTAATACAGGGAAGAATTATATAGACCAAAAAGGGAAATCTTTTTGGTATACTGATCAATTGGTTGCCTTAGAAAAAACAGGCTATTTTGATGCTTTTAGATTAGTCAATGGAGAAGTAGAGGAGTATTCATGGTTTTCTCACCAAGGAAATGGTTTTCGATATGATCATTTCTATATTGATGAGCACCTCAAGTCTATTGTAAAAAACTGTTATTATGACCAATCTTGGCGAGAAGAAAAATTAAGTGATCACTCACCAATGTTTTTGGAGTTAGGTTAGAATTTTGGATTTCTACTTTAATGGGTAGTAGTTGCAAGTGTTTGTAAGTATATTAGATTTATGAAACCGAATTAAAAATATCTTGTTATAGTAGTGACAAAAGTAATAAAATGATAGTACAACTTAACGAATTACATGATACGTCTAAAATATGGATATATCAAGCAGACAATATGCTGACAGACCATCAAGTGACTACAGCGAATAAACATATACATGATTTTCTTGTCGAATGGACAGCTCATCAGAATGAGTTGAAATGCTATGGGGATATATTTTATAATAGATATTTGGTCTTAATAGTTGATGAATCAAGTTTTGCTAGTGCTAGTGGTTGTAGTATCGATTCTTCTAATAGATTTGTACAGCAAATAGGAAGTCAATTAGGTGTAGAATTTTTTAATAGGATGCTATATACCTACATTTCTGAAAATGAAGTAAAGACAGTGCATCATTCAGAATTAGCTGAAGCATATGCAGCTGGAGAGGTTAATGATGATACAATGTTTTTTGATAATTTAGTTAAGACCAAACAGGCATTTGTTGATGATTGGCTTGTGCCTTTAAAAAACAGTTGGCATTATAGATTTACTTGACTTTAGTCTATTTTTTTAGAAGGTTTACAGATAAAAGTAGCATTCATTGCCTCAAATTATTCACTTTTGAATGAAGATGATTTAATGTCATTGAAAAAAATATAATTAATATGTTAGGAAGATTAAAAAAAGTACTAGGAATAGAAGGTGTTAAATTAGAATTGCTATTAGATGATCCTACAAATGTAAATGAGCAAAAAGTATCAGGGATACTAAAGTTTACAACAAAATCTAAAGGAACCGTTGACGGCATTACAGTTAAGGTAATAGAAAAATATATAAGGGGTAGAAGAAAGACAAAACTAATAGATGAGTATCCTATTGGCATTCTAACAATTAGTGAAAAATTTACAATCGAACCAGAAGAAATAATCGAATTGCCATTTGATATGGTATATGAAAGAGTGCTTTCTGAAATGGACAAGATTGAAAAAAGCTCTTTTTTTGCAATGCCATTTATTAAGTTGGCAAAGAAAATTAAAGGAGTTAAATCGTCTTATTACGTAATAGCAGAAGCTAACGTCAAAGGAACAACTTTAAATCCATTTGATAGAAAAGACTTGTAAACACTAATGATCTAAGGCGAAACCGCCATTTATAATCTTAATGTGTTATTGATTAAAATGAAACAAAAATAGAATGGTGCCTGAGCAAAATATAGAGCTCTTTAAATAATTCCTCTGGTCATCTCTCTCTTGCCTTTTGGTCCTGGCAATCCTTCAACTGTAAATCCTGCGGCACGTAATGCCCGTTTGAATGATCCTTTGGCACAATAAGTAACAAGAGCACCATTAGTATTGCACATCGAGGCTAAATTGACCATCATTTCTTCGGACCATAATTCTTCTTGGCTAGATGGTGCAAAAGCATCATAATAAATTACATCAAATTTTTGATCGCCTGGATCAAAATCCTCAAGTAGTAATATATGTTTTGTGAAATTAAAATTTGGGGATAATGCATAAGTTGTCCCAGTATTTCCTTTGTGCATATCGATAAATATTTGGTGTTGATATTTATCCATATTCAATAGTTCAGGATAATTTAGCTGACTGTATATCACTTCAGGAATAGGGTAGGCCTCAATGGTATGAAAGTTGATTTTAATATCTTTTGTGTCCTTTAAGAAGGTCATAATAGCATTGAGTCCAGTGCCAAATCCCATCTCTAAGATATTGACAATAGTTGGATTGTTGTCGATTGCATATTGAAGTCCAGCATTCAGGAATACCGTTTCTGTCTCTTGCAATGCACCATGCTTTGAGTGATAAGCAACGCCAAATTTTTCTGAGATAATGGTATGTGATCCATCTTCAGAAAGAACTATTTTGTGCATAGGAAAAATTATTTAATAGCCGTCTTTAAATCACTCATGTTGATATCTAAGTGACTTTCATTGTACACCGCCTTGCCATTGTTGATAACGATTACTTGTGGAGATTGGTGTACTACTTCTAAAGTATCAGTAATACTATTAGAAACAGATCGAAAAGTGATAAGATCCAATAAGTATGGTTCTATATCTATGTCCCAAGCTTGTTCTAGCCTATTTTTTGCCATTCCACTTATAGGACACCGAGTACTGTGTTTAAATATTATTTGAGTTGAACGCTTGCTCAAATCAATTATAGAATCTACTTGAGCTGTAGTTTCTAAAGATAACCATTTTATCATTTATTGCTTAGTTCACAATATTTGTAAGGATATTAGTTGCTACTTCCATTTCATATGGACAACCTGTACCACCTCTATTACATGATGTCAATACTACAGCTATTACAAATAGAGCTAATATTGTCTTTACGTTTTTTAATGTTTTAGAATTCATTTTTTTTAATTTTTAAAATATCAATAGGATTTATCGCAGTGCAAATATACATTCTTATTATTAAATGAAAAAAAATGTAATAATGTTGTCTAGTTTGGCTTAAAATTTAGTTAATTATTTAATATTTACGCTATGCGAATACATTTTATAGCGATAGGAGGCAGTGCAATGCATAATTTAGCACTTGCGCTTCATGATCAAGGACACATTATCACGGGTAGTGACGATGAAATCTACGAACCATCAAGAACAAGATTAGATAAGGCAGGACTGCTACCAAAAACTTATGGGTGGTATATAGAAAAAATTGAGCCAAAAATTGATGCAATTATTTTAGGGATGCATGCACATATAGATAATCCTGAATTACTAAGAGCACAAAAACTCAATATACCGATCTATTCTTACCCAGAATTTGTTGCAAAACAGTCAAAAAACAAAAGGAGAGTTGTGATAGCAGGGAGTCATGGAAAGACAACTACAACTTCAATAATTATGCATGCACTATCATTTGCTAATGTGGATTATGATTATTTGGTTGGGGCACAGCTAAAAGGATTTGATAGAATGGTTAGGTTGTCTGATTCAGATTTAATAATTCTTGAAGGGGATGAATACTTATCATCACCAATTGATCGAAGACCCAAAATGATGCACTACAATCCTGACATTGCTGTTATTACTGGGATAGCATGGGATCATATAAATGTATTTCCGACACTTGAAAATTATGAAAATCAGTTTCAATGTTTCGTTTCCAATATGGCACATGATTCTTGTCTATTCTATTATAGCAAAGACGAAGCAATGGTAAAAATAATTAATAACGAAGAGCATAACTGCAAGACCGTCAGTTATAATAAAGTTGAAGTTGATAAAAACAAAAATATAGTTGATAACAATAAATCGTATCTGCTAAATCTTATTGGGAATCATAATCTTCAAAACATTAAGGCTGCCCAACTTGTCTGTAACGAAATAGGTGTTTCTAATGACATTTTTTTTAATTCATTAAGCACATTCGCAGGGGCGAGTAAGCGATTGCAAATATTGAAAAAATCATCGAGTGGGAATGGAAATGTGTATTTAGATTTTGCCCATGCTCCCTCAAAAGTAAAAGCAACAACTCAGGCTGTAAAAGATTGGTATCCAGATGCACCATTGTTAGCAGTGTTTGAGTTGCATACTTATTCTAGTCTTAATAAAGATTTTTTACCCCAATATAAAAATACATTGGCAGCTGCTGACATTGTTATCATATATTTTAGCAAACATGCATTGGAAATGAAAAGAATGCCAATGTTAAATAGAGCTTATATCAAAAAGTGCTTTGATCATCTAAATATTATCGTTGTGGACAATAATCAAGAATTTAAAAATTTGTTGGCTAGTCATAAAAAAAATAAAAACAACACGTTATTTATGACATCAGGAACTTTTGATGGAATAGATCTTAATAAGGAGATTTAGAAGTAATGAATTTATTTGGATTTGGTGATATTGAAAAATAAAAATTACTCGATGTAATGAAGACTTTGCAGTAAATTTATAATCTTTATTCACTGTCCTATTTTGGGTAGGGTTACAATAATATGTCTTATTTTTTCTTTTTCTTACGTTTGTAATCCCCTCTACGCCAAGCGTCAATAAATTTTTTCCATGCTAATGGATTAAATATATTTTGTGGCTTTGTCTGACCGACATATTGAAAGTTTATAGCATTTTGTCTAAGTACAACATTGGTGGCTTCCCTTCCATCAGCGGGTATGCTATATCTCAATTCTTCCATGACATCTTGAGCAAGATTTTCTTCTGCTTTTGCTCTCATATCGTCAGAGATATCTATTGCTAAAAATTCATACTTGAAGTATTCCTTATCGGGCCAAGGGAAAATAACTGCTTCAGGGAGTAAAATACTATCCTCACTCATTATCTGAATATAATAATACATCGTTTTTGATAAAGTATCAGGAATAGTGTAATTTACATCTTTAAAACCAATCCTTGTAAACCGTACAGTCTCTCCTTTTTTTGCAACAATAGAAAAATATCCATCTGCATCAGAACTCGTCCCTCTACTTGTACCTACCACACCTATATTAGTGTAGGGGAGTGGTATAGCATCTTCTGCTTCACCTGATGTTACCACCAATCCTGAAAATTGGATGACACTATCTTGACTCATTTTCTGAGATTTAGCATTCAGACCTAAAAGAAGAATGAATAATAGGAAAGGTAATAATCTTTTATGCATTTCAGTATCTAGTTTATTTATATTTCATTGCTATTGTAAATTAACGTTTTATAGCTATATTAAGGAATAATGTTATACTTATTTAACAAACATTTAATCATTGCAAAAGTTAAAAATAATGAGAATTATTTTACTTTTAGTGTTAGATCGTGATATTTTGTATTAATCTCACTTAATTCTGTTTCTCAGATTCTAAATAGTGTGTAATATATAATCTCATCTATATTTCTTATATTTAACTATTGAATTTACTTAGATTAAATTGATACGATGCTAAAAAAAATATTGTTATATGCAGGTTTGATTCTATTACTTGGTTTTGGAGTACTGTTTTTTATCAATTATCCAAAATTAGAGATGGTTTCCTCATATGCAGCAAAGAAAGTTTGTTCTTGCACTTTTATTGCTGATAGAAAAATCGAATCAATTCTAAATGAAGATCTAGTGAGGTCTCCTTTGAATCTTGCGAAGACAACAATTGATTACAAGTCTAAGAGGGTAGCATCATCTGTATTTGGGATGCACCCTAAAACTGCAGAGTTTAGACATGGACTAGGGTGTGTGCTTATTCATGGAGTCGATGATTTTAATATTAATTTAAAATCACCGACAAAAGCACGAACAGATTTGAAGGAGGTTAATTTTCCATTTGGACACAAAATTGTTGACACCCAAATGGACAATGTAGATTATAACTTATTGAATAAAAACGCTGATGCGTGTTTTGATGATGATTTTAAGATGCTGAGTAAAAAAACACGAGCATTATTGATACTACATAAGGATACAGTATTGTACGAAAAATATGCAGAAGGTTATAATGAAAATACTGAAATGCTTGGTTGGTCCATGACAAAAAGTATATTGAATGCATGGGTTGGAATGATGATTATGGACGGAAAAATCTCATTAAAGGATAATAATTTATTTGATGAATGGAATGATGAGAGAAAAGAAATTTCGTTAAATAATTTGATGCAAATGTCTTCAGGATTAGAATGGAGTGAAATTTATGATGAGGTTTCTTCTGCTACAAAGATGTTATTTACTGCTGAAGATATTGTGCAATCTGCAAAACAATCGAAGTTAGAATATCCTCCAAATACATTTTGGGAATACTCTTCTGGCTCATCAAATCTTATAGCTGGATATTTAAGAGATCAGTTTTCTGATCATGACGACTATTTGAAATACCCAAAAGAAAGAATATTTAAACCTTTAGGAATGGATAGCATGATAATGGAAATAGATGAAGCAGGTAATTTTATTGGGTCAAGTTATTCCTACGCAACAGCCAGGGATTGGGCTAAATTTGGCACATTATACCTTCGAGACGGAGTTTGGAACAACCAACGATTGTTGCCAGACGGATGGATCGACTATACTAAAGCTCCTGCACCTGCGTCAAACGGAAATTATGGTGCTCAATTTTGGTTAAATGTTGATGGAGCTATTTTTAAAAATGCACCATATGATACTTATTCACTTAATGGTTATTTGGGTCAGCGTGTATATATTGTACCATCTAAAGATTTGGTTATTGTTAGGATGGGTTTAAGGTCCATAGATTTTGGGAAAATGATTTTAGATATATGCACTGCAATTGATTATGAAAAAAAATAGTAAACTAGTAAATATCATCACCTTTATGTTGATGTTGATTTTTGTATCATGCACAAAAAAAATATCTAACTCTATTGCTATAGATAAACGTTTCAATATAGAGATCAATACGCCTAATTGTGGTGTAACATCAATTAACAACCAAATGATGAAAGGGGAGATTGATTGTCAAGCTATTAATATGACTTATGAGTATGGCTTTGTTAGTCCTGGCCCATTGTCATTAAAAGAAGAATTTAGATCTTCTTTTAACGCTATTTATAAGAGACGCTTTTTTAGAGATAGAATGATTGACCCTAAAGTATATAATATCTTTTTAGATTCTGTCAAAGTGTTGAATGTTAAACCTATTGAAGGTACAGACTCATTAATGTTTCAATGTTCGGGATGTAATGTAGTAGCAAAACTGAAATTTATGGGCGACATATATAATTTTCCTGTAACAATGGGTGAAAATCAATTGCAAAAAAAAGAATCTTCTTTTGAGTTTTACCGTATTGATGACTTTATATATAAAGTTTATTATTCAGACATTAGTCCGCCTAGTCTTTATATAAGACCTGCAAAAAATACTTTTAAAAGAAAAAAAGCCTTTACAATCAAAGTCTTAGATACTTCACTTACCTGCCAAGATCTTATTGATGTGCTAAAAACAATTAGAGTTTCTCCGTTTATTGGCAAATGATTCTATCCTCTACATGTTACGATTGTGTTGCACATGTTTGCTTAAAAATGTATTTAATCTTTAATTTATAGGACTCCTTTATTGTAAACACTCATATCCTAATACTACCTTATTTAATAGCAAACAACAATACTTCTATCTTGTTCCTATCATATATTTTCATCTATTTATTAGTGTATTTCTACCAACTAAGTAACATCGAATTCCAATGTTCAATAGTTATTTAGATATAAAATAGTCACTATAGTTGGCGATTTTAGACCTATAGATTTCAAAGCGATACATTTTGGTCATTTTTTTTTATTTTTTTTTATTTTTTTTTATCAAAGTAATCTTTTCATTCAATGAGACTTACAAATTATGTAAAAGTGTAATATGTTTTCATATTAAAAACCTCTATAATATGTTTTTTCTTTTGGTATTGATTTTGGTCTTTAACGGGCATATGGAAAAATTATATCTAGGACATAGGTTGTGAATATTATTTTACCATTGAAACATTAAAACCATATTTAAAAATTTTTTATAGTCGCATTACATCGTTTCAGAAATCGAATAATATGACTGTAAATAGAATTAAAATTAGAATCAATGAAAAGACCATTAAATAAGCATTACGAAAACGTACATGTACACAATGGACTAAAAAGGTGGAGAGGGTATTTAACCCTATTGATATTATGCTTATCATTTAATCTCTCCTTTGCCCAATCGTTTACACAATCAGAGTGTAATTGTCTCAATAATGCTAGTACTGACTATGACGGTCAATATAGTGAGACAATAACAATAAGCTCGAGCCCAGGTGAAACATGGTTATTGAAATCCTCAACTGGATTTTATAATGATGCTTCTCCAGCACCACCTGGACTTCCAACTACTTATGCCACTAACTATACAATACCAGAAGTTTCTCCTGGTATATATGAGCTTAAAGGTAAACGAGTATCTGGTATGCCTTGGGAAATAGAATTGCTTAAAGATTTTGATGCATACAACCTTACTTCTGAGAATGATTGTACTTATCCTACTACACAGATAGTTGGTGATATGGGTACATGTATTGGTACTATAGAGTCATACCAATCTTCATTTCCTAACAATATGGTTAGCAGTATGTTTTGGTCTGTATCTGGCGGTGGTAACATTGTTGGAGGACAAGGAACAAATAAAATATTCGTCAATTGGGGTAATGCCGTAGGTAGCTATGATGTGACTTTTGTTGGTAACGTAGCTTCATATCCTGGACAAACTTCAGGAATGTGTTCTTTTACAGGCACTACAAGTGTAGCTGTAATGGACGAAGAAGCATTCTCTCAAGCATGTAACAATCAAGTCAATATATCACTTAATGGTCAATGCCAACTGGATATAAAAGCTGATATGATTCTTGAGGATATGAAATTTAGTAATGATAGTTATGATTTGATATTTAGAGATTTTGAAGCAGATACTATAGTTACTGGACCAGTAATCGGGATGGAATATATCAATACAACAATAGAAGTTACTGTAGTACACGAGTGTAGTGGTAATTCTTGTTGGGGATATATATTATTAGAAGATAAGTCTATTCCAGATTTAGAATGTGGACCTAATGTTGTCATTGATTGTGATGAATTTACAACACCTGAAAATACTGGATTTCCTGTAGATAGTGATGTTACGGTTGTCCCTCTTGGTAATAATAGATACAAACTAATTGGATTTGACAAGTGTAGTGAAGCTACATTAACTTATGAAGATATACAACTTACAAATATTGATTGCGAAGATTCTTTTAGTTCTAAAATTGATAGAGTGTGGACTGTAGTAGATGGTTCTGGAAATTCAACTTCTTGTACGATTAAGATATTCGTAAATAAAGCAGAATTAACAGATATTACTTTTCCAGGAAACTGGGATAACGTATTAGGACCTAATCCTTCTATAGAAGCGTGTACTAATTATCCAAAGCTACCTGATGGTCACCCGAGTCCTTCTTATACAGGAGAACCTCAAGGTGTTTTCTGTTTGAATGTAGTTGTAGATTATGAGGATACAGAAATTCCAATTTGTGGAGAAAATGCATATAAGATACGAAGAAGATGGAAAGTTTCTGATCTGTGTTCTAATGGGAATAACGGACTTGCTCAAATATTTCATACTCAATATATAACAGTTATGGATACGAGAGCTCCTGTCTGTGTTGCTCCTAACGAATTTACAGTTAGTGCATCTCAAACTGGTTGTTCTTCTGTAATAGAAATACCTGCTCTTATTATTGTTGACGAATGTTCAGAATATACTTATACTATTTCTTATAAAACTGTTGACGAGAATGGTCAACCATATATTCAACCTACAAACGAAGGTGTTGTAGCTCAATCTGATGGTACTTTCCTTATTACTGGATTGGAAGAAGAAGATGGAGATATGATATGGATAGTATATTATGCAACGGATGAATGTGGAAATACTAGTGAATGTTTTACAGAGGTTACAATAATAGATGATATTCAACCTATACCAGTATGTGATGTGCATACATTTATTGGACTTAACGAAAATGGAACTGGATATGCAGGTGTTGATGCATTTGATGATGGTTCTTGGGATAATTGTGGATTAGATTATATGCAAGTTCGTCGTACTGATGGATTTAAATGTGGTGTAAGTAATCAATATAGTGACAAAGTTAAATTTTGTTGTGAAGATGTTGGGAACATCGTAATGGTAGAGTTATTAGTAGTCGATAAATCTGGTAATAGCAACAGTTGTATGGTAGAAGCTGAAGTGCAAGACAACCATGCTCCTGAGTTTACTTTTTGTCCACCTAATATTACAATAGATTGTGATGATGATATTGTTAATCTTGATAATTATGGTCAAGCAACGGCAAAAGATAATTGTAATTACACAATTACAGAATCTGACACAAGAAGTATAAATTCTTGTGGAACAGGAATAATAACACGAACTTTTAGAGCCACTGATGACTATGGTAATATTGCTACCTGTCAACAAAGAATTAGAGTTAATTCATTAGATCCTTTTTATATCAATGCAAACAATCCAAATGATCCTTCAGATGATATTATCTGGCCAGGTAATGTTTTGGTGCTTAATGGATGTGCAAATAGTGGTGTAAGTCCTGATGACTTGCCAAACGGTAAGCAGAGACCAGTTGTTCTTGAAGAAGGATGTAGCCAGATTTCATTTAATTATGATGATGAAGTATTTCAATATACGGACGAAGCTTGTTTTAAAATATTGAGAACATGGACAGTAATTGATGATTGTGTATATAACCAAATTTCAGGTAATGGGTCATGGACATACACACAAATTATTAAAGTAGAGAATAGCACTAAACCTGCTTTTGATGTAGGATGTTCTGCATCTGACTTTACAATCACGCAAGAAGCAAATTGTACTGTAAGAATACAAGCTGCTGCTAATGCGACAGATGATTGTACACCATCAGGTGATTTGGTTTATTCTTATAAATTAGATGAATATAATAATGGTTCAATAGACTTTACGGGAGCCGGAAGAATCATCAACAGATTAGTAGCATTTGGTACGCATCGTATTATATGGGAAGTAGAAGAC
Organism: Saprospiraceae bacterium; assembly: GCA_036479655.1. Taxonomy (GTDB): domain Bacteria; phylum Bacteroidota; class Bacteroidia; order Chitinophagales; family Saprospiraceae; genus CAJXUU01. The sequence continues at coordinate 19,195 of JAZGFO010000064.1, forward strand.
GAATGTGGAAATATAGAAACTTGTGCAGCTATTATTACAGTAGATGATACTAAGCAACCTACACCATATTGCTTGTCAGAAATAGTGACAGTTATTATGGATACAGATGGTGGCGCTGTTATATGGGCATCAGATTTTGACAATGGCAGTTTTGATAATTGTGCTGATAGCGAAGATTTATTAATATCGTTTTCTACAAATGTAAATAACACTTCAATGTCATTTTCTTGTGATGATTTGACAAATGGTCAAGCAGAAATTGAGTTGCAGATTTATGTAACCGATCCTTCTGGAAACAAAGATTTTTGTGTAACAACATTAATATTACAAGACAATCAAAATTACTGTGGAGGTAATACAAACGAACAGGGTAGAGTAGCGTTAGGTGGACATATATTGAATGATGAGAATCAATCTTTAGTAGGTGTTCCTGTACTATTACAGTCTGATTTGCCAGAGTTTCCTTTGGGTACTCAGACAGCTCAAGATGGAGGTTATTCTTTCAATGATTTATTAGCTGAAAATGATTATGCAATAGTGCCTGCATTTAATGCTAATTATAACGAAGGAGTGTCTACATTAGACTTAGTACTGATACAACGTCATTTATTAGAAATTGAACCTTTTGATAATCCTTATAAGATTATTGCTGCAGATATCAATAATTCTGAAAAGATCTCTGCTTCAGATTTACTGCAATTGAGAAAACTAATTCTTGGAATATATTCTGAATTACCAAATAACGAAAGTTGGAGATTTATTGATGCATCATTCGAATTTGACGAACTAGATCACCCATTCCCATTCAGTGAGGATGTGGAAATGACCAATGTTCAAGAAAATTATATGGATGCTGATTTTGTAGCAGTAAAAATTGGAGATGTTAACAACTCTGTAAGTATAAATCTTAAAGAAGACAATGCCACTTCAAGGTCTGTTGTGTCTCTTACTACTCCTGACCAATACTTAGAGACTGGATTAAACGAGATTGCACTGTCTATTAATGAAAGTATCAATGTTTTTGGATTGCAACTAATCTTAAATGTTAACGAATCTTTAGTAAATAATATCGAATTAGCATCTGATCAGTTAGATGTAACAGAAGGAAATTATAGCTACAATGATGGTAAATTGACCATAAGTATTCACGATGCAGTGTATAAATCTGTATCTGGAGATATGATTACAATGCTTGTCAACGTATCTAAGGATGGTTATTTGTCAGACATGATATCTATAAATAACTCTAATATGAAAAGCGAAATTTATACTGAAAGTAACAATGGTATATCAGCAGCTAATTTAAAATTTGACATTGAAACAGATAATGATAGCGACCATGCATTTGAGTTATTTCAAAATGTTCCTAATCCATTTACGACTACTACTGATATTGGTTTTGTACTGCCTTATGCACAATATGTTACTTTGAAAGTAATGGATGTCACTGGTAAAGTATTAATCAACAAATCAGGAAATTATAGTATTGGTTACAATACCATAACGCTTGACATAAGTGAGGTTGCAGCATCTGGAATTATGTACTATCAGATCGAAACAGAAGGTAATAGCGCTAGTAGAAAA
>JAZGFO010000065.1:0-11282 GCA_036479655.1 Saprospiraceae bacterium
TATAGCGGCAATATTATTATTAGGCATATTCTATATAGTAGGAAAATATGTAGTATCAATTCTTAGTGATTTACTCAAGAATGTAGGAATAGACCAAATGTCGACCAATCTTGGATTTAACGCTGTAATTGGAGATAGATCACTATCTGGATTAATAGGAAATGTAGCTCTATTCTTTATTATGTTTACTGGTATTATAGCTGCTGCCGACAAATTAGAATTAGGACAAGTACAATCAATTCTAAATGACATTTTCCATATTTCTGGAAAAGTTTTCTTTGGGTTGATTATACTAATGGCTGGAGTATTAATTTCAAACTTTGCAGGAAAGACATTATCTCAATCAGAAAACAGTAATATTGTAGCACCATTAGCACGATTTGCTATTCTAGGTATTTTCTTAGCATTTGCATTACATACAATGGGCATTGCAGAAAGTATTGTAAATCTTGCTTTCGGTCTTACTCTTGGTGCTATTGCAGTTGCATTTGCACTTTCTTTTGGTCTTGGTGGTAAAAAAGCAGCAGGACAGCAAATGGAACACTTTTTTGAAAACATGAGAAATACTAAAACTAACAAACCTAAAAAATAATAGTTTACGCTTATAAATTATGTAAAATATATACTTAGACTATTGAGTATATTTATTTTTCAAGGAGAGATGTAAATACTGCGTCTCTCCTTTTATTTTTTCGCTAAATTATACTGCTTAATAAATAACTAATAAGATAGATTTTCTAAATTTGTATTCATAAATATTTCATATCAAACAATATAAATTGAAAAAGAACATTAGCTTATCTTGGTTTTGGAAATGTGTAATTGCTTTTCTATTAACCTATGCAATTTTCTGCTTAAAGTTCCCTCACTATGTAACTGCTCCAAATAGCCAAACATTTCTGCATAATGGAGATCCTCATGTTACTTTTTTTGATATGATATACCATGTCAAATATGATACAACAAGTACTTTTAGTGCTATGAACTATCCAGTTGGTGAGTATTTATTTATGACTGATGCCAATGGTTCTTTTGTAACAGTGATGAGATGGATAAATCAATACGTATTTGAGATAACCCCTTATATATCAGGAATATTTTTAACTATAGTATTCCTACTTATTGGTTTTTGTGGAATGTTGGTCTTTATGATGTTAAAATCTCAAGGAATATCTGACACTTTTTCTTTTATTCTGGCACCATTAATTACACTATTATCGCCACAGATTGTAAGGATAGCATGTCATTTTAGTTTGTCCTTTCCATTTGTCATACCATTCATTATGGTATGGGCGATCAGAAAATATAAAGTACCAAAAATAGAAATATTGGATATTTTATTTTCGATTATCACATTTTTCTTCTTTATGAATAATGCGTACATTGGCTTTATTATGTGCATGTTTATGGCATTGATAGGCTTTTTTGTATATATAGGTGACAGAAAAAACAAAGCTGCAATAAACACAGGTGTAATACTTTTTAGCATCCCTTTATTAATTACATTAGTGGTTTATTTAATTTTAAAAATAAATGACCCGTATACTGATCGTATTGAAGAACAATGGGGATTTTTCTTTTACAATACAAAACTTGATAGTCTTTTTACACCAAAATATTCTTTGGCTGCAAGTTTTTTAGAACAATATAAGATACGTGACAACAGATCTATCGAATGGACAAACAACTTAGGTATAATCCCTATATTGATGGTACTATCCTACTTTATCTACAACATTGTAAGAAAATTCAGAAAATCATTTTCCCGTTTATTTCCAAAAGACAAAATGATGAACGCCTTTATTTGGTCTTCGCTATGTATGTACCTATTTGCTGCTAATAGAACACTTATTCCAATTAAAGATTTTATAGAACCATATTTAGGTCCAATATTGATGTTTAAGTCAAGTGGTAGATTTTCATGGCCATTATATTTTGTTGTTGCTTTATTTGCTTCTAAAATTTTACAATCTTGGTATCATAAACTAAATCTCAAAAGTAAAAATTTAGGATATTTATTAGTTATACCACTTTTAATACTTTACGGATATGAAACAAATTTTTATCTGGATAAACGATATAAAGGTAAGGATGTTAAAAATTATTTCACATCAAAAGAAAGTTTACACTTAGAGCAAGAATTTAAAAAACTGGGGATTACAAAAAATAATTACCAAGCGATGTACACACTACCTCTAATGATAGGCTGGAATGAAAAAATAAGTGGAAAAGTATATAATAGTTCGGAACAAGGGTCTCTTGTCACCTCAGTACATACCGGTATACCTATGATAAATGGTAGATTAAGTAGAAACTCAACAGGCTATACACTTGGAGCAACACAAATATCTTCTCACCCATGGATCAAAAAAGAAATATTGCATACCCTACCAAATGATAAACCAATATTATTAATACAAGGCGAACGAACAGATAAACACCTCAGTCCTGGTGAAATAGCTCTTAAGAATAATGCTAAAATACTCTTTAAAAATAAGCGTTTTTCGATTAGTGCATTGCCACTCAATACAGTTTTAGATTATTCAGAGATTGAACATGCTAAACAACTTATCACCACAAATACATTTGATAACAAACCATTGATAAGGTATCACTTTGATGATGAAACTGATAAAGATGCATTATTTGGAAAAGGCTGTCATACTTTTAAAAAAGGAAGAGAAGAAATCATTCGTATTGAAAAAACATTTGAGCAAAAAGATACACTTACTTTCTACTCTTGGAATGAGGTAACTACAAAAAAATATGGAATGCCAGAATATGTAGTATTAGTAAAAGATGAAAATGGTAAAGAATCAAAAAAAATAATATTTTCAAAAGACACCAAGGACATTTACAAAAATTGGGCAAGAGCAGAATACAGCTTTAGTGTTCCTAAAGGTAAAAACATGATTAGAGTTGTGGCAAAAACCAATCAAGACTTTAAAGTTGACGAAATGGTTATTAAATATACAAGAGATACAATATTGAATAGGTATAGCAATTTTGATTTACTTAATGGTTACCCAATTTTAAAAGATTAATAAAATGATATTAGTAACAGGGGCCAATGGCCAAATAGGGCAAGTACTCACAAAAAAGTTAAGAGAGATTCATGGTATTGAAAATGTGCTTGCTACTGACATTACAAAACCTATCAAAACAGAAGGAAAATTTGAATTTCTTGACATCCTCAACAAAACTAGGTTAGAAGAATTGGTAGATGATTATCAAGTTAATGAAATTTACCATCTAGCAGCAATCTTATCTGCAAATGGAGAATACAATCCAAAAAAAACATGGAACATTAACCTAAATGGTCTTTTGACAGTGTTGGGATTAGCGGAGAAGAAAAAAATTGACAAAGTGTTTTTCCCAAGTACTATAGCCGTCTTTGGTAATACCACACCAAGAATAAATACACCGCAACATTCTCCACTTGTACCTGAGACTGTCTATGGAATGACCAAAGCCGCTGGAGAAAACTGGTGTAATTATTACTTTAACAGATACGCTACGGATGTCCGTTCAATAAGATTCCCTGGAATAATAGGACACCAAAGTCTCCCAGGTGGAGGAACTACTGACTATGCTGTAGAAATATTCTACGCTGCTCTAAAAGGTGAAAAATATACTTGCTTTCTAAATAAAGACACCCGATTGCCAATGATGTATATGGAAGATGCCATACGTGCAACAATAGAATTGATGGAGCGTCCTATTAAAAATATAAAGATAAGATCAAGTTACAATCTTGCTGCCATAAGTTTCACTCCAGAAGAAATTGCTTCTGAGATTCAAAAACATATTCCATCCTTTGAGGTAAGTTACAAACCAGACTTTAGACAAGAAATAGCGGCTAGCTGGTCGGAAAGTATAGATGATGCGCATGCAAGAACAGATTGGGGCTGGTCTCACAAATATAACCTCGAAAAAATTGTAAAAGATATGCTAACTCAACTCAAAGTAAAGATCTAAAAAGAGAATAACCTATCCCCTTTTGGAAAGAAAAAACTGTATTTTTCAATTTCTTATCAATATTTACATGCCACTTATCGATTATTTGATTAAAATGAAACAATTTGATAGTATATTGAAGTTATATTAATAACTAAAACAATAAAAGATGTCAGAAAATAAAAAATCTAATAAAACAGAATTAGCCAATAGTGTTATTAAAAACCATATGATTTGGTCAATGGGAGCAGGATTTATACCTGTACCGATTGCTGATCTTTTTGCCGTATCTGCTATTCAATTGGATATGATTCGCCAAATGTGTAAAATATATGATATTGACTTCAAAGAAACGGAAGGCAAAGCTGTAATAACAACACTTACTGGTTCAAGTCTTGCTAGATTAGGTGCTCGGGCAATCAAGTTTATTCCAGGAGTTGGTAGTATATTAGGTGGTGTAACAATGGCAATTCTGTCTGGTGGTTCAACATATGCTCTTGGAGAAGTTTTTAAAAAACATTTTGAAACTGGTGGAACATTTTTAGATTTTGACCCGAGTAGATTAAAGAAATACTATAACGAAAAATTTGAAAAAGGTAAAGGGGTTGCCAAAACTATGCAGAAAGATATCCAATCAAAAGAAAAAATGGCAAATTCTAACAGTTCTGTTGAAAAATTAAAAGATTTAGCACAACTAAAGGCAGATGGAATACTAACTAATGAAGAATTTGAAATTATGAAGAAAAAAATAATTGAATCATAATCATAGTTCATCTGTAACTTCTGTTACATTATCGTGTAAAATTATATTTACTTTTGCAGTATAATTTTTCATAAAAACAACAAGAAGTGAACAAAATAATAATACTAACAACAATAGCTATCGCTGCATGCTTCATAGCTTGTGGGGCTACAAATACTTTGGCTAATACAATTATCAACAATCAAAGTGTTGCAGAATTTAAGCAATCACTAAAATTAGACAATGCTGTACTTATTGATGTAAGAACTGCTCCAGAATATAGTGAAGGACATATTAAAGGTGCTAAGAATGTAGATTGGAGGAAGCGTAATTTTGATTCTAAAATACAGCAACTTAATAAAAGCGTACCCGTTGTATTATATTGTCGAAGTGGTAATAGATCGGGTCAGGCAAGTAAACGATTGTTAGAATTGGGATTCACCAAAATTTACAATCTTGAAGGAGGAATAAAACAATGGAAGAAATACGGCGAGCCTATTGTATCTGCCACACCTAATAAAATTATAACAAATGTATCGGCTTTTGATTTTGCCAAATTGATCAATTCGAATCAAGGATTCACATTGGTAGATGTAAGAACAGCCTCAGAATATCGACAAGGACATATTAAAGGATCTAAAAATATAGATTGGTATAATGATAGTTTTGAAAATTTGATATCAAAATTAAATAAAAATGAGCAAATATTGTTATACTGTAGGAGTGGAAAAAGAGCTGGGAGAGCAGCAAAGGCATTAAAAAAATTGGGATTTACTAATATAATTAACCTCAGTGGAGGTATCAGAGGTTGGAAAAACCAAGATTTTCCAGTTGTATTAGACTAAAAAATGAAACATATATGAAAACATACACAATAGTAGATAATATAAAATGCAATGGATGTGCAGGGCGAATAAAAACAAAGCTGTCACAACTCGATCATATTACTAATATTGAAATTAATATAGAAGAAGGAAAAGTCTTGTTTGAATGTATTGATGATGTTAGTAAACTACAAGTTATAACTTTGCTAAAATCAATGGGCTATCCGCAAAAAGGACAAGGCTCTAAAATTGATAATGCAAAATCATATGTTAGTTGTATGATTGGAAGGATTGAGAATTAAATTTTTCGATATTAAAGTAAATAAAAAAGAGGCATCAAAAATTGATTGCCTCTTTTTTATCTACTAATTGTATTTCTAATTATTTCAAAATACAATGATTACTAATACACCTCAGATACAGGTGTGTAGTCCATCCCAAATGCATCAGAAACTCCTTTATATACAATTTTTCCTTGTACAACATTGAGACCTAATTCTAATTCTTTATTATCCTTACATGCTTTTTTCCAACCTTTATTTGCCAATTGAATAGCGTATGGTAAAGTAGCATTAGTCAGTGCTAAAGTTGAAGTATATGGCACTGCACCAGGCATATTGGCTACACAATAATGAAGTACATCATCTATCACAAAAGTAGGATCTTCGTGTGTTGTCGGTCTACAGGTTTCAATACAACCGCCTTGATCAACAGCCACATCCACTAATACTGTTCCTTTATTTAACTTTTTTAGCATTCCTTTGGTAATCAAATGAGGAGCTTTGGCACCAGGTATAAGTACTGCTCCCACAATTAAATCGTGAGAAGACAGTAGCTCTCTAATATTATATTCATTAGACATAAAAGTATTGACATTAGCAGGCATTATATCGTCTAAATATCTTAATCTTGCTAAGGAAATATCCATTATCGTAACATCTGCACCCATTCCAGCAGCCATTTTTGCAGCATTGGTTCCTACTACTCCTCCTCCAAGAATAAGGACTTTGGCAGGTCGTACACCGGGCACTCCTCCTAATAATATACCTCTACCTCCCATTGGTTTTTCAAGATACTTTGCGCCCTCTTGAATTGCCATTCGACCGGCAACCTCACTCATAGGAACTAATAACGGAAGAGTCCTATCTGGTTTTTCGACTGTTTCGTAAGCAAGACATATACTATTACTTTTGATCATGGCATGAGTCAATGCTTCTCCACTTGCAAAATGAAAATAGGTAAAAACTAATTGATTGTTCTTAATTAATCCATATTCAGAAGCAATTGGTTCTTTTACTTTTATAATCATTTCTGCTATACCATATACTTCTTCTATCGTTTGTAATATATTAGCACCTGCGTATATATAATCATCATCATTAAATCCACTCCCATTCCCTGCTGTAGCTTGAACATATACAGAATGTTGATTTTTAATTAATTCTTTGACCCCTGCAGGAGTCATTGCTACTCTATTTTCGTTGTTTTTAATTTCTTTTGGAACACCTATAATCATAATTATAAAGGTTAATTTGGTTTGGTTAGAAAAATCTAAACAAATCTAATCATTTACTAATAAATACAAATTATTTTGTTCGTAATATTTGATTAAAATTAAGATGAAGTGGATTAGTGTCAAATCTAAACAATATGAATATTTCAAAAGTTTTTTAATTTAAGTGCAATAATAATTGCCTTTTAATTTTTATCTTACCATATTTGCCATTTACGATAACTTACGAAAAAACTGATTAATTTGTACTGGTTAGAAAACATAGATAAATATATAGAACATTACGCCTCACCTGCTATTCAACAAAGAGGTAAAACATTATTTAATATTGGAGCTATTCGATCAATTGAATATGACACAGAAAACAATAATGGAAAAGTAGATGTCAGTTCTGGAGAATTGTACACCGTAATAATTGACAAAGGAGTAAGTCAAGACTTTAGAAATATAACTACAGAATGTAACTGTGATTACACATTAGGAATGTGCAAGCATTCTGTATCTGCACTATATGCCTTAAAGAAAAAGTTCCAATATAACTCTGCTGCCATACTCAATATCATTAATCAATCTAACACGGTACATAATAGCTCAAGTGAATTAGAGATAAAGGAAGATTTGTTATCAAAATATAACTTAGAAGCCCAATATCCGCCTAGAATTAGAGATGAAGCAGAAATGTCTGTGAAATATAAAATTATTACGGAGAAGTTATTATCATTTGATATAGGAGAGACAGGAATAAATAGAGAACGGACAAAATATAACTACTCTACTGTTGATTTTTTAATGGCGGAGAAAAAACTAACAACAAGATGTTCTTGTAAAAAACAAGTAGTAGAATTGTGTAATCACCAAATGAAGGCATTGCACCATATTATTATAGAGTTAGGATTACCAAATCTTCTTAACGAATTTCCCAAAGAAGAAAAATTAAAAGAAGAAGCAGCTAAAGAATATGGACTTGCAAACATAGAAGAGGTCGAAAAATTCTTTGCACTTACCTTAACAACAAATGGTCCTGAGTTTATTCCAAAAGATAAAGAGTTGGTTTCATTTTCTGATCATTTATTTTTAATAAAAAAATTAAGTCAGATAAGTGAGATGAAACCTTATCATGCAATTAATGCTAATGATCATGTGGATGACTCTCTTCAAGGCGTATCTATATTTCTTGACAATGATGCAGATTCTATACCAGTAAGAATACATGTAATTTCTGGAAAAACTAATAAGAAAAGCAGTAAAATCATAAGTAGTGTCCATAGTGTAGATGACCCTTCTCAAATCAATCCTGTATTACGAAGTCTATATTTAGACTATGAGCGAATAAGAAGCTTGTACAACAATCAATTTCCTGAAACTGTACATCCAAAAATGCTCAACATGATGGTAAAACATTTAGAGACGCTTAGGGAAGTTCCGTTGTACTACATGAAGGAAAAATTTAGCTTTAGAAGAGCAGATATGAGGAATGTAACAATGGGTGAAAATCCTGCGAAATTACTTCTTAAGATTAGAGCAAATAAAGCACAGTTTGTTTTAGAAGGCTTTATAAAATTTGACGATGAAGAAATAGCTGTTAAAGATTTAGATGGCTTAGTTAATCCAATTATGCTATTCAATAAAAACCAATTTTATATTGTTGAAAATCTTAAGTCAAGCAAATTGCTTCAATTACTAATTGAGCGCCCAGTTTTTAAATATTCATTAAAATCAAAAGAAGCGTTTTTTGATCAAGTTTCTCAATTATCTCATATTGCAGAACTTGAATTTTCGGGAGATTTAGTACTTAAAGAAAAAGAGATAGTGCCTCTACAAAAAATAATAGAACTATCAGAAAGTACTCAGAGTTTGATTGTACAGCCAAGTATAAGATATGACAACAACTTAGAATATAGACCTATTCTTGACGCTGAACGTATAGTTGGAAAAGAAGAATTGGTGAAAATCAAAAGAGATATGGACTACGAGTCTGAATTTCTAAATAGTCTTGCTCAATTTGACACAGAATTTGAATCTCAAAAACATTTAGGATTTTTCTATAAGCATTTGGATGGTGTAATAGATTCTCCTTGGATCTTTCATTTGTACAAATTTTGTAAAGATCATGATATCGAAATCACTGGATATGAAAATCTGGAAAAAATTAACTACAATCCAAATCAAGCAAAAGTAAACATAAGTCTTAGTACTGGTATTGATTGGTTTGAAGGAAAGATAGACATGTCATTTGGTGAGCAAACAGTAGAAATGCAGGCATTGAGAGCTGCTATTCTTGCCAATGACACTACAGTAAAACTTACTGATGGGACAAGAGGGCTACTACCCGAAGAGTGGATAGAAAGACTGTCTGCTATTTTTAGAAATAGTGAAATAGAAGATGATAAGCTGCTTATAAGCAAAATGAAATTCAACCTTATTGATTCTCTATTTGATGAGATTAATGATGATCAGCTGATGATGGAGATTGATTATCGAAAAAGATTATTGCTTAATTTTGAAAACATCGATCCTTTACCACTACCAGAAACAATAAATGCAACATTAAGACCTTACCAATTAGAAGGATTTTACTGGTTAAAATTCTTAGATGATTTTGGCTTTGGTGGATGTCTTGCTGATGATATGGGACTAGGAAAGACGCTGCAAGTTATTACATTCCTTGCATACAAAAAGGAAAAAACTGGTGGTACTAATCTTATCGTTTTGCCAAAGTCTCTACTTTTTAACTGGGAAGATGAGATTAGTAAGTTTTGTCCAGACCTTACATACATGATTTATCATGGAAACAAGAGAAAAACGGAGTTGAAAAACTTTTCAAAATATGACCTTATACTTTCTACTTATGGTACAGTAACAAATGATATTGATGATATTATGCAATTTCATTTTTCTTATGCTGTCCTTGATGAATCTCAAGCTATAAAGAACCCTACTAGTAAGCGATATAAAGCCATGCGTCTTATTAAGTCTAATAATAAGATTGTAATGACGGGTACACCTATCGAAAATCATACTTTTGACCTATATGCGCAGTTTAATTTTATAAATCCTGGCTTTTTTGGATCGACCAATTCTTTTAGAATGAATTTTGCAGAACCAATAGATTCTTTTGGCAATCAGGCTGTTGCTTCTGAATTAAGAAAATTAGTAAAACCATTCTTGCTTAGACGTACAAAAGAACAAGTAGCAAAAGATTTGCCACCAAAAACTGAAAGTATCATTCATGTTGAAATGACTGCTAAGCAAAGAGTTGTATATGATGCATTTGTAGAGCGATACAAAAGTTATCTTAGTCAAAAAATCAATGAAAATGGTGTACAAAGATCTAAGATGTTTGTTATTGAAGCATTGCTCAAACTAAGACAGATATGTAATAGTCCTGCCCTACTAAATGAAGATAAAAACTATCCAAATGAATCTGTCAAAATAGATGTATTGATGGAAAAGCTATCAGAGTTAGTAGCAAACCATAAAGTATTGGTTATATCACAATTTACATCTATGCTTGCTCTTATTAAAGAGAGAATAGAAGGCGCACAGATTCCTTATGCCTATCTTGATGGTAGTACAAAGGACAGAAAAAAAGTTGTTGATGGATTTAATACAAATGATGAATGCAGGGTATTCTTATTAAGCCTTAAAGCTGGTGGAGTTGGACTTAATCTTGCTTCTGCAGATTATGTATATCTAATGGACCCATGGTGGAATCCTGCTGCAGAATCTCAAGCAATCGATAGAGCACATAGAATAGGTCAAGAAAACCACGTATTCGCTTACAGAATGATTTGTAAAGATTCTATTGAAGAAAAAATTCAGATTCTACAGCAGCGAAAAAGAAAAATGGCAAAAGACATTATCCAAGTCGAAGAAAGCTTCCTAAAATCACTTACGCAAGATGATATAATGGCGCTGTTTACTTAAGGAGATCAATTATCTGCAGGTTACCTTATGGTGTAATTAAATATATAATTTAATAATGGGGCATACAAGTTACATCTGTAGGTGACAATAAATGGATCTATATATTAATTTTTATATTACTTTATACTTATACATGTTAAAGCTATATTTGTAAAATGATATATTTATTTCATTTTTTCGAATTTATACTTTACATTTGATATTGATAGCTATTTATTCTATTGATTTATAGCATTTTTTATTATTTAAAAACCGATTTATTGTGTTGAAATGTAATTTTATTCCCCCCCCCTCCCAAATGTGTAAGATTTAATTCTGA
>JAZGFO010000066.1:0-2833 GCA_036479655.1 Saprospiraceae bacterium
AGCGTCTTCTAATAATACATCTGCAGCTGAATTGTATCTATTTGAAGATCTAAAAAATGATAGCCCTGTCAATTCCACAGGCACTGTATTAGCTTTAGTTTCAGTAATATTTCCTTCATCGTCTCTAACAACATTTACACCTTCAAATATTACTACTTCATTTCTTCTTAACGATTCAGCTAACTGTCCATTTCGAAGACTATTTCTTCTTCCTAAGTCAATAACATCACCTCCATTTCTCCATTCCCAAAGAAAGGAAAGACCGATACCTTTATAATTAAAACTATTGTTCCATCCAGCAATCCAATCTGGAAATGCATTACCAACAACAGACAATGTATCTACTCGATTAGGGTAGCCATTTTCGTCTATAATTAATTGTCCATCTTGGGTACGCTCAAAAGCCCTTCCATGAAAATCTCCAATGTTTGATCCTTCAACGTATCTATTATTGATATCCCTATAGCCATATAGATTTATATTTTCTATACCTTCTTTTATTTTAACAACTTCTCCTCCATGAGTTGACCAATTGAGACTTGTCTCCCATGTAAAATTATTAGATTTGATAGGAGTTGCAAAAGTAAATATTTCGAGTCCTTTCGTTTTTATTTCTCCAGCATTTGTATAATATCTAGATCCTCCAGTAGCATTACTAATAGGTACAGAGAGTATCATATCAGTAATACTATTAGTATAATAAGAGATATCAAAACCTAATCTATTGTTGAAAAAGTTTAATTCAGCTCCTAACTCTAAGGATTTTGTAAATTCAGGTTTTAGGTTTTCATCTCCAATAACTGATGATTGAGAAAACCCTACAGTACTCCCGAATGGAAAATTTGAAGCTACGCCATATAGTCTATCTATTCTATAAGGGTTAGCATCTTTACCTACGATGGCATATGAGCCCCTTAATTTTAACAAAGAAACACTTTTGGGCAATTCTACCATATCTGATATTACCCAAGCCAAACTTGCTCCTGGAAAAAAGTAGGAATTATTTTGTTTTGGCAAAGTAGATGACCAATCATTTCTTCCCGTCAAAGATAAATATAGGTAATCTTTGTAAGAAGTAGTAACCTCTGCAAATGCTCCAACGTTTCTATAGTTAACTTCGCTATTGCTCTGAAAAAAGTTAGTTGCATTATTTAAATTAAAGAACGAAGGTTCTGCAAATTTCTCTCCTCTAGTACTTACCCATTTACTTTTTTTAGAAAATATTGAATTACCAATAACTCCAGAAAATGAAATATCATCATTAAGTCTGTATTGCCAATTAGCCATAAGGTTAGAAGTGACATTATTAGAGTTGAGACCTTGCTCAACAATAAATCCTCCCACCTTAGAACCTTCATCAGTCTCTGGATGTACAATTCTTGTTCTGGCATCATTAGAATTATCTAAACCAATTGTATATTTAAGTGAAATATTATCTGTCAATTGATAATTTAGTGCTAGGCTAGAGATGTATCTATTCACATTATCAGTATAAGAATTATTATCCACTAAATACTGGGGATGATCAATAATACCTACTGCAAAATTATTACCAAAAACATAAGGCGTCTCATAAGTAGTAGGATCAACAACAGTAGTCAAATAACTCAAGTCACTTAAAATTGACTTATCTCCTGAATGCGGTTTCCTTCCTCCAGAATTAGCAAATCTTACCGCTCCATCTATTGAAAACTTATCTGATAGCTTAGCAGAGCTTGCAATACTAAAATTTATTTTATCAAAACTTGTATTGGGAATAATACCTTTATGTCCAACTTTATCTGCGGAGATTCTATACGTAATCTTTTCTGAACCAGCTGACACACTTGCTCCATAAGAACTTGAATGTCCAGTCTGAAAAAACTCATTATATATATCATGTGTAGGATCTACACCTTGTCCACTTTTAATAACTGAACCCCAGGTATCCCATAAGAATGATCTTTGTTTTGAAGAACTTCTGTGTCCATCTCTAAATTTTCGCTGAATAGTAGGTACTTTGTTTACGTTTTCAACACCCATTCCAAAATGAACATTTATTTTTGGAGCTCCTACTTGTCCTTTCTTAGTAACAATTACTATAGCTCCATTAGCTGCTCTGATACCATATAGTGCAGTAGCTTTTGCACCTTTAAGTACTGTTATTGATTCTATATCTTCTGGATTGATATCAATCGCCCTATTACTTACTGCTGCTTGAGTACGGCCACTTGCTGCATTTGACCCCGAACTTGGACCAATAGGCAAAACATCAGTATCGTCACTTATCTCAATACCATCAATAATATATAATGGTGTATTGCTTCTTCCTGGATCTAATGATGTAATACCTCTAATCAATATGTCGGATCCACTTCCAGGAGCTCCAGATGTACTATTAATCTGAACTCCAGCAACTCTACCTTGTAGTGCATCTACAATATTAGATTTGCCAGATTGCTTAAGGTCATCAGAACTAATTGAGCTAACCGAGTACCCCAAAGCTTTCTTCTCTCTAGAAATACCTAATGCAGTGACGACCACTTCATCTAAAGCAACACCTTCTGTCATAGAAACATTGATGCGATCTTGTCCGTCCACTAAAATCTCTTGCGTATTAAAGCCCGTGTAAGAATACACAATAGTGCTATTTTCTGGTGCTTCAATCTGATAGCTTCCGTCTATATCAGAAATAGTACCATCAAATGTACCTTTGACTAGAATACTTACTCCTATCAAAGGTTCTCCATCATCTGAAGAAGTAACAATACCTGAAACTGTCCTTGATTGTGACCACCCTTGTATGACAAAAGCAAATATCACAACAAAAGTCAGTGAAAATTTAAATTTCATA
>JAZGFO010000067.1:0-27333 GCA_036479655.1 Saprospiraceae bacterium
TTCGCTTTTTCTAAAACGCTTGTAGCTTTATCAAAATCTTTATTAATCAACAAACCTTTAACATACATTAGGGCAGCATCTACCGACTTCGTTTTTTTGTAATATTTTTTTCCAAACCCTGTAGCCATTTTAACCATATCGGCATCTTTACCATACAATGAAAATATATTATTAATTAAATCTTTAATCATAGTTGGATTTGATTTTAAATATAATTTGCTCAAGTTTTTAACTGCCGTTGTATATTCACCTTTATTATTCATTGCCTGAGCATATTTCATTTTTGCTTTATTAACAAATATATCTTCTCCTTCTGTAAGATTATTTTCTGCTTTTTGTAATGCTTCAGTAAGCAGACTTTTTGTTTCGTATTCGATAGCTTTATTTACTGTATTATTGCATGCAGATTTTACTTTTTTATCAAATGCTTCAGCAGTAATTAGACCAATAATTTTATTTTTATTAGCTGCCATTTTATCAAAAATTTTAGAATCTGCATCTACTGTTGCTATATAATAAAATTTTAATAGTTGCTCTTCTGTCAATTCTGGTTTTGAATTTATATAATCATTCGAAAACTTTAAGCTTGGTTTGCCAGCTTTATTTAATGCTTCTATATATGAATACATTACATCAAATGAACGATCACCTGCATCATATTTTTCTTTAAAAGCGCCACTTGTATCATGATTTTTAACAACAGATTTAGCCATTTCTATTAGTTGTTCCCCTTTTTTACCTCCCCTTATCTTTTTTAATACATTACCTTCTCCGTCAAGAAAAAACATTGTTGGATATGCAGATACTGGATATTTACTTCCAAATGTTCTTCCATTTTTAGTTTCCATATCTAATTTTAAATTTATAAAACTTGCGTTATATATTTCACCAACTTCAGCTTTTACAAATTCATTTTTGGCCATTCTTTTACAAGGACCACACCATTTGGCATATGCATCTACAAATAATGGTTTGTTTTCTTCTTTTGCTTTTTCCAAAGCATCTTGCCATGATGTATGTTCAAATTCTATTCCTTGAGAATATATAGATACGGATACCAATAAAAAAACTATAAATAAAGACTTAGTCATAAATGTGGTTTTAAATTTTTGATAAAGATACTGTACAGAACGAGAGTTCTCAACAATTGGGGGGACAAACTTGCGTTAAATAGATTGCAAAAGTACATTATTTTGAATCTATAAGACAACTCAACCAATTTTTTAACAAGAATCTAACGATAAAACAGCCAATTATAATATAATTCGGCCAATATTCTTGTAAAATTGGATTTACGAGGTTGTTTCTATATAGATTTCTTTTCCTCTGGCTATAAAAAATGGATTTAAAAGGTGCTCTTTATTATAGATCATCGGCTCGTTAGAATCTTCATTACACAATGACCCACCAGCCTCTTCTAATATAATTTGAGCAGCAGCAGTATCCCACTCCATAGTTGGCGCCATACGAGGATATAGATCTGCTTCGCCCTTAGCAATTGCCAAAAACTTTAGTGAGCTACCTTTAACTATCATTTCTGGATTATCCAACTTATCAATGAATTTCTTAGTGTCATCGTTAAGGTGAGATCTAGAACATACAACTTTAAGATTTTTATCAGTTATAGTATATGTTTTTGCTTCTAATTGTATGGCTTCTCCATCAACTATTTGATATGCTCCGTTGTCTTTAATTGCAAAATACATTTCTTTTAAAACAGGTATATATACAACTCCAGCAATAACTTTATTGCCATGAATAAGTGCAATATTAGTAGTAAATTCTCCATTTTTTTTGACAAATTCTTTCGTCCCATCTAATGGATCCACTATCCAACAATACTCCCATCCTCCTCTTGTAAGATAGGATAAATTTTCATTTTCTTCAGATATAATAGGTATCTCAGGACTCATAGCCCGTAGCGCATCGCAGATTATAGTATTAGCAGCTAAGTCAGCTTTGGTAAGAGGCGAAGCATCGGATTTTGATTCCAAGCCAATTTCTTCACTATTGTATATTTCTAATATAGCATTACCGGCTAATTTACTTGTAATTAGTAATTGCTTACAGTAATTTTGTATTGTATTATAATCCATAAACATTCAATAAATAATTCTTTGTCTGATAATACTGTCAATTCTAAAAGAAAAACCCTAAAGCAAGAGAATAACCATTAAACTGTGACCCATCTTTTTGGTTATAGCCTTTTACTATTCCGTATTCAAATTCAAAATCCAAAGTCAAAGGACCTACATCTACACCCAAACCAGTCAACATTCCAAACCAACCATCATTCAGTAGATAATCTTGCGGTAGATCTGACTGTCCACTTTCACTCGATACCATATCTATAGAAGCTAATATTTTTGATCTTATTCTGATGATATTTGTAATATTATATAGCGAAAACTCTAATCCTCCACGGGCGCTTATAGTAGATAGTTTGCCATTGTGGCCAGATAATTTAAATGATTCAACAGGACTTCTTGAGAGTACTGTATATTTGCCTCCAACTACAAAAGACATTGTACCTGACATTAACCGACCATCTGCACCGATATGATAACCACTATGGGCAAAACCTTCAGGGTTGGCAATTATGTCTTGGTTTGTCATAGAAGACATACCAGCAAAAACACGCATACCACCTTCTTGGGCGGTCAATAAATGAGATGCAGAAAATAAAAAGAGTGCTAAAAGAATTTGTTTCATTGTTGAATTAATTGCAGAGTTAAATGACAAAATAATCAATGTTATCATATAGACTCAAAAATGAGTTAATTATCGGGAAAAACTTCGCACTACGAATTAACGACAATAAAGTTAAAAATATTAGACAATACATAGGATAATTATTTACTAACAAAGATTTTGTTGAAAAAATAGATACTTTTGTATAAATAATGATGAAAATGATAGCAGAAGAAATTATTGATAGTATTGTAGAAAAGTATATTCAAAATACAGAATATTATGAAGAGTCACTAAATGAGTTGATGGATAGCCAACCAGCGTTATTAGCTTTTCTTACACAAGAAAGTAGTGAAGTACTCACTGAAGAAGAAAAGGACATCGCTTGGTATTTGGTGCTCATTATTATAAGATCTTGTCAAGCTGGAGAAATAAATATTGAAGAGTTAGCAGATGTATTCTTGTCAGAGAATGAAGAAACCAATTGGGAAGTTTACCAAGAGACACCTAAAGGTTTTTTCAGAGATAGGATAACACCATTATTTAAAAATTATGAACAAGAAGACCTTTTAGCATTTGTCGAAGATTCTCTTGAAATAGACGACGATAGCCCAATCACCCCAGTTGGTAGAGAAGTGGTTTTTATTATGACAAAGTCAGTAATTGACACAATTTTTAAAATTAAAAAATAGTCAAATATGACTTTCAGTAAAACAATATCAATTCTTATTTTTTTTATTCTAATATTAGTAAGTTGTACGTCAAAAAATATAAATGTACATAAATTTAATCCTCAAAACAACGATTTTAGCTATCTCAAAAAAGCTCTAAAAGGTAAACGAATAGTAGCTCTTGGAGAATCTTCTCATGGATGTGGAGATTTAATGTCGCTGAAAGTAGAAATGGTAAAATACCTTCATAAAGAATTGGGATATGAATTGTTTTTATTAGAAGCAGGAATGGGAGATGTCAATCTTGCATGGCAAAATATTCAACAAATAGATTCCCTACAGTTAAGAAAAAGTACAGTGTTTGGTAATTTTATGAGTGAGCAAATGGCACCATTATTTAACTATATAAAAAACCAAAGTGAAACAGAAAAGAAATTAATTTTTGCTGGTTTTGAAAGTCAAAGAACAGGTAAAACTTTTGAATATAAATTGATGCATATCATCAAACGTATAGAGCCAAAAGTTATTCAAGATAGTGTAAAACAAGGATTAAACTTTTTTTATACTATGCATGCCGAAAAAAATGATAAAATTTTATGGCAAAAACATAAAGATAGATTTTTAAGCTCTGTTCATCTTGCTCAAGCGATAATTAAAGACAACAAGGAGGACATTCTCGAATTGAAGGTTACACAAACCGAATTGGATATAATAAACAGGACCTTGGAAGGATATGTAAAAATGGTAGATTTTTCGTTTGGAGAATATTTTACTAAAGGTTTGGCTATCAAAGATAGGTTAATGGCCGAAAATGTAATTTTTATTTTAGACAAACTATACCCTAATAAAAAAGCAATTATTTGGGGACATAATGGACATATTGAAAACTTGGGTAATAGTACTAACAAAATAAAATGGATGGGACACTACCTTAAAGAAAAATACAAGGATGAATATTTTAGTATAGGAATGTATGTAAAAAAAGGAGCGTATTATCAGCATTGGGCAAAAACAAATAGTCCATTTGACATTGCTGATGATTCCTATATTGAAGGGATGCTTACCACTAAGTACGGTAAAAATGTATTTGTTAATTTACCTGATTACACTAACGATAATAAAGAGTGGCAACATCAATCAATAAATTCTTTTGAGCCAGAGTGTGGGGGCGATGTACACTTTATACCTGCCAGACGGTTTAATGCTATATTATTATTAAACGAAACCAAACCTCCCGTTTTTAAAAACTATCGATAAGTAGTTATTCATCGTCTTAACCATGATTTGCATGATTATTTTGACTGCTGTTTTTGTTGTTATGAACTCTTTTCAGGCAAATTTCTTGAATCAAAATTAGTAAGAAGTCGTATCTATAATAATAGCTTTAATAAGCTCTTTTTCTGTTGGCTTTTCAAACTCGGTTTCCATGAAATCAAACATCCCTGGTGTTACTTCAAATGAAAAATTTTCTCCTTTTTCAATATTTCTTTCTAGTACACGTCTTCGTCTTATTGAATGAGGAGCATTGACAAATGTACTTGAGTTGGTATGTTTTGGTCATCTGCCAATGTTTTGAATAATTCTCTTTTTGCTTTTTTGGTAAATGCAAGATCAAGAATTACATCGCTTCCGCTTTCAGATATTTGAGTAGAGATTGACCAGATTTGTTTTTCACATCTTTCTACTCTTTCCATAATCCATTTTAGATTCATAGGTTTTGGTAAGTCTTCTCCAAATAGTTTCCACATCCAATCATCAATTGATAAGTGAATTCCCTTTACTTCTTCTGATAGTTTCTTAGAATAGGTTGTTTTTCCAGCACCTTGTGGTCCAAAAATTATATGTATTTTACTCATTGTAGATCACTTTTTAGCATTCAAAAAAGGGTGTCTTAGTCCAGAATAGTTTTTTAGTACTCCTTTTACAGACCCAACAGATATGGGGGATTCGATCATTAGTGGTATTTTGTTTTTATCATTTGATACCCATACATTCATTACATCCCCTTCCTTAAATATATTACCAACAATAAGTTCTGGTCTTATTTTCAAACAGTTATAAGTCCCTAAGTCTTTGATCTTTTTATTTTCATTTTTTTCATAAACGACATGGATAGGGTAGATTTCTCTATCTAAAAACATGTTAAAATCTAAAAACGATCCTGGTTTATAGTTTTCTGTATCGGTGTTTCTCAATTTATAGAAAACGGAGATTAAATCCATCATACAGGGGTCTATTTCGTAAGACTCTGTTTTTGCAGTTGCCTTGTTTTTACCGTTAAACGAATGTACAAGATTAGAAGATTGATCAAAATATAAGCTATCAAACTTTCTATAATTACCTTCTTCAATATGTCTAACAAATGATATTGGGCTAAGTGACATAGTATCTACTATGACCTCATAATAATCTCTCACTCTAAAAAAATTGTCATAAGAAGAATAACTTTTTCCAATTCCAGTCATTTGATATTTATCTCCAATACTTTGTACTTCAAAGGTGATTTCTCCAGCAGGAATCCACACAAACTTCCAATTGTAGTATAATTTGTAGATTAATTTTTCTCCAGATATAAAGCTTGTATTGGTGTTTTTACAAGGGTTGTCTATAGCATCTATGCTACTAACAGATGATGTACCTTTTCCTAAAGTTAAGGTTAGTAAAGCGATTGATAATATAATTATAATAGATACTCTCATTGATAATTTAATGTGATAATTTAATTTTAAACTTTGTCAGAAGCCCTTCAATATTATTTGGAGAAAATCTTGCGTTTTTTATCTTATTATCGGTGGGGTCAATAATAAAATTTGATGCTGTCCTAAAATCTGCATTTTCAAGATTTGAATTTATAAAAATTGCACCCGCCAAATCACAAGCATCAAAAACTGCATTCATCAAATTACTATTAGTAAAATCTGACTCTAACAATCTTGTATTTCAAACATTGTTCCTTTAAGAGTAGTTCCATCAAATATACAATGACTAACTATACAGTTATTAAAAGACATTGATAACCCAAATTGATTACATTCATCAAAATGTACACCCATTAATTTACAATCTACAAATCTTATATTCCTAAGAGCAGTCTGCTCTGTCTTTATTAGACTAAAATTACAGTTTAAAAATTCGCAATCGTTAAAATTATAATTTGATAGGTCGGCCTCATAAAAATCACAATTGGTAAAAATACAGTAAGCATACTCCCCTTTTTTTATAGGAAAATCTTTAAATATAAGATCACTAAATTGTTGCTCTTCTATAAAAACCATTGTAACATTTTATGTCACCATTTTTTTCTCTTTCTTGGCGACAAACCCAAATATACTACCACATACACCGCCTATAATATGGGCAAACTGTGAAACATGGTCTGTCCCCAAGCTCTGAATAACTTCTTTGCCAACAAACAATAATGCAACCAAAATAAAGGTCAAGGGTATTTGACCTCCTTTTACATTAGTAAATGATACTAATAGGATCAACATAAAAACAATCCCAGAAGCTCCCAATAACCCTGTACTAAAAAATGAAATATTCAATATCCCTGTTATAAACGCTGTTGCTACTATCATCATTATAGTAAACCGAGAACCATATTTTTCTTCAATTATAGGGCCTAATAATAATACAAAAGTCATATTACCTAATAAATGTTCCATACTCCCATGTCCAATTACATGAGAAAACAGACTAAATATGGATATTGGATCTGTCCAATTGACTGTAGTACCAACTGAGAAAAACCCCATTAAAGTACCAGCTAAAAATTTGTCTGCAAAAAATACCGCTGTGCATATTAATGCAAAAGTCAATATTACTGGTGAATTGTATTTTATACTCATTTTAATAATTTTACTTATATAACGCTATATTTCTTCAATAAGTTGGTACAAGTGAGGTAGATTTCGACCAGCACCATCAAAATCAAGACCATAGCCTATTACAAATCTGTCAGGAATATTAAAACAAGAATATTTAATATCAACATCAAATTTTGTTGCTTCTGGCTTAACTAAAAAAGTGCAAATATCTACAGACTTAGGATCTTGAGACAGAATAACTGGCATATAATTATTCATTGTAAAACCGCTATCAACAATATCTTCCAAAACTATAACGGTCCTACCCTTTAGGTCTTTTTCATTTGTCATTTGAATATTAAGTTTACCTGTACTTGCCAATCCTTTATAACTTGACACTTTAACAAATGTCACATCACAGGCTATATCCATATTTCGTATTATATCAGCAGCAAACATAAATGCGCCATTTAAAATCACCAAAAATAGTGGATTTTGATCTCTATATTCTGATTCAATTTTTAGTGCAACTTCTCTAATTCTATTTTGAATTTCTCTGGCACTAATGTAGATTACAAAATCTAATGATCCGATAGTAACTACATCTTTTTTATCGCTAAAATACATCATTTTAGTCCATGTTTATCTATTAAATATATCAGTGAAGCCATAGCGGCGGCACCCAATTCTAATTCTCTTTTATTGACAGCGTCTATTTGATCAATGTTGGTATGATGATAGTCAAAATAACGCTGAGAATCTGGTATCAAACCTATCAAAAGTCCTTTTTGACTTTTTAGTGGTCCAATGTCTGCCCCAGAACCACCTGTTGTAAAATATAATCCATAACTTTCCAACAATGGTAACCATTTACTTACACTTGCATAAAAAGGTTTGAATACATCAGCATGAGCATCAAATCGAAATCCACGAGGTACAAATCCTCCTGAATCTGACTCTAATGATGCCAAGTGGTATTCTCCTTTTTCATTTGATATCTTGGCATATTCTTTTGCCCCAGCAAGACCATTTTCTTCATTCATAAACATCACACATCTTATGGTTCTTTGAGGTTTGTAGCCCAGTCCATTTAATATATGTATCACCTCTAAAGAATGGACACATCCTGCACCGTCGTCATGTGCTCCTCCTCCCACATCCCAACTGTCAAGGTGACCTCCAATAACTATTATTTCATTCGGATATGTTGTGCCTTTTATTTCTCCTATTACATTATATGACTCTACTATCTCACCGGGAGCACAGTTTGTTTTAATTTTCATAGTTACCTTCCCTGCTTTTATTTTTTTACTAAGCATATTGGCATCATTGGTACTTATTGCAAGTCCCGGTATTTTTGGTGAGTTTTCATTATATACTAAAGTGCCAGTATGTGGAATATCATCCTGGCGAAGTGTCATTGAACGCACTATAGCTGCTACACCTCCATATTTGGCAACTTTTGAAGGTCCATAAACTCGTTGGTCAACCGCTCCACCATAGGCATTAAAAGTCCGCAATTGAGTAGGATCCATAGGTCTGTTAAAAAACACAATTTTACCTTTAATTCCAGTCGTTCCTATTTCTTCAACTTCATCAAGACTGAATACTTCAATAACCTCGGCAGTAATACCTTCTAAAGGTGTTCCAATAGAATTGCCAAGAGCCAAGGCGTTTAATTTTATAGTCTTATTTTCATAGATAATAGAGACTTCTTCTTTGTCTCCTCTGTTCCATTTTTTTACTTTACAAGGTTGCAACCATGTAGTATTAAAGCCTAAAGTATCCATCAGAAAGTTGGTATATTTTACTGCTTTTTCTGCATTTTCGCTACCAGCTAATCTTCCTCCAATGTCTGTACTTAGGTGATTTAGCCAATCATAACATTGGGATTTTGTCAATGCATAATCGTGGATCTTCTTAATATATTGTGCATCAATATCTGTTTCTGATTGAGCTTGGACTTCAATCAATAGAAACATTGAAAATAAAATAAATAGTGTATACTTAATCATTATTATAAAATTATATTTATCGACCTAAATATAGGTAGTTAACTTGTAATACTATAGTGAAATTAACAAATTACACTTTTCAATATGTTTTTTCATCAAATTGTACGTATTTTACATCAGTTTGATTTGTTATTCATCTTTTTAAGATTTTAAATAAAATATAAAATGCAAAAAATAATTTTTTCTAAATATGCTTTTAAACCGCTGTTGAAATATATGTTTTTCTTAAGCGTTCTTCTTTGTTTTTCTTTTAGAATAAATGCTCAATCAAAACCATCAAGATATATTAAATCCAGTATTGTAAACCCTCAAACGTTATTGAGCGAAACCTATTTAGATTTTGCAGAAAAAAAAGATAGTCCTAATGATTATTTGTTAAACACTCGATTAAGGTATGGTATATCGTCCAATTGGGAATTACAGTATCAATGGAGTGGTTATCAAAATGGCAAACAGTATTCTACAATTGGTGTAAAAACAAAATGGATTGGTCAACGTAAATTAACCCCTGCAATAAGTACAATAGCAACAGCTAACCTTACTGTAAATAGAAATACTGTATCGGTCAGTCCAGCACTAAATGTTCTATTAGAAAAATCTCTACTAAACAACTTAACAGTTTTTGGATATATTAAAACAGAAATTGATTTTAATGACAATAGTAGTATATTTTCCTATGCTGGACATTTAGAAATGAATATTATAAAATGGTTAGATCTTTATCTTGGATACACTAAGAATACCGCTCAAAAATGGTCTGACGGTTTTGATACTAACAGTTTTGAAATAGGTACAATGTTATGGATCAGAAAAGGATTAAGTGTAATGCCATATTATCAATTTGATAGTTTTTCTAATATTACGGATAGACAATCAATTAATTTTGCACTTTTGTATAATATTTAATATTTTGAAATATGGAAAAAACAAAAGTAGGACTACTCTATGGTGGTAAATCACCTGAGCATAACATATCGCTTCTGTCTGCACAAAATGTTTTTAAAAACATAGATACCAATAAATACGAAGTAGTATTATTGCCAATTGACAAATCAGGAAACTGGCATTGGCAAGAAGGAAGGGAAATGCAATTATCTAACCCTACCGATGCAGCAATGATTAGCTTACCGCATTATGATGATGAAGTGTACTTAGATCATAACCCTGGAAAAGGTAATATAATAAGTAAAAAAACAGGAAAAATAATTGCAAAGATTGATCTTTTATATCCTATACTTCATGGCACATATGGTGAAGATGGATCAATACAAGGCATGGCAAAAATGGCAAATCTTCCTTGCGTTGGCTGTAGTACTTTGGGATCAGCAATAGGTATGGACAAGGATGTTACAAAACGATTATTAAAAAATTCAGGAATAAATGTTGCTGATTTTATCACTTTAAGAAAAGGATATAATGACCATATTAGCTATGAAGAAGTAAGTGTTAAATTGGGTAAAGAATTATTTATCAAACCAGCAAATCTTGGTTCGTCTGTCGGTATATCTTATGTAACTGACAAAAAAAGTTTTGACAAAGCAGTAAAAATGGGATTTGAATATGATCCTAAGGTAGTAATTGAAGAAAAAATAGAAGGTAGAGAAATAGAATGTGCAGTTATAGGTAATCAAAATCCTAAAGCAAGTGTGATTGGAGAATTGGGAAAGACTGAATGGTATTCGTTTGAAAAAAAATATATCAATACGGATGGTATTAGCCTTATTATACCTGCTGACATTGCCCAAGAACTGTCGAATAAAGCTCGAAAACTAGCATTAGATACATACATAAATTTAGAATGTTGTGGGCTTACTCGAGTAGATATTTTTTTACAAAAAGATGGAAAAATGATTGTCAATGAAGTAAACACCTCACCGGGATTTACTAACAATAGTATGTATCCCAAATTATGGGAACACTCAGGACTCCCTTATAAAGAACTAGTAAGTGAATTAATAAAATTAGCAATAGAAAGAAATAACTTTGAATTAGGGTTAAAAACCACACACAATTAGATAATCATTACAATTAAATATGCTAAAAAGATTAGAAATACAAAATTACGCAATTATCGAAGCACTCCAATTGGATCTAACCAAAGGATTAACGATTGTAACTGGAGAAACAGGAGCGGGAAAGTCAATTTTGTTAGGTGCATTGGGACTGATAATGGGTAAGAGAGCTGATACTAAAGTATTGTATGAAGCTGATAAAAAATGTGTCGTGGAAGGGGTGTTTGACATTTCAGAATATAAGCTAAAAAGTTTTTTTAAAAGCGAAGATTTAGATTATGAGCCAGAATTGATCATTCGTAGAGTGATCAGTCCTAATGGTAAGAGTAGGGCATTTATCAATGACGAACCAACAAATCTATCTTTGTTAAAATCATTAAGTGATCATCTCATTGATCTACATCAGCAATTTGATACTTTAGATCTGCATAGTGTATCATTTCAGACAAAGACCATAGATGGATTGGCAAAAACGACCAAATTAGTCACTGCTTATCAAGAAGATTATACGAAGTATCAAGATGCAAAAAAACAGTTACATATATTAGAAGAGCGACATAAAATAGCAAATCAAGAAATTGATTTTCTAAGTTTTCAAATGAAGGAATTTGACGAAGCAGCTTTTATTAATGGAGAACAAATAGAAAAAGAAAAACAACTTGATAAACTCTCGAACGCTGAAGAAATAACAAGAGTTGCTGCGCTTATCAATCATACATTGGAAGATGGCGACACAAGTATTACTAATACATTGCAGACAATAATAAGTGATCTGTCAAGTGTCATGTCAGCAGACGACATGCTTGCACAGTTGTATGAAAGATTGGTAAGTGTCCAAGAAGAATTAAGAGATATAGCTATCGAAAGTGGTAATATTGCAGAATCAACCGAATACGATGAAGGACTAATCGAAGAATTGAATAATAGATTAAGCCTCATTTACAGAATACAAAAAAAACATAACGTAAATACACTCGACGAGCTTTTAAATATTCAAGATAAGATATATAATCAACTACAAGGATTTGGTGATATTACTTCTGATATTGACACTTTGAAATCTACTATTATTAAGCTTGAAAAAATACTTGTTGAGAAAGCTAAAATAATCTCAGAAAAACGAAAAATTACGGCACCGTCTTTTGAGAAAAAAATACACCAAATGTTGGTCCCGCTCTCAATGGAACATGCCTACATAAAAGTAGATATTCAACCTTTAGAAAAACCAGGACCTTCAGGAATGGATAAAATTACATTTTTATTCTGTCCTAATAAAGGAAGTGATTATCTACCGCTAAAAAACGTAGCTTCTGGTGGAGAAATATCTAGATTGACATTATGTATCAAATCATTGGTGGCTGATGCTATGACATTACCTACACTCATATTTGATGAGATAGATACAGGTGTTTCTGGAGAAGTAGCAGCGAGAATGGGGATAATATTAGCAGGGTTGGCAAAAAAACATCAAGTCATATCCATTACCCATAGTCCGCAAATAGCAGGGAAGGCAGATAGTCATTATTTTGTACATAAAAATGATAAAGCAGATCGTACCGTAACAGCAATCAAAAAATTAGATAAAGAGAGTAGAGTTATAGAAATAGCTAAAATGCTTAGTGGCAATCCACCTTCTGCAGCAGCTCTTGAAAACGCAAAAGAACTTATGGCTAACTGAATAATTTAGCACCTCACAATTTGCTATCCAAAAATCGTAATTTTTATAATGAATTATAAAGAAACAACTACTTTTTTATTTCGACAATTACCGATGTATCAACGTCAGGGAGTTGCGGCGTTTAAAAAAGATTTAAAAAACATTATTGCACTTTGTACATTATTGGATAATCCTCAAGAAAAATTTAAGTCTATTCATATTGCTGGAACCAATGGAAAAGGATCTGTAGCACATATTATAGCTGCAGGACTACAAGCCAATGGCTATAAAGTAGCTCTGTACACTTCGCCTCACTACAAAGATTATCGGGAGAGAATAAAAATCAATGGAACATTTATTACAGAACAAGCAGTTATAGATTTTGTAGAAAATTATAAAGAAGCGTTTTTAAAAATTCAACCTTCATTTTTTGAAATTACTGTAGCTCTTGCACTCCAATATTTTGCTGATCAAAAGGTAGATGTAGCTATTATAGAAACTGGCTTAGGAGGTAGGTTAGATAGCACCAATGTACTCTTACCTATACTTTCAATAATTACCAATATTAGTTTGGATCATCAATCAATGTTGGGGAGTACATTAACTGAGATAGCATTTGAAAAAGCAGGGATAATAAAGCCCAATATTCCTGTAATTATTGGAGAAACACAACAAGATATATATTCAATATTTGAGAAAAAATCCATTGAAAATAAAAGTCAAATTACAGTTGCCGATCAAGTATCTCATCTCGATATAGTATCAAAAGATCAAACAGAATACAATCTGAATTTTAATGTTAATGATCTTAGGTGGATAGAAAACATTAAGACTTCATTGACTAATGCTTATCAACTAAAAAATATAAATACTGCCCTATTTGCTTTATACTCACTTAAAAATGAATTTAAATTAGATCCAATATCCATATCGAATGGAGTATCTAATATCCATAAATTAACACATTATATTGGTCGTTGGATGACAGTTAGTCACAAACCAACAATTATCTTGGATAGTGCTCATAATGAAGCTGGTGTACATCATCTTACTAATCAAATAGCGCAACTTGAATACTCTAATCTTCATATAGTATGGGGGACAGTATCGGATAAAGATATTTCAAAAATATTATCTATCCTTCCAAAAGATGCTCAATATTACTTTGCTAAAGCAGATATCCCAAGAGGTATGGACTCTACAGAATTGATGAGCAAAGCTAAACTTGTTGGATTAGATGGTTATGATTATTCCTCTGTACTTGTTGCTTTTAGAATAGCTAAAGCCAATGCAGGAGAAGGAGATTTGATTATAATAGCAGGAAGTATATTTGTAGTAGCAGAGGTGATGTAATAAAGCTGTGCAAAAAAAATCGCCATTCTGTAAATTAACAGAATAGCGATTTTAGAACTTTAATGTGATATTGACTAACTCATAAACTCAATACTCTTGGTTATAAAATTGGTCATATCTTCACCTTTAAGCATATTTTGATTAAGCTTTGCAAGATTATGAAGGTACTTCACAAAGTCTTCCTTTTTATCCGTACTTCTCATTTTTAGCAACTTTGTTACTATTAATGGATGATTGGTATTGATGACTACATTATGTGTGTCTGGCATACCTTTCATATCCATTCCTTGAATCATTTGCATCTCTTTCATTCTTCGCATAAACTCTGGCTTCGTAATCATTACAGGATGATCTTCTGGTGACAGCGCCTTTAGTTCTATATGTCCTCCTTTTAAATCTCCCAACGCTTCTGTAAATAGTAATTTTACTTTTTCTATTTCACTTTCACTTAGTACAGATTCTTTAGTCTCATCTTTTTGTACAAGATTATCTGCAGTATCAGAATCTACTCTTACAAAAGTTACATTGCCTAATTTGTATTCTAAATGTTGAATTAAATGATTATCAATGACATTATCTAATTCTAATATTTCATATCCATAGGATTGTGCAGACTTGATATAACTATGATGCGCTGTAGCATTATTAGTATAGAGATATACTATTCTATCGTTTTTATCTTTCTGAGTTTCTTCAATTTTCTTTTGAAACTCTTCAATCGTAAAATATTTACCTTCAATATTCTTTAGCAAAACAAAATCAATAGCTTTTTCATGGAATTTTTCTTCTGATATCATTCCGTATTTAGCGAAAGTCCCAATTTCTTTCCAGTTAGATTCGTAAAGTGCTCTATCTTCTTTGAATAAACTTGATAATTTATCTGCTACTTTTTTAGTAATATAAGAAGTTATCTTTTTTACATTTTTATCAGATTGCAAATAAGATCTACTTACATTTAATGGAATATCTGGACTATCGATTATGCCATGAAGTAATGTTAAAAATTCTGGTACAATTTCTTTTACATTGTCCGTCACATATACCTGATTACTATAGAGTTGTATTTTACTTTTTTGAACCTCAATATTATTCATTAGCTGAGGAAAATATAGTATTCCCGTTAGATTAAATGGATAATCAATATTAAGGTGAATCCAAAATAATGGCGGTTGACTGCTTGGGTATAATTCAGAATAAAAAGCTTTATATTCCTCTGGTGTTATACCTGTTGGTTTTTTCTTCCATAGTGGATGAGGGTTATTTACAATGTTATCAACTTCTGTTTCTATTGCTTTTTTATCATCACCTTCCCCTTCATAAGTGGTTTCCGTTTTTGTGCCAAACTTGATGGTTACGGGCAAAAACTTACAATATTTGTCTAATAAGGATTGTATTTTAGTCTCTTCAAGATATTCGACGCTGTCATCGCTTATATGAAGGATTACATCTGTTCCTCTTTCTTTTTTATCCGCTGACACAAGCGTGTATTCTGGATTACCGTCACATGTCCATTTTGATGATTTATCATCTTTTCTATGCGATTTAGTGATTACTTCCACTTCGGCAGCAACCATAAATGCAGAATAAAAACCTAAACCAAAATGACCTATAATAGTAGCGTCATCTTTATATTTTTCCAAAAATTCTTCTGCAGAACTAAATGCAACTTGATTGAGATATTTTTCAACTTCTTCTTTACTCATCCCTATTCCTTTGTCAGAAATAGTCAATGTCTTTGCATCTTTATCTAATGTGATTTCGATCGTAGTGTCACCAATTTCACCTTTAATTTCGCCTTTAGAAGATAATGTTTTCAACTTAGTAGTTGCATCTACTGCATTAGAAACAATCTCTCTTAAAAAAATCTCTTGATCAGAGTAAAGAAATTTTTTGATGATTGGGAATATATTTTCCGTTTGTACGGATATTTTACCTTTTGCCATTATATTTTTTTTTAATTATATAATGATATAGTCAAAGGTTGTGCCACTAGAAGTTTTGTGTCAAAATGGCAGAAAATCATCAGAAAAACATTAAATATTGATAAAGTGTAGCTTTATTTACTTTCGACTGTTGTTATTTGGATAAAAAATCAATCAATCTAGTTCTTATTCAATACCGTCTTTCATTTTTTCAGCATTTTCAGCTAATTGTAATGCTTCAATAACTTCATCCAACTGACCTGCGATAATTTTATCCAAGCTATACAGGGTAAGATTAATTCTATGGTCGGTAACTCTATTTTGAGGATAATTGTAAGTTCTAATTTTGTCTGATCTATCTCCACCACCAACAAGAGACTTTCTTATTAATTTTTGTTCTTGATAAGCCTTTTCTCTTACAACTTCTTGAACCTTAGAATACAATCTAGATAATGCTATTTCTCTATTTTTATGTTGAGACCTACTATCTGTACTTTCTGCTGCTATTCCAGTAGGAATATGCGTAAACCTAACACCTGACTCTGTTTTATTGACATGTTGTCCACCTGCTCCACTTGCTCTAAAAGTGTCTGTCTTTAAGTCATCTTTTTTGATATTTATTTCTTCTTCTTCAAATTTTGGAATTACCGCTACTGTCGCTGCTGATGTATGTAATCTTCCAGAACTTTCTGTCTTAGGTACTCTTTGTACTCTATGTGCTCCAGATTCAAATTTTAAATGTCCATATATATCATTTCCATATACTTCCATTACGATTTTATTGTAACCTCCTACTGTACCTTCATTAACATCTACTAATTCTGTTTTCCATCCTTTTGTATCAAAATATTTACTGTACATTTTATAAAGGTTTCCAGCAAAAATACTTGCTTCATCTCCTCCAGCTCCAGATCGTATTTCAAAAACAACATCTTTACTATCTTCAGGATCTTTGGGTATCAATAAAACTTTGATATCGTCCTCCAATTTAATCTTTAATGGGTTCAGTTCTTCCAACTCCATTTTTGCCATTTCTTTCATTTCAGGATCACTATCCTTACTCATCACCTTTGCTGTTTCAATATTACCTATAATATTGATATACTCATCCGATTTTTTTACAATCTCTTCAAGGCTTTTGTACTCCTTACTTACCTTGGCAAATTCTTTAGGCTTACTACTAACCTCAGGGTCAGACATCCTTTCTAAAAGATAGTGATATCGCTCCTTAATTGCATTGAGTTTATTAATCATTGAATATTTATTATATTATTGATAACTGCCGCAAAAATAGTTAAATTAATGGTATATGTGCATTTAGATTTTTTATTAGTGTATATAACCCACTCGCCGTTCGGGCGGTCATTCTTATTTTTTGAAACAAAAAAACGAACCAAAAAAAATTCAAGTCTTGTTTGTGCTCTTAACGCTTTTGCCTCTCTAACGCTAAGCTCTAAATGACGGTCTGGTGTAATTGGCAGTAGTTTTTTTTATCAATGAAAAAAAATGAAATCCTGTCTGATAAGACAGCATATAAGAAAAACTACTTCACCTTATGTATTCCTTTAATATATCTAATTGTATTGGTAGCGGAATGCATTGCAATACTGTGTGTCGTGATGTTTTCATTACTGCTATCTATTTTTACACCTGACAAGAATGAACCATCAGTAATACCTGTAGCTGAAAAGAAAGCATTATCAGAATTAACTAAGGTATCCAAAGTTAGCACTTCGTTAATATCTATTTTTTTAGATTTTAGTAGTTTGATTTCGTCTTCTTTTTGAGGACATCTCATTCCTTGCATACCTCCATTAAGTGATTTTACCGCACAGGCTGTAATTACCCCTTCAGGAGTACCACCAATACCCATCAAAACATCAATACATGTATCTGGAATAATAGCGAGCAATGCGCCCATAACATCTCCATCACTCTGGATAACAACTCTAGCACCTACTTCTTTAATTTTGTTGATTAGGTCTATATGTCTAGGTTTATTCAATACAAAGACGGTCAAGTCATCAATTGATTTATCAAGTGCTTTAGCAATATTTAGTAGATTTTCTTCTGTAGAAAGTGTAATATCTATTGCATGTTTAGCTTTATGTCCTACTACTATTTTATTCATATAGAAAGAATCTCCTGGATCCCACATACTCCCTTTGTCTGAAACCCCGATCACAGAAATCGAATTAGGTTGTCCATATGCTAAAAAGGTAGTGCCTTCAACTGGATCGACAGCAATATCTACAACTGGTCCATGTCCTGTACCTAATTTTTCTCCATTAAACAGCATAGGCGCTTCATCTTTTTCGCCTTCACCTATAATTACTACACCTGCTATATCAATAGTGCTTAACACTGCTCTCATAGCATCGACAGCGGCACCGTCGCCACCTATCTTATCACCTTTTCCTACATATTTAGCAGCAGATATAGCTGCTGCCTCCGTAACTCGTACTAATTCCATTGCCAAGCTACGACTGGGAGTTGTATTAATCATATTTCATTTTTATTTTTGAATAATCTAACTATTCATCATGTCATTCTGAAGATTATCCTTATTAGTATTATCAACTAACTTTTGGAGAAAAGGAGAAGCAAAAATAAAGTTGTACATTTTCTCATTATTAGAATTAAGTACTTCGTTTTTATTTCCCTGCCATGCCAATTTTCCTTGACTGAGAAGACATATCTTTTCGCCAATTTCCATTACAGAATTCATATCATGCGTATTGATAATGGTGGTTATATTGTTTTCGTTTGTGATATCTGATATCAATTCGTCGATAGTAATAGAAGTCTTAGGGTCAAGACCAGAATTTGGTTCATCACAAAACAAATACTTAGGAGACAATACGATAGATCTAGCAATACCTACTCTTTTTTGCATGCCTCCACTTATTTCTGAAGGATATTTCAAATTTACACCTTTTAGACTAACCCGCTCCAATACTTCGTCCACACGCATTTGTTTCTCTTTGGCAGTCCGTTTAGTAAACATCTCCATTGGAAATTTAATATTTTCTTCTATCGTTAAGCTATCAAATAACGCATTTCCTTGAAACAACATACCAACTTCTGTTCGTAGATCTCTTAATTGTTGTTTTGACAACGAATTTAACTCTCTATCATCATACCATACTTGCCCTTCTGTAGGTTTGAATAATCCAACAAGAATCTTTAACAATACAGTTTTACCTGCACCACTACGACCTATTATTAAATTGGTTTTGCCTGCTTCAAATAAAAAATCAATACCTTTAAGCACCTCATTTTCACCAAAAGATTTAAATATTTTTTCTGCTTTTATCATGTCAATAAAATGGCTATGAGATAATCAGCTACTAATATTAGTATTACACTATATACTACAGCTCTTGTACTTGCTTGTCCAAGTTCTATGCTTCCACCTTTTACAAAATATCCTTGATAGCAACTAACAGAAGTAAGTATAAATGCAAAGACTACTGACTTGACCAGCATGATAAATATATTCCATTCTGTAAAAAATGATCTTAATCCTGTAATATAATCATCATGTGAGAAAAAATTAAAAGGGACACTTGACAAATAACCTCCTATAATACCTACAATTGCAGATACGCATACTAATAATGGTATCATCATCATAGCAGCTAATACCTTGGGCATTACCAAATATGCAGAAGTATTAACGCCCATTATTTCCATGGCATCGATGTGTTCTTTTTGACGCATTCCGCCTATTTCAGCGGCCATATTAGATCCGACTTTACCAGCTAATAGTAAATTAGAAAAAGTAGGGGCTAACTCTATAATCATCATATCTCTCAATATGTATCCTATATAATATGGTGGAATAAGTGTACCAGACATCTGATAATAGAATTGAATAACGGTAACGGCGCCTAAAAATATGGATATTAGAAAGACAATAGGTAATGATCCTAAACCGATGTCATACATCTGTCTAATCAACTCTTTGTAATACATTTTCATGTTTTCTGGGCGTTTGTATACCTGGCGTTGCCAATCTACAAATTTGCCTAGATGAAATAAGAAATTTAGTGGATTCATCTTTGTTTTATATCAATGCTCAAAGGTATTCAAAACTAACAAATGAATGTAATGTTTTTCAAAATGGTAAAAATTATATTTAGTTACCATCATCATCAAATTCTTCGTCATCAAATTCTTCTTCCAAATCATCATCTGATTCTTCATCAATCTCTTCATCGTCATATTCAGTATCATCAAATTCTTCATCGTCAAATTCTTCCTCAAATTCATCTCTTTGTTCTCTCGATTTCAAAATAGCTGATTGTTCGTCTTCAGGAGACATTGACTTAAACTTAGCACAATCAATAAGATCAAAAAATCCTGACGGAGGATCAACAAAATTTGCTGTGGCATCATATACTGCTGCTGAGTCTTTTTCAAGTCTTCTCATATATTTTTCAAAGATTGGTCTTGCCATCACATAACCTTGACCATCATCGAGTGTCAAAAACCTAATCCACTTATCATCACCACCTGTCCATATTCCAGTTACTAATTTTGGAGTAATGCCCATAAACCAACCATCTGTATAATCGTTAGTCGTTCCTGTCTTTCCTCCAACTTTGGATTTAAGTCCCATACCGTATTTTCCACCAACATTATTCTGCAGCATATCGACCATTACAGCATTATATAGTGGATTAATAGCCGTCTTACGATCTGGAATACCAGTATAAATAATTCTACCGTTTTTGTCTTCTATTCTCGTAACAAATATAGGTTCTGTATAATTTCCATTATTAGAGAAAGTGGTATAAGCACCGACCATAGCCATCAAAGGCAAATCTACCGCTCCCAAACAAATACTTGGCAATTCTGGTACTGCTATTTGTCCGTTATGTAATTTTAATTCTGTGTCAATACCTGCATTTCTCAGCAATTCTTTTATTACTCTTACATTACCCATTTCTTTGACAAGTCGTACTGTAATTGAATTTTTAGAATACAACAATCCTTGATATAAATTGTACTTATTATTTGTAAATTCTCCATTGGCATTGGCAGGAGTCCATTCTTCTAACAAGTTAAAACTTGCATCACCAGGTGCTATTGTATATTGTATATCATCAAATGTCTGACATGGAGATATGCCTTGTAATGAAATCGCTGTAGTATATACAAATGGTTTGATTGTAGATCCTACGGCTCTTCTACTATTGACGTGATCATATTTAAAATACTTATGATTGATACCCCCAACCCAAGCTTTAATATAACCAGTAGCTGGATCTACAGATAATAAGCTTCCTTGTAGATGCATTGCATGATACCTGACACTATCTAACGGAGTCATTAAAGTATCTACTTCTCCATTTTCATAATCAAATATTTTCATTCTTACCGCAGTATCAAATCGTTTATCATATTCTTTTACCAATTCAATCCATTTGAGATATAATTCGGTCCAATTTTCAGATTTTAGCAATTTTGAATATGCTGATTTATATATCACTTTGATTTTCCCTGCCTCAATCTCTTCTTCCATTGATGTTTTACCATCTATTATCCTTGACAAGGACTTTATCACATTATCTGATAGTGGTAGATCTGCATTTTTTTTACGTATTTTAGCTATAGCCTCATCCAAATATCTTGTTCTTAATTTTAGATATCTGTCAGATGATTTCACTCTTCTTTCGAGCATATTCGCTCTTATCTCTTTTTGAAAATCATCTGCCTCAAATGTCCAAGGATCTTTTCTTTTCCATGTTCTCCAATATCTTTCTTGATTCCATTGCATATGCTCTTTCAATGCCTCTTCTGCATTTCTTTGATAATTGAGATCAATAGTTGTGTATATCTTCAATCCATCTGTGTATATATTATAGCTTGAGCCATCTGATTTAGTTATGTCTTCTTCGACG
Source organism: Saprospiraceae bacterium (assembly GCA_036479655.1). GTDB lineage: Bacteria > Bacteroidota > Bacteroidia > Chitinophagales > Saprospiraceae > CAJXUU01. Next base: position 22,037 of record JAZGFO010000067.1, read on the forward strand.
AATAACTTTCTCAACCATTTGGTAAGTTCGCTTCTAAAATAAGGAGCAGGTCCTTCACTTTGAGTTTTTCTTTCAAAATGTTCCATCAATATTTCTTTCTTAGATAAACTATCTAATTGCGATCTTGATATATGATCAGACTTATACATTTGATTGAGTACAACATTTCTCCTATCTTGAGTTTTTTTAGGGAATCGCTTAGGGTTGTAAAGACTTGGGTTTTGTAACATTCCAATCAAAATAGCGGCCTCATCTGGATTAAGCTTATTTTGATTTTTACTAAAGTATGTTTGTGCTGCAGCTTCTATACCATGAGCCCCATTTATAAACTCAAATTTGTTGAGATACATGGCAATAATCTCTTCTTTTGTATATTTTTTTTCCAGCTTTATTGCAGTAATCCACTCTTTAAATTTTGTAGATATCAAGGTTTTAGTTCTTTTAAGTTTACCCATACCTCTCATACTCGGTCTCTCAAAAAGTAGTTTTGCCAATTGTTGAGAAATAGTAGATCCACCACCAGAACTTTTTTGTCTAAATATTACAGTCTTGATAGCAACCCTCACTAATGCCATTACATCAATTCCTGAATGACTAAAAAACCGCTCATCTTCAGTTGATATCAATGCATTTACTACATGAGGGGATAAGTCTTCGTACTTGATTGGTTCTCTATTTTCTACATAATACTTACCGTATGGTACATTATTAGCATCATATATTACTGAAGCTAAATCATACTCAGGGTTTTCCAATTGCTTGAAAGTTGGTAAATCTCCTTTACTTATTGTCCAGAACAATAAAGCAATACCAATCACCATCAATAGAGCTAACGCCCACATGATTATTTTTGCCAGGTTCAATCTTTTAGAATATTTATTAAATTGCTCTATCTTCTTTTCTTCCTCCATTTTTATATCTGTTCTTTGCTTATTCTATTCTTAAAATACGAGTAGGATTTTTCGAGGTGCTAAGATATTGCTTTTATAAGGAATGAGATATACTTTGGCATTAAATTGATGATTTTGTTTATTTTTTTTAATTTTTCCACAAAAAAAATCGTCAAAAGCCCTATAAAACAAGAGTTGATAAAAATTTTTTATAAAATTTGAAAAATAATTGCCAAAAGAGTATTATAAAAATGGAAATGTTCTAAATTTGCACTCGCTTTTGAGTATGACCCATGGTGTAATTGGTAACACAGCAGTTTTTGGTTCTGCCATTCTAGGTTCAAGTCCTAGTGGGTCAACAAGTAAGTCCATAGAAATTTAAATTTTCTATGGACTTTTTGTTTTTAATTATTGTTTTACAAATCGTTTATTGGTTATTGTTTTCCCATCAAAGATTGTGATTATATATATTCCTTGTTTTATTTGAGACACATCTATTTTAGAATTATTGCGCGTTCCGGTCAATAATAACCTACCATGACTATCGTATATCTTATAACTGTCATTACTATATGGTATTATCTCAATAGAAGAATATGCAGGATTAGGAAATATTACATATTCTTGATGATCGTTAAAAACGATACTTTTTACTTCTGAAAATTCAGTTAGTCCACTGTTGTCTATTTGTTTCAACCTATAATAATTGATCCCTTTTCTTGGGTTGTCATCGATAAATCTATATTTGTTTATTTGCACCTCAGATTTTCCATCTATCCATCCGATTTTTTCCCATTTTTCATTCTTATTTATTGCTTGAATTTCAAAACCTTTATTATCAATTTCTGAAAGCGTTTTCCAATCAAGAACAATCGTTTCTTTGTTTTGTGACAACTCAACTCCAAAATAGAATAAATCTACTGACAACGTAGAGGATTGTGCTTCAATAGCCCCTAAGTCCAGCGCCCCTCCAATAGCTACACGAGGTGCCGAATTGGCATGTAAAATGTATTCCTCGTCCAATGGGTAAAGGTCTAATGAGGAAGGGATAGGTCCAGCTATATCTATACAAGAAGAAGTTTCCGAAAGTGCGAAATCTAAAATTGCAACATTTTCAAATCCTGGATCAGTGCCTAATATAGGATCAGTGTCATATGTAACAATTGCCGATGCTTCATAACCCAATTCTGCATAATCATCTTGTAACCAATTATTTTCATATAAAGTAACCGCTCCACCGTCTCTCATTAATCTTAAATTAGTTGTACCGTCTTTATGTACAATATTATTATACATATCTATACTAGCTTCTGTCGTACTAACATTATCATCATCAACAATATCAAATAGATTTACATACCAATAATCTGTTTGATCACCTTTAATATAGACCGTATTATTAAAAAAATGCATTGTACCTCTTTTTGCACTTCCAGGAGAATTGTCATGACCAAAATGGATCATACTAGATGACAATGGCAATGTCGTTATGTCATTTATTATAATATTGCCGTAGATAAATACATTGTCATTGTCAGGTTCATTAGACAATATATCATATCCATCTTCTGTCTCTACTAGGTCCAATACTCTTGATGAAGCCTCTATCCAATTGTATCTTACAATAGTACCTGATGATCTATCTTTGAGAGAAGAACCTAAAGCTCCTGGTATTAATGGAGTTATTTTATTGTATTGGATAATTGTACCTGCCGATTGTGCATAAATGTTATGATGTCTATCATCTCCAACATTTCCATTTTCTCCAATCTCATTGTACTCAATAAGTAAATTTCTTGATATTTGCCCTTCATTACCATTGGTGTTTGTAAAAATTCCTTGTGAGTTATGGTGAATTTTGCACTTTCTCACCGTTAGGTTTTCACAGACAATAGCATTTATAGCTGTTCCAAAAATATTATAGTTTCTAATTTGACCAAATTGATCCGTAAAGGTGTGCTCAGGTTTCACACCTGTAAGTTCTAAATATTCAAATGTAATATGTTTTGGTTTGTAAGTATTGTAATTATCCGTTTGAGCTCTAAATATTAAAAACATAGATAAGGTTTCTGTCCATACTGGATCAAAGTGATCTGAAGTAAATTGTGGATCAGTAACTGCATTTTCTCCAGTCAAAATTGGTAATTCACCAGCAGAATTTGGAATACCTCTTATTATAACAGGATTATCTGCAGTTCCTTGGGCTCTCATGAATACTTTTGTTGGATAAGGTGTACTTCTCCAATGAATATTAATAATATCACCTGCTTGTAATGAGATCCAAGGGGCTTCTCCTACTTCGGTGTATGTTTGCCCTGGCCCTACATTATATTCTATAGAAAATCCAAAATTTAATTGAAATATAAGGATAGTAAATAATAAAACCTTTTTCATAATATTTGATTTAATGAAGAATTAAAAAAAGGGATTACTTTTATAGACATAATGCATATATTAAGATGATGCTAAGATACTAACTTTAATATATTAGAAATCAGGGTATCCCCCTAATACCTACCTTGCGAGAAGAATTTATTATTACATAAATTAAAAAAAGTAAAAGACCTACATAATAACTATATTCAGATCCTTTATGAGATTAATTTCGTCTGGGGTAAACATACTCTGTTTTCTATGGGAATACTTTTGAAGGCATACCATTATCATTTTGCAGATTAGATGTACCAAATTGCTGGATTGAATGGCGATATGGATATTCTGATCCATCAATAGGAGCAATAGGTAATACTCATAAGAGTTATTGTAATGTAAATATGGTATTTATTGCAGAAAAGGCTTAGAAATCTAAAAATAAATAGCTGATAAATTATTCTATTTTTATCTATCTATTTAATAAAAAAAAGGCAGTATTCATTACAAATACTGCCTGTATACTCATTACAATTATAAAGGTATTATCCTCTACCACCGTCAAGAAAATCTTGATATTCTTGCAATTTATCAAATTCTCCATCGGCAGCTAATTCTGCTTGCTTTGGCCATGTCGTAGGATCTCCAAGTGAAAATCGTGAACCACCTTTTTCCAATATTGCTTTAATATTATCTACACTTGCATTTGCCAAGTCTCTCCAAGAATTAATTCCATTCTCTCTTAATAGCTTGTCAGTTGCTGGTCCTATGCCTTCTATTTCTGTGAGATCATCTTGACTCCATTTTTTTAAAGCACCTGTTTTTACAAGGTAATTTTCCAATTTAGAATCCGTCTCTCCTACTGCATTATCTTTACCACCATCTAATTTTTTCTGCAATACTATCAATTCATTCCATTGACCATCTGCTCCCAACTTAGCTTGTTGAGGCCATGTTTTAGGGTTCATAATCTTGTATTTGTCACCATATTTGTCAAGTATAGCTTGTATGTCAGCTGAAGATTTACTACCCAATATGGCTAAATCGCTAATTCCATTTTCTTTTAGCACTTCTTCCATCTTGGGTCCTATACCTTCTATAAGTTGTAAGTTATCTAACTTAAGGCCCGAATATTTAGTGTCAACCTTTGGTAAAGGGGCACTACTTTCGATGTAGCTTTCACTTGATTCTGCTGTAGTTGCAATAGCTGCAGCATTAGATTTAGATTTTGCTACATTACCTTCAAGTTCTTTACATTTACTATTACATGTACTCAATTGTTTTTCAAGATCATTTATTTTACTATTTAAGCCTGATACTTTTGAAGCATGGTCTGCTGTAAGTTTCGATGCGTCACTAGAGTTACTTTTGGCATTAGCAAGTTGTTTTTCAAGATCACCTATTTTACTATTAAGCCCAGAAATTTTAGTGTCATAGTCTGCTGTAAGCTTTGCAGTGTTTTTAGCAGAATTACTTGATTTAGAACTTGCAGCTTCCATTTCTCTCATTCTACCTTTTGTCAAAGCTAAATCGCTTTCTAAATTATTCTTCTTACTTACTGATTCCGAAAGATTACTTTCTAAGCCACTAATTTTGGAATTTAATCCACCTAATCTTCCTTCATAATCAGTAACAATTTTTTTGTTTTTGTTGCTGCCAGACCACCATGACCAAAGAGCAAACAATAAAGGTAACAACCATAATAACCAAAATGGTATGTCACATAATGAAAATAACATCATAATATTTTTATTTTATTTATTTAATAATTTGCAATTCTGTCCTTCTATTTTGGGCTCTACCTTTACTATTACTATTAGTAGCAATTGGGGCTTTTTCACCTTTAGACTGTGCAATAATTTTATTGGCTTTAACGCCTTTATTTAACAAGTATTTTTTTACAATATTAGCTCGTCGCATTCCAAGTTTATGATTAAATGAATCAGAATCTACATTGTCAGTATGACCTGTTAATTTCACTCTTTCACCAGACTTAATCACTCTTTTAGCGACATCACTTAGATATTTTTCTACTTC
>JAZGFO010000068.1:0-2023 GCA_036479655.1 Saprospiraceae bacterium
TGTAAAACTAATCATGAAAGTCTATAATTATAAATCATTGAATAATAAAATTATTGTATCTTGGTGTCTTAAATTTTAAAAACCTTTTTCATTAATTTTTAGTGCATACATGTCATCAAAACTCAATAAAATAAAAGCACCAATTAGCCAAGAGCTTATTGAGTTTGAGAAGCGATTTAAAAATGCACTCAAGACAAAGGTAGCCTTACTTGACAAGATTACTTATTATATTGTACAGCGTAAAGGAAAACAAATGCGTCCGATGTTTGTTTTTTTGTGTGCTAAGATGTGTGGAAAAATTAATGATAGTAGCTACGTAGCGGCATCATTAATAGAGATTATGCATACGAGCACATTGGTTCATGATGATGTTGTAGATGACTCTAATATAAGACGAGGTTTATTTTCAATTAATGCACTTTGGAAAAATAAAATTGCAGTTTTGGTCGGGGATTATTTATTGTCACGAGGTCTATTATTGGCATTGGATAATAAGGAATATAAGCATCTTCACATATTGGCTACTGCCGTAAAAAGCATGAGTGAGGGCGAATTGCTACAATTGGAGAAAGCCAGAAAATTAGATATTCAAGAAGATGTTTACTATGATATTATTAGAGCAAAGACAGCTTCCTTGATAGCATCTTCATGCATGTCGGGGGCAGCATCAGTTACCGATGATGAGTCTATAATTGAAAAAGCAAGACTACTTGGAGAATTTATTGGTATGGCTTTCCAGATAAAAGATGATTTGTTTGATTATGGGGATTCTAATATAGGTAAACCAAAAGGTATTGATATCAAAGAAAAAAAGATGACATTACCGCTAATATATGCATTACAGCAGACAGATAAAAAAACTAAAAAGTATATAATCAACGCTATCAAAAAGGATAGTACGAATCCTAAAAAAGTAAAAGAAGTTATATCTTTTGTGAAAGAAAATAATGGTTTAGAGTATGCTGAAAAAGTGATGAAAGAATTTCAGCAAAAGGCCTTTACTTTATTGGAGGAGTTTCCGGACAATGAAGCACGAGTCTCTATAAGGGAATTGATAGCATTTGTAGTAGAACGAAAAAAGTAATAACCATATATTTGGGGTAAATCCCAACGGGCAAGACCATATTTATTTGAATATTCCTCTCTTCAATAACTAATGTTTGATTAATTATTAAATTAATTATAATTCTTTGGCTTAGGTTCTCCTTCAAAGTATAACTTTCCCATAAAAAAATCTTTTTTTCTATCACCTCCTTTTTGCACGTCTCCTACATTAATCACTCTATAATTTTTCACAGGGATAGTTTTAATACCGCCTGGTACTGACCATCCTCTCAGTTTGCCTTCCCAAGTTTTATCTTTATTACCTCCGAGCCATTCTGCTCTAATTGTAGAACCTTCTGAGAAGTCAGCAACCACAAATCCATATTCTTGCAATGCTTTAGCCACGATAAGTTCTTCTTTTGTTAAATCAAACTGCGAAAGATCTAATTGTGGATCCAACTGAACAATTGCACCTTCTGGAATCCCCCCATCAAAATTGCCATCTGTCCAAGTAGATGGATATACATATTCTTGATATGCCACAAATCTCAATGCTCCACTTAACTTATGTCTTATTTTGCCACTCTGTATTTCATCATATCTTATTATTCCCGCAATGATAGGTAAACCTGAGGCCACTCCTGGGCCATATCCATGAATAGATTCATTAATTTTAACATCAAAGTCAGAATTTTTAAATGTTCCTGATCCATCAAGTGGATATTTCATTCCTGTAGCGGAACTCCAATTACCATTCTTATCCTTTGTAACTAAAAACATATCCCATGCCTCCATTGTATTCCAATCAATAATAGCAATATGTTTATCATTACCTGCGGCGGCAAGAATACCATCAGGTATAGGTACTCCTAAGCTATCAAATTTAGGTTCATGTCCAAATTTTGTTACAACATTTGCCAGTTCAATATGTGGCGTAGTTTTGATCTTGAGGTGAGGAATTTTCTTACTATCAATTTCA
>JAZGFO010000069.1:0-7645 GCA_036479655.1 Saprospiraceae bacterium
GAGATGTAATTGTAACGCAGATAGACGATACTGGATTGACAACTGGTAGTTTATTTCCAGTTGGGACTACAATCTTAACATTCGAAGCACGAGATGAAAGTGGAAATGTAGATACGTGCGAGATGAAAGTAATCGTTAATGATTTCCACACACCACCTACAATGAACTGTCCAGTAGATCAGACTATAAATAATGATCCTGCGATGTGTGGAGCTGTAGTTGATAATATAAGTCCTTTTGATATAGTAGATAATTGCCCAGATAATATAGCAATCACTTACGAGATAGTAGATGAAAGTGGAAATTTTGTAGCTGGAGGTCTTGAAGATGCAAGTGGTACTAAATTCCCGGCAGGTATAAATACAGTTACTTATACTGTTTTTGACCAACCAATATTGTTAATTACTGAAGTGCTAAACGATGGCAATAAAGTAGGTTTAGAAATCAGTAATTTTGGACCTGCAACATTAGATTTATCATGTATAAATATATCTAGAGAAGGTGTTCTGGATACGGTAATAAATGTACCGAATGGAACAATTGTTCCAGTCGGTGAAGTTTACACTGTATATATTGATGCTGTAGATCCTGTATTAGGAGTTGGTTATACAATAAGTATGTTAGATAATGTAATTGACGGTATAGCACTTAATGGTTATAGTCCAACGACATTTGATTGGACAGGAGACTTGATGGGAAGTAATGTATATAGATCAAGATTCCCAGATATGGACAATGCAGATGATTGGTCTGCAAGTAATAGCTGTTCTGGACTTAGCTTTGGAATTTTCAATCCTGAATTGCCAATATTTGAAGATAATGGCGTTACAGTTTCTATGCAGAGTTCTGCTCCTAATAGTGCTTCATGTAGCTTTACTATTACAATCTTAGATACTGAAGCACCATATTGTGCTTCATTAGAAATGACTGACTATCCGAGTACTGATACACCTTTGATATTTACAAATGGAGCATGTGCTACATCAATTATCAATGTGACTGATGTATTCGATGTCAGTGATGTCAATATTATAGATCTTGAAGGAGACTATCCAGATATGAGTGAGGTTACTGTAACCTTAACTTCACCTCAAGGAACTGTAGTTACATTGTTTGATGGATTATGTGCTGGTACCGATGATTGGGATATAGACTTAGATGATCAAGCTTTGGAAAGTCAAGCAAGTATTACATGTAACCCACTTGGAGGAGGCAACATATATCAACCACTTCAATCCATGGAAGTGTACTATGGTGAATCTGCATTTGGAGATTGGATATTAGATGTATTTGCTACAGGAAATGGAGATGGAGAGTTAACTTCATGGACACTTCAACTATCACAACTTGCTCCATATACTCAAACGGATACAACATTAGTCAATGACACATTAGTGTGTGGTGCTAATTTTGAATGGACACATCCATTTATAGGTGACAATTGCGAAGCTGGTAGTATTGTGGTAGAATATATCAATCTTTCTGTGACTACTGCCTCAATACCATTTACAATAGAAGCTGGAACATCAACGTCTGAGTTTTTTACAGTAGGAACAACACAAATTCTATACACATTAACAGATGCTGCTGGCAATACCTCTCAATGTGGCTTTGAAGTAACAGTCCAAGATACTGAAGCTCCAAACTTATCATTGGCAGATATTTGTAATGATGTGATTATACAATTAGATGCAGGCGGGTGTGTAGCACAAATACCAGCCTTAAGTGGTAATATTCCAGAAGGAGCTACAGATAATTGTGGTATTGATTCTGTTGCATACAATATTCCATTGGGATATAACTTCCCTATTGGAATAACTCCAGTAACTATAACAGTATTCGATGCTGCTGGCAATGAGCAATCATGTACATTTAATGTAGAAGTAAGAGAATATGTAGTAGAAGGAAACCAAATCGTGTGTAACGATCAAATAAATCTAAGTCTTGGACCAGATTGTATAGCAGAGATTACTGCAGATATGTTATTAGAAGGAGGAGGTTATGGCTGTTATGATAACTATATGATAACTATAAATGGCCCATCTGGAGAGATAGGAAATTCTGTCAATGGAACAAATTTTGTGGGACTTGATGAAGTAGATATGTTATTAGATGTAACTGTTTGTACTCCTGGACCATTGCCAAATTGTTGTACGACTCAAGTGCTGGTAGAACTCAAACAAATACCAGAAATCGAATGTGCAGCAGATACAATAATTAGTTGTAACATGGCTACCAATCCTGAATTTACTGGATATCCTACAGTATTGACGTGTGAACAAGATATTACAATGACATATTTTGATGAGTATGAAGATTTTGGACCATGTGGGGAGCCAAGGGCAAGAATTACAAGGGGCTGGACAATAACGGACGAAAGTGGTAATATTGTTACATGTACTCAAATAATAGAAATTGAACAATTTGATGTAGAGGATATTGAATTCCCTGCTGATTTTACTATAGATACTGGGCTTAATTGTGCAGATGTTGCAGCTGATCCAACATTGACACATCCTGATACAACTGGTTACCCTACTATCAATGGAGTAAATGTACCAATAAGTACAAATGGATTATGTATGGTAAGTTGGAATTGGGATGATCAGATTTTATTCTCATGTCAAGGTTCTTATGAAATATTGAGAAAATGGTTTATTAGAGATATGTGTGAAGATGTAGAGATTGGAGTTAATCCAATAGAGCACTATCAAATTATAAAAATAATTGATAATGAAGGACCTAATATCCATGAATGTCCTGACAATATAATCGTAAGTACAGATCCTTGGTCATGCACAGGAACTTATCAATTAGCCGATATAATATCGACTATTGATGATAATTGTGGTGGAGTGGATCAAGTACAAGTCACTGTAAATGGTGGTACTGTTATTGACAATCTCGATGGTACATACACAATTACGAATATGCAAAAAGGAGAACATTTAGTAAGATTAAGAGCAAGAGATTATTGCTATAATTACTCTACTTGTGAGTTTGTGATTACAGTTGAAGATGGTACTGCACCAGTAGTTGTTTGCAGACAATTTGTAGTGGTAAGTCTTACTACAGGTGGAGTTGCAAAAATGTTTACTGAATCTGTCGATGCTGGATCGTATGATAACTGTACGACAGTGAAGAAAGAAATATTTAGGATGAAAGATAATTGTAGTCAACCCGATGACTTATTACCAGGCGACTTTGTAGAATTCTGTTGTGCAGATATTGAAGACTCTCCAATTATGGTAGCATTGCGAGTATGGGACGACGCTAACATGGATGGAATTGTAGGTAATGAAGGAGACAACTCAAGTACATGTATGGTAGAAGTGACAGTAGAAGAAAAACTTCCACCAGCGATTACTTGTCCTGCAGATATTACTTTAGAATGTAATGCAGATATTGAAAACTTTGATATCGTAGGAGAAGCAACTGTAACAGGAGCTTGTCTTAATCATACTGCAATTCATCAAGATTTTGTAAATAATATCAATGATTGTGGCGCTGCAGTTATAAATAGAATTTGGAGCGTAGAAGGAAGACCAGAAATTAGTTGCACACAAGTAATTGTATTAGAAACAGGAATGCCATTTAATGGTAATATCCAATGGCCAGCAGATTGGGCTGGTGATTGTCTTGAAAATATACCTCAAGCAGAGCCAATTTTCTTGGAAGGAGTTTGTGATGCTGTTGCTTTTTCTTCAGAAACAGATACATTCAACTTTGTAGAAAATGTATGTTACAAACTTGTGAAGCACTGGACAGTTATTGATTGGTGTCAATATCAACCAAACAATCCAAATACAGGAGGAATATGGAAGCATACTCAGATTATTAAAATTACGGACGATACGGCACCAGAAATTCAAGATTGTGCTGATGTAACAATTGATCTTACTGGTGAGAATTGTATTCAAGACATTGTAATTATCAAATCTGCAATTGATTCTGTATGTGGTATCAATGCACCAATGACATGGTCATACGAATTAGATCTTGATGCTGATGGAACATGGGATATTGAAGTTGATAATAATGACAATACTGGTGATATACTAATAGGTACTGAGGCAAGCATGACTATCAAAGATGCTACTCCAGGCAACTACAAAATCAGATGGAAAGCATTTGATGGTTGTGGTAATGTAGGTTCTTGTCAATATAACATTGTGATTAGAGACGGTAAAGCTCCTACTCCATATTGTTATTCAAGCCAAGTAACTGTATTGATGCAAGATGTAGGTACAATAGCTATCAATGCTGAAAACTTGAACATTGCAAGTTTTGATAACTGTACTGCAAGTGAAGATTTAGTATTCTCATTCTCTGGTGAGACGTTAATACCATCTATGAACTTTACATGTGCAGATATTTCTAATGGAGTTAGTGAGACGTTTGAGTTAGAAATGTGGGTATGGGATGAAGCAGGAAACAAAGAGTTCTGTGTTGTAACAGTAGAGATTCAGGATAATCTTGATATTTGCCAAGACACTAATTCTGATGTTGCAATAATAAGTGGGCAAATAACTACTGAAGAAGCACATCCAGTAAATCAAGTGGAAGTCGTATTGAGTAGCTTTGCTCCTGAATATCCACATCAAAATACTTCTAATGATGATGGTGAATTTTTCTTCTTATATAATCCAGTAGGTTATGATTACAAAGCCAAATCTAATAGAAATACTAATTATAGAGAAGGTGTAAGCACATTGGATTTGGTAATGATACAGCGTCATATATTAGAGATTGAAAGATTTGAAAGTGGATACAAAGTAATTGCAGGAGATATCAATGATGATGAAAGATTAACAGCGAGTGATTTATTAGCATTAAGAAAATTAATCTTAGGTGTCAAAAATGACTTTAAGAATGAATCATGGAGATTTGTTGATAAAAATTATACGTTTGCTGATATTTATGATCCGTTTCCATTTGATGAGCGTGTTGAGATTGCTGACTTAATGGATAATGTACAAGATGTTAATTTTGTGGGTGTGAAAATTGGAGATGTAAATGGAAGCATATCTAACAACTTAGAACAATCAAATTCAGAATCAACACCAAGAACATTACCAGAAGTAAAACTTATCATGAATAAAGTTACTGAAGGTGATAGAACTTTTATTGAATTTAGAAATGAAACTGCAGGTAAGTTTTACGGTATGCAATTTGGGGCTATTACGGCCAATTTTGATGTTAAAGCACTTCAAAGTGGAGCAATAGAAATCAATCCAGAAATGATAAGTGTTAAAAAAGGAATGATAAAAATGTCCTATTCTAATCATAAAGGTATTGATCTATTAGTTAATGAGGTACTGTTTACTATTGAATTGATGAATAATAAAGATGATATCGCAATTATTATTGATGATAAAAATATTGTAGACGCAGAAATCTATATTAATGAATTAACAATAAACAAATTAGTACTATCATGGAAAGGAGATGAACAAATTGCAACTGATTTTAGATTAGATCAAAACGAACCGAATCCATTTATTGATGAAACAGTTATTGGGTTTAAGCTCCCAAAAAGTGGCAAAGTTACTTTAAAAGTATATTCTGTCGATGGAAAAACACACTATACAGCGACAAAAGAATATCCTGCTGGTGAACATAGTATCTCTCTATCAGCTAAGGATATTGGTGTAAAAGGAATGGTCTTCTATGAATTAAGTGGCGATGGATTTTTAGAAACGAAGAAAATGATAATTGTAGAATAATCTAAACCATAGTTAAAATAATAAGGTCTAAGGAGTACATGATAATAATCGTCATGTGTTTTTAAGACCTTTTTTATTTTTGATTATTTATCTTTTGGCGCAATTCCTCTAATTCTATCAAATACAATCTAAAAACATCTATATCTTTGATATGAAATGCAGCGGTTAACACATAATGTTACCTCTTATAAAAAAGGTCAATATCTCGACGGCAGGAGATATGAGAAGAGGCCAATCTCTTGTCGTATGGGCATATAAGAAGGAAGATAAGCTGCAATCCAAGTAGATCAATATCTAACAGGGAAAAAAGAGTAGATTAATGGGAAAAGACGAAACAGTTTTAAAGATGTAGTATAATTTATCTATGTAGCATATGTATATACAGTAGTTATCCTCGATTAGAAGAACTAAACGTAGTACTTCGAAGAGAAAAAAGAAGCAAAAATTAGATACAATCGATTGCCGAATAGCAAATTACATATTAAGATTCTAGTAAGCCATTTCGAATCAGCCGAACGATTACTTAATCCAAAAACAACGTCAAAGCACTTCTTAAAGAATCAATCAGTGGTAGCGGGAGTCAACATCCAAGAATAAAATCCCTTTTGTATTTGTGTAAGATCCTATTGATCGAACATACACACTTTTTAATGATGTTGGTGCGATGATTTTTTTAAAAATTTTTACTATGAAAAATTTATTTGTATTTCTATTATTTGGTATTTTTCTTTTATCATGTAGTGAAGAATCGAACCAAATGACATTATCAGATGTAGTTGAGACAGAATCACAAAATTTATCATCTAGGTGTGATGAGATGGGAGTCGATTGGATAAGGAATGATGTTGATTCTTTTATTTATTTTTCTGTATCAATATCTCAAAACATACTATCTCTAGATTCGAATCAAATGACAATTGAACTCGAGACTTTTTTTAATTATGACACTACACAGATTGTGAATTTAGTTGACTATTCAAATCACATAGCGCAAGTTCTACAGGTGGATAACAATCTTGTATTAGATTATTTAGAATTTTATCAAAGAAATCCTCAAATTACAACTGAGAGTAATCTAGAAAATATTGTTAACCCTAGATTTTTTCAATTATTACGAGATGAAATTATTTGTGTAGAAGAACTGGACATACATTCTAGTTTGTCTACTACAAGAATATGTACTGGGTGGCAAATGGGTGCAGGTTTGCTAACAGGAGCAACAACATTGATAAGCTGTGGCGCTTGCGCTTCAGGTATTTTAATTTCTTGTTGGGGCTGTGCAACAGGCGTAGCAGGTACAATAGAGTCAAATTCTTGTTGGTTTGACTAGAATAAAAAAAATTAGATATAGCAAATCAGAAATCATATTTTCTATATGTTTTTGTCTGATTGGAGTATTAGGGATTTTTTCTGATACTTTTAATAGGCTAGGGCAAACCAAGTTTATTTTTTTTCTAGTACTTTTCTTATTTTTAATTGGTATGTACTTTTTAAATAAGGCAGTTGAAAAGAAAATATTTTATAGATTGGTTTTCTTTGGGCTATTAGGGTTAGGAGCTTTTTTATCCTTTTTATTTTTCACAGGAAGATTGAACCCATTATAAAGTAGGGAATCGAGTAGGTAAAGGGGAATCTCACCCCTAAACCTCTCACAGAACCGTGTTTGAACCTCTCAGCTCACACGGCTCTTCATAATCAGACCTAATGAGTAAAGCCATGTTGCCAGTGGGGAAATATGTAGCTAAAATCAGCAGCAGTTTCTCTCATCCATTTTCTAGCATACCATAATTGGGTCCATCTATGAAACTTCAAGCGAAAGCACTCTTTCACTATCTTCATCATAGACTTCTTGCTAATCGCTGGACTGAATCCTTTAATTAGGCTTCCATCTTTTGTCTGGACAGTTCGGGTACGGAACG
>JAZGFO010000070.1:0-4097 GCA_036479655.1 Saprospiraceae bacterium
TCATACACATGAGTAGGCTCTAACATATCGGAAGTGTAACTATCTCCAAAGTCCCAATCGTAGTCTCTGGGGTCGTAATAGGATAGGTCAAAAAAGTGAATTTTGAGATTTTCTAAGCTGTCTTGAACATAACGGTATTTGGCGATAGGGTGATTGTCTATGCCGAGGGTGTCACATGAGCTGCCATCGAGTGGGCCGAGGCGGAAATTGGGGAAGTTGGGCATACCTCGTGCATAGGAAGTATTAAGGAATACACTGTGCTGATCCATATCACATCCGATACCTTTTATATTGGGATTATTGATCTTACCCATGACTCTATTACTACCTGCAGTAGTAGATATGTATATCTTCCCATCTGGCGCCAATCCCATCCATCCCAATTCCACTGGCCAAGGAAATGTAGTATCTGGAGGATAAAAATATTCAAAACCATCATATTCTTCGATCATCACTCGTGAGCCTATAATATCGTCCGATTCTAGATCATATTGATAAAGAAACAATGCATCAGTAACATATAGTAACTTACTATTAGGCGAAAAACTTAATCCTTGGGCAAATCTATTACCATCTATTCTTTCTTCTATCACATTACTTATTTTTCCTGTACAGCGATCAAAGTCAGCAATGGCTACTTTACTGTCTAAATCAAAATATTTAGAAATCATATTTATCGCAACAATAGATCCATCTGGTGTAAAATACAATTGCCCTGTAGTGCTTTCATAATAATCTCCAAAATATTGATACCCTTTATATTTAATTCCATTTGAATCTAATAAAAACCTATATAATTTACCTGTATTTAAACTCATTTTAAAAATCCACCAATCTTTTCCATTTGCATGCTGCACTGCATTTAGACATCCTGATGGTAAGCTATCTATGATAATTTTCACATCTTTTTCTTCAACTATGGCATCATTATTATTAATAGATACTTTAGTGTAATTTAAATTTGTAACAACCAAATTATCCAAATTAAAATAGCTATAAATTACATAATACAATTCCTCGTCTTTTTCTTCCATATTTAAAATCAAAGCTCCTTGAATCAGAGGATATCCCTCTCTTACTACAATATCATCTTGTTTTGTCAACCAATTTTCCCAATAATCTCCATATCCAATCGTATCCTCTATGTATTCATTGTCTCCGTCCCATATTGCTTGACCATTGGTGTACATTATGATATTACTTTGGTCATCTGCAATACTAGAATTAGTAGCTCTAAAATCTATTAATCGGTCATGGTCATAATATATCTTGGGAGGACAATAATTAAAATCTATATTGGTGGCACCCCATGTGGTATCAAGATGAACAAACTCCAGCACTTCATCATAAATAGCTGACCCAAACATCCAGATGTTGTCTTCCTGTTGCGCTAAACAACATAAAGACGAAAGTAAAAATATAGGGATAAAAAATAATATCCTCATCACTTAATAAGGATTAATTTTTTAGCAAATAATATACTGGTGTCTGTTGATATTTTTAGGTAATAGATACCATTGGTATTATTAGACAAGTCAATATCATGAGAAGCATTATGCGCTTCTTTATATTGTGTATATACATGCATACCATATACATCGTATACTTCTATCAATAATGCCATATTCTTATATCCTTCTACATCCAGGTGATAATATCCATTACTTGGATTTGGATAAACCATAATTTCATGAACCTCATCATTTCCACTTCTAGGAAAAGACATTGTACATTCGTCATCTTTTACAAATTCTGTTTCTCCTATTTCATTCATAAGAACTCTTGCTTCAAATACAGCATTGCCATATTCTAATATACAAGAGTTGGCTATAATCCGTACTTCAGACCATTGAGAAGTAGATACAGAAGATATTCCATTTAGCGCTATTTGCATCTTAATATTCCATACATACTTTAGTTGATCTAAAAAATAAAAATCAGAAGGCAAGTTACTTAAGTTAGACTTTAAGTCTTGAATAATTCCATTACCTCTGTCAGATATAATACTATTTATAGTAGCCAATTGATCAGATGATTGATACAATTGTGATTGCAAATCTATCAATGTCGTTTCATATTGGGTATAATCATCATCTGAATATATAGACTCATATATGACCTCTACTTGATCCAATATATCTTCTATATTTTCATTCAATGATTCTATCAGTATTAACTCAGATGCTGTTGGCATAAAAGCTTCTTTATAATCCTTATCCGTATGATAATATTGAGCAATTGTTTTTACAGTAAATGTAGAATTTCGTACTGGTGACCCATAATGAGTTTTTATAAAACCTGTCTGAGGTGAGAATATTCCAATATAATTTGCATCAAAAGTATTTCCTCCTTGATAAATATTAGATCCATCTAAGATTGTTAATGCCGTATAAGCATCAGAAATCATATTATCTGTAAATATAAATCTATTCTCAGGTTCTGTACCTACAACATTGATCCCTCTCCACATTTTATTGCAACCTTGTAAAGTAGAAGACCTGACCCGAACTGTTCCTGGTGATTTTATCGTAAGCCCAGCTCCTGGTTCAAAATAAAATCTACAACCATTAAAATCAATATTTACATCAAATATAAAATCTCCTTTTACTACAAAATCTACACCATTGACAGTCGAAGATGTAAACATTGCCATTTCTGACAATTGATCCATATCAGGATTGGTGCCATCGAGGAAGATTGTATTAGCGTCCATTGGACAAGTTGGTGGAGGTGGTGTTATTTCTATTTCTTCGCAAAGTTCAGCACAACAGCCATTAATATCTACAATTTTAAGACAAACATTATAAAATCCAGGATTAGCATATTCATGTATAGGTTCAGCTTCTGTACTTATAGCACCATCACCAAAATCCCATTTGTAGTCACTAAAAGGCATTGAAGAAGCATTAGTAGAAGTAAAATTAACGACCAAGTCAGAGACTTGAGAAATTATATTAATTAAAGAAGATGTTTTACATTTTATTGATGCATTATTAAGACTAAAATAAGTGATACCATCAACTATTGATGTATTCACTATTTCAAAATCTTGATAATTCTCATTTGGAAAGTATTCCGTTTCAAAATTAATACTTTGATTAGGAAGAAAATTGATTTCAGTGATAATCTCTGCATCATTATTCGTAAATGGTGGAGGTAATGAGTGGTAATAGTTTGCAGGTTGATTCATATCTTGTAATTCAAGGTTGTTTCCTGCTCTTAATACTAATCTACCAGAACCATTAGACGTAACACTACAATCTATGATATCACCTTCAATTGCGATGCAATATGAATAATAATCATTTGCTTTAAAATAAACAGATTGTCCAATTCCTTCCATATAACCTGTAGAATTGTTGTCACTCCAATTGCTCAAAAAACAAGAAAATGTAGGAATGTTTGTATTGGAGTCATAATTTGTAAGCTTACAATCTTCATTAGCATCAATATATGTCAAATGAGGAGAATTTATAGTTCTAAACCATGGTAATACATATCCACTCTGAAATGCCCCAGCTAAATTTAAGGACGAACCTGATTCCGTTAATTCCAAAGTCGGATTATCAATCAAATTTTCACATTCCAAATCACATCCCTGCCCCCACAAAAAATTAGATCCTAAAGTTAATATAAATACCATCATTAAACCTCTAAGGTAAGGTAAGGTAAGGTTGTAGGTTGTAGCATAATCTTATGTATATTGGTAAATAATAGCCAAATGTACAGAATTAACTTTTAAGTACACACTAAAAACACATTTTATTCTGAATTTTAACATATTTGAAATTTTATAATTGGTTGCGACTGTAATAGTCCTCCACATTCTGTCTTAAACTATGATTTTTAGGATAATAAGATTGTCATGATTTTTTGCTTTGCTACCTTCTGACTTCCTAAAGAAAGAACCGCCACGCCCAACAAAAAGCAAATAGCAAAAGGCAAACAGCCAAAAGCCGAAAGCAAATAGCTAAAAGCCAACAGCTAATCTCCCCCGAAAATAACTTTCCCATTCTCCAACTCCACTCTCCCATCAAATATCCGATAAACATACACCCCCGAAGTCAAATCTCTCAAATCCAAGATAGTATAAGCAC
>JAZGFO010000071.1:0-22424 GCA_036479655.1 Saprospiraceae bacterium
TGCTTTATATTTAATATTTTTAAAGTCATATTTTTTTTGATGCTTTTGATCAAACCAAAATATAAAAAGGCTGATTAAATTAATAATCAGCCTTTTTTTGCTAATTGATAAAGATAACTTTATACCAAAAACATATTATTCTGCAGCTTTAGTCACTTCCACTAACTCTATATCTTCTTTATACTTCGCTTTTATTTTCAATTCAATTTCTTCCGCTAATTCTGGATTATCAAATAAAAATTGTTTGGCGCCTTCTCTTCCTTGAGCAATTTTAGTGCCTTCATAGCTATACCAAGAACCACTTTTTCCTACAATATCGTTTTCAACACCAAGATCAACTATTTCTCCTCTCTTAGATATTCCTTCACCATACATGATGTCTGCCATTGCAATTTTAAATGGCGGTGCCATTTTGTTTTTAACAACTTTAATCTTCACAGCATTTCCTACTATTTCTCCATCTCTATTCTTAATCGCTGGCCCTGATCTTCTTATATCAATACGTACAGAAGAATAAAACTTAAGAGCATTACCACCAGTAGTCGTCTCTGGATTGCCAAACATCACACCAATTTTTTCTCTTAATTGATTGATAAATATACAACAACATCCAGTTTTGCCAATTGTCCCTGTAAGTTTTCTCAATGCTTGTGACATCAATCTCGCTTGAAGCCCCATTTTTGAATCTCCCATCTCACCTTCTATTTCTGCTCTTGGCACTAATGCAGCTACAGAATCAATAACCAATATATCAATAGCTCCTGATCTAATCAAGTTTTCTGCTATTTCTAATGCTTGTTCTCCATTATCAGGTTGAGATATTAATAGGTTTTCTGTATCAACTCCAAGGCTCTCAGCATAAAATCTATCAAAAGCATGTTCTGCATCAATAAAGGCTGCTATTCCACCAGCTTTTTGACATTCAGCAATTGTGTGTATTGCCAATGTCGTTTTACCTGATGATTCTGGACCATAAATTTCCACAACTCTTCCTTTTGGAAAACCACCTATTCCTAAAGCAACATCTAACCCAAGTGATCCTGTTGATATCACATCGACTTTTGTAACTTGTTTGTCACCTAATTTCATGACTGTACCTTTTCCGTAGGTCTTATCCAATTTGTCAACAGTAAGCTTTAATGCTTTTAATTTTTCTTCTTTTTCTTTTTCTTTATTTTTTGACATTCTTATTTTTTTAAATTTTGGTTTAGCTAATCACTATTTGCTTTTGCTATTACTAACCCTAAATAATGATTGTAAACATATTACAGAAAACAAATATACGTATATTATTATATATGTTTCTAATTTATGACTATTATTTGTTTATTTAATGTAAACATGTTGTTTATTACTATAAAAATCAATATGCATTCTACAATTTTGAAGATTGTATCAAATAAGAATAATGATGTTTACTGCTAAGTAATTTAGTAAGGAAAAAATCGCTAAACAATATTTATACCCAGCATATAACAATATGAATTCTATCATAGCAAACTATTTACTTTAAATGGACTGTCCCTAAAACGGTGTTGGTTCTTTTTCAGATTTTGAAACTTTCATCCACTCATTCACCTTTACTTCGGATGTATATCTTTGATTTCCGTCTTTATCTTCATACGATCTATGCATCAATTTTCCTCTAATGACAAGCTCACTACCTTTGGTTAATGCTTTGGCCATATTCTCAGCTTGTTTACCCCAAGCTACAAGATTGTGCCATTGAGTTTCTTGGATAATTTCTCCCTTTCCATTTTTGTAATAATCATTTGTAGCTATTGTAAGGTGTGCTACTTTTGTACCGTTAGTGATCTCTCTTAACTCAATGTCTTTTCCAAGATTGCCAATTAATTGTACTGAATTCTTTAATGCGTTCATAATGTAAATTTTTATATCCCGGTTATATACGGGATGGATTAAATAAAAATCAAAAGCCAAATGGCGATTGTTAAATTTGATAATGCAAATATGAGGGCAATGAAAGCACTTAGTCGTTATATAAATGAGTATATTCGTTTATAGTTATATATATACATTTAAATGAATATTAAAAAACACAATGATCTTTGATACAGATACAGAAGGTTTTTGGTATTATAGTAATAATATCCGATGGGTATATATTGCATAGCCCCTTCGGGATGCTACGACAACATATACCAAGTGTTATCTTCATCCGTATTTTGTTCTACATCGATTATAGTACTCTGAGCATCATTGGATATTGACGAAACGTTGATTGAATTACTTTGTATTTCTTCCATTTAACCTCCACCCCCAAACAGGTTTATAATTTTTGTCATCTACTAAAACAAGATCTACTTCACCTTCATTTTTCCCGTCTTTCCATATAGCATATGTTGTGTTTAACCGAAAAAACAAAATAGTAATGAAATCGTTACTTATTTTGTAACAAATTCGTTACCTTTGTGAAATGCGAAGAGTTCACTTGACAATTGAATGTGCAAAATATGTAGAAGTTCACTCAAAAGAAATTGAGAAGAAGTTCAAATATAGTGTGCAAATATTGTCCGAACAAAAAGTCATTCACACCAAATTAGCAAAGAAGTTGATTGACACGGAGTTTTATGAACTGAGAATATCAGTAGGTAACGAACATAGAATAATCCTATTAGCGACTGACAATCCAAACTTGATTGAAAGCCAAAAGGTGGTATTGTTAAATGGTTTTGTGAAAAAGAATAAGAAGGATTATAAAAAGGTAATAGAGATTGCCAGAAAATTGGTTAAGAAGTATAAAATAATTGATGATGAGTAAACTAATAGATGCAAATAAATTACTGGATATTGAGTTTGGAACTGAAGGCACAAAGTCGCGAACTGAATTCAAAGAAGAAGCTTATACGTATTATCTGAGTGAAATCTTGAAGTCCAGGCGAAAGGAATTGAAGCTTAGTCAAAAAGAATTAGCAGATAAAATCGGTAAACAAAGACCATATATATCAAGAGTTGAAAACGGAGAAGATTTGAGGTTGTCGAATTTTATTCAAATAGCAACAGCATTGGGTCTAAATTTTAACTTAACTGCAAACTAAAAAAGGTATAAGCATAACAAGCTGTGACCACGATCATCCCTCCTACGTCGGCACGACGGGTACAGCAGATCCGTTATATATAGTTTCTCTGAGCAGGTTTATTAAGTAATACTACTTCTCTACCCATAAATTTACCCCTACAATCTGAGTTAAAACCATTATGAACTATACTTTAACTGTCCTTAGTTGAGAAAGCTGATCAAAGCAACTGTGTAGTCCAATAGTGTAGTATGTGTTAGATTTTACAATGAATCCTATGGAGGAAAAGATCCTGTGGATATGATTTATTAAATAAGTGTGATTAAGTAATCTAATAATTGATTCTTCATGTTCTTTCATAACGTTACCAAAAAAACATTACTTTTGCACTTTCTAAAAGCAATATACTTAAACGCAGAATACGATGTTACAAATAAAAGCAATCAGAGAAAATACTGAGGAAATAAAAAAAGGACTTAAAAAAAGAGGATTTGATGATGAAGCATTAAAAGAATTGGATAGGATAATCTCTTTAGATGATGATCGCAAAGCGACTCAGACGGAGCTTGATCACAATAGATCTCAAATCAATCAAGCATCAAAAGAGATTGGAAATCTTTTTAAGTCAGGTAAAGCATCTGAAGCGAACGATATGAAATCCAAGGTGAATGATTTAAAAGAGAACATGGCGCCCTTAGAAGAAAAGTATAAAAGTATAACTAATCAAATAGCCGAAATATTATTTACATTACCTAACAAGCCACACGATTTGGTACCAAAAGGCAATTCTGATGACGACAATGTAGTTATTAAAGATTGGACTGGTGCAATGCCTAATCTTCCAAAAGGTGCTTTGCCTCACTGGGAATTAGCAGAAAAATATAAGTTAATAGATTTTAAATTAGGTGTCAAAATAACTGGTGCTGGTTTTCCAGTATTTAGAGCGCAAGGTGCAATGCTCCAACGTGCACTAATCAATTTTTTCTTAGATGAAGCGAGGGCAGTAGGTTATGAAGAAATCATGCCTCCATTACTTGTTAATGAAGCGAGTGGTATGGGTACAGGATCACTTCCAGACAAAGAAGGACAGATGTATTATATAGAAAAAGATAATCTGTATGTCATACCCACAGCAGAGATTCCTGTAACTAATATCATGAGAGATGTTACTGTAAAAGAGACTGAATTGCCTATAAAATTTTGTGCACATACTCCATGTTTTAGAAGAGAAGCTGGATCTTATGGCTCTGATGTCAAAGGACTTAATCGGGTACATCAATTTGACAAAGTAGAAATCGTACAGATCGCAAATCCTAAAAACTCATATGAAGTATTGGATAACATGGTGGACTATGTAGAAGGACTTTTAAATAAATTGGAACTGCCACATCGTATTTTGCGTTTATGTAGTGGAGACCTTAGTTTCGCATCTGCAATGACATATGATTTTGAAGTTTATTCTGCAGCTCAAGATAAATGGTTAGAAGTAAGTTCTGTTTCAAATTTTGAAACATTTCAATCTACCAGAATGAAGTGCAAATATAAAGGCGAAAGCGGTAAGGCTCAAGAAGTACATACACTAAATGGTAGTGCACTGGCTTTGGCAAGAATAGTGGCAGCACTCCTTGAAAACAATCAAGTAGAAGGTGGTATTAAAATACCTGCAGCATTAGTGCCTTACACAAGATTTGAAATGATAACTTGATACTAAATTTTAACAATGGGTTTTATAATTATACTGGGTATTTTTTCTGTTATTGGGTGGTTTGTAAGCTCAAAACTAAAATCAAAATTTGCATATTATTCAAAAATTCCACTTAGCAGTGGTATGAGTGGTTATGAAGTAGGTATGGCTATGATGAAATATTACAATGTCTCAAATGTTACCATTATTGAAGGTAAAGGTAGATTGACGGATCACTACAATCCATCGACTAGGATTGTAGCATTATCTCCAGAAGTATATCATGGAAGATCAGTTGCATCAGCCGCAGTCGCTGCACACGAAGTAGGTCATGTAGTTCAACATTCAAAAGCTTACAGTTTTTTGACACTCAGGTCTAATCTTGTACCGATTGTACAATTTAGTTCGCGAATACAACAATTCCTTTTTTTAGGATTTATATTAGGTGTAGGTACTGGTATTTTAGGACAATGGCTAATACTAATTATTACAGCTAGTTTTGGAATTACTGCACTATTTACATTTATTACACTTCCTGTAGAATTTGATGCAAGTCGTAGAGCATTAGTGTGGCTCGAAAGTACAGGAATAACTGTAGGTGAAGAATACGAGGGAGCTAAAGATTCTCTATGGTGGGCGGCTATGACCTATGTAGCCAAAGCACTAAGTGCCTTAGTAATGTTTGTATATTTTTTATTAATGATAATAAATAAGAAGTAAATTAAATGTCAATAAATGTCTTTGGCAGTTACAAAACTGGCAATCACATTTTTCATTTAAATGTCTAAGCTCAATTAAAATATTAAAGACCAAGTATTCACAAGTTAGCATTAGTGTCAAAAACAGTTTTTCCAAGCATTAATGTTTTTACTACCATTTAGCCGAAGACTAAAGAAAGTCAGAAGTAAATTAAATGTCAATAGAAATCCAAATTGGGATAGCAGCCAGTTATCTTATTTACTGATTGGAATAATCGAAGTTAATTTTAATAAAATTATTAAAACCTTCCATTAGAAAAATTATATAAAACTGCTGTTACTGTTTTACCAACAGCATTCAATGTTTTTTCGTCAATAATATCCATATTATCTGCGTGAGTATGGTGGTGCGTACCAAATCGATCCCCCTCTTTTACATTTCTTGTATAAATAATATCTACCGTTGGGATACGCAATCCAGTGAATACATGTACATGATCATCTTCTATTCCACCTGCATCATACACTTTGAAAAAATCTTCTTGTCCTACAACTTTTGCCATTTTCCAAATTTTATCTAAATATGATTTTGCCATATACAAACTATTTCCTTCATAACCGAAAGTAGCACCTTTGGCACCTACCATATCTAAAAGGATTCCAAATTCAGCTGTATATTTTTTTTCGTGTGGGTTTTTACTCCAATATTTTGAACCCAGACACCAATTATCTCCATCCAATCCATTATCTTCTGCATCAAACAATACAATATCTACACCAACATCTATCCCATTCTCTTTGATCAGACGAGCAATTTCTAACAATACACCTACTCCCGACCCACCATCATCAGCCCCAAGTATAGGGTTCTTTTGGTTGTTTTCTACCGTATCTTTTTCTGCGATCATTCGAGTATCATAGTGTGCACACAGTAATATTCGTTTGTCAATATTGGGATTGAATACAGCAATAATATTTGTAGCATTAGCATCTACGACATCCATAAAGCTCACTTTAAAATCTTGCTCTATCACATTATCAGCATACTTACTCAACTCTTCTGATAAATAATCTACCGTTTTTCTATGTGCTGGAGTCCCTGTAAACCTATACCCAAAATCTACTTGTTTTTGGACAAAATTATAAGCATTATTAGCATTAAACTTAGGTACTTTTCTTACTTTAGAAGGCTTAGTATATTTTACTTTTGCTGAATCTGTTTTACATCCAACTCCAAATGAAGTAATAAATAGTAGTATTGCAATTGTTCTAAATATTCTTTTCATCATTCTATTTTACAGACCATTTAGTCCCTTCTTTACCATCTTTTAATACGATTTCCAATTCATTCATCTTGTCTCTTATTGTATCCGATGTACTCCAGTCTTTATTCGCTCTTGCTTGTTGGCGAATATCGATTACCAAATCCATCAATCCATCGACAACAGAAGAATTCCCCCCAGAATCTAGATCGTTTTCTAATCCAAAAATATCATTTAAAAACACATCAAAAGATTTTTTAACCGTTATTAACGTTTCTTTAGACACTGTGTTAATATCTTGTTTTCCATCAGCAAAACTATTGATTCGAGGTACTAATTCAAACAATCTCGAAAGTGCTTTGGGCGTATTAAAATCATCATCCATATCACAATAAGCAGACTCGACAATGTCCAATAACTCTTTGTTGATAGGGTCACTATCAGAAGTATTAGAAGTTGATAGGCTCTGCAATGTTTTTACAGCTTCCATCAATCTTTTGTATCCTTTTTCTGCTGCAAGTAATCCATCATTGGTCAAGTCGAGCGTTGATCTATAATGAGATTGTAGCATAAAGAACTTAACTATCATTGGGCTGTATCCCTTTGTTACATGAGCACTATCTCCAGAAAACAATTCTTCCGGTGATATCGTGTTACCATCACTTTTTGACATTTTTTTTCCATTCATCAATAGCATATTGGTATGTAACCAATAATTTGCAGGACTACAATTACAAGAACCTATATTTTGGGCAATTTCGTTTTCGTGATGCGGAAATTTTAAATCGTTTCCTCCTCCATGAATATCAAATTTTTCTCCCAAGTATTTTGTACTCATTGCGCTACATTCGAGATGCCACCCAGGAAACCCTACTGACCAAGTCGAATCCCACTTCATCAAATGATCTTCCGCAGCTTTCATCCATATTGCAAAATCTGATGGATGTCTTTTTTCACTTTGATTTTTTAGATTATCTCGGGTTTCTGTCAATAGATCTTCAATAATTCTACCGCTCAATTTTCCATATTCTCCTGTTTTTTCGGCAAATTTGATTGTGTCAAAATACACAGATCCATTTGATATATAGCCATATCCATTATCTAATATAGTCTTTACCATTTCTATTTGTTCTATGATATGACCAGTAGCTCGTGGCTCTATTGATGGTTTTTCAGTATTAAAAATGTCCATAATTTTATGAAAACCATTAGAATATTTTTGGGCGACTTCCATTGGTTCAAGGTTTTGCATTCTTGCACCTTTCGACATTCTATCTTCCCCATCATCAAGTAAGTGTCCTACATCTGTGATGTTACGTACATATCTCACTTTGTACCCACATACTTTGAGATATCTGTATATAATATCAAAACTTACAAAGGTTCTACAATTACCAAGGTGTACATCACTATATACCGTTGGTCCACAGACGTACATTCCGATAAACCCTGGAGTAATAGGCTTAAATATCTCCTTCTGCCTTGTCAAACTATTATGAAATTGTAATTTATTTTCCCTCATTGTTAAATCATGATTTTATTGGGTGCAAAAGTAAGGATAATTTTTAGTTTATTAGATTTAAATATGTATTTCCATTTACCGATCAGAGGAACTTGTTTTTAATTATTATATATTCTATTTCTTTGGAAATTTTCATCTTCGATTTTAATTGACGTGATTGAGTCTAAAAAGATATTTTAAAGAATGAGATATTCAAAATCTCAGGGCAATGTCTATTGTCAAGTGAATCTACAAAATTAATTGATGTCTCGACACTTAGGAGTGGCGTCTAATTATGACAATCAAAGAAATAGTAAAAAAGTTTGTGAAGCAATAGTTGTCAAAACAAATTCCAATTACCAGCTTTATAATAAGTATAAAGAGTAGGTTTAAAAATAGTATTGACAACAATACCGCTAGTATCTACCAAAGGTTTTCCGAAAGAAGAAATTTGACTTAATGATTCTTTATTAAGCCATTTTAGATTTTGAGTATTAATATTTAGGTTTTGAAAATCATCTTTTAAGATTTTATTTCTTGATCCTATCATCCAACCCCATTCTCCAAGTGTGAGGACTTGATTATGCAAAGGAAACGTCTTAAAACCAGCAGATTCCATTGTTTTTTTAATACAATAAAATGCCTTTGTGGCATAATATGGACTTCCTGACTGTGTTATAAATAGTCCCTCTTTCGATAATTTTTTAAGCGTTAATTTATAAAATTCTTTGGTGTATAATTTATTGAGATCGACACTATTTGGGTCGGGTAAATCAACAAATATCACGTCATACAATTCTTTGGTCTGCTCGACAAATTGGAAAGCATCTTGATTTACAATCTTTATTCTATTATCATTAAGTGCACTATTGTTAAGTTGCAGTAATAGTGGATGAGACTTACCAAGAATTGTCATTTCTGGATCTAAATCTACTAAGGTGATATTCGAAATATTGTCATGTTTTAATATTTCTCTTACAAGACAGCCATCTCCACCTCCGAGCACTAAAATGTTTTGGTGGTATTTTGATATCGTCATTATAGGGTGTACCATTGGTTCGTGATAGAGGTATTCGTCAAATGATGATAATTGTTGATTTCCATTAATATAAAGAGAAAAATTATCCATCCATTGTGTCATTACAATTTTTTGATATCGTGTTTGTTTTTCATACACTACCTTGTCTTTATACTTGGCTTGTTCGCCATATTTTATTAGAGGCTTAGCGAGCAACACTCCTACCAATAAGACAATTGCCAATAATGTATAAGTCCAATAAATTATTTTTCTTGTTTTAGGTTTTATCTCGTGTTTTAATACTTGAAACAACCAAAACGATGCACAAAAATTGATTAAACCCAAAATAAAAGGTGTGTACGTAAGTCCTAAATAAGGAAGACCAATAAATGCAAAAAACAATCCTCCAATTAATGATCCGTAATAATCATACTCTAAAATATTAGAGATATTATGCTCAAGAGATTCAAATTTATCATTGATACGCATTGCCAAGGGTATCTCAAGACCAATCAAAAGACCAATCACTACCGAAAACAAGTAAATAAAAATCCATGACTTCTCCGATATTCCATACAATAGGTAGCAAATAATCGCCACAAATGACACCAATAATGAAAGTATCAATTCTGTAAAAATAAATCCAGAAATTATATGCTGTTTATCAAATGATTTGCTCAATCGAGCACCTAAGCCCATCGAGAATAGCATTATAGATACTATCAATGTAAATTGTAGTATCGCATTACCTATAAAATATGATGCTAAAGTCGATAAAATATACTCCGCCACAATACCACTAATACCAGTAGCAAACAAAGCTAATTTGAGTACTTTCGATTGTTTTTTTGAATTATTGATCAAAATATTAATTTGGTATTATTTTCCAAAACCTCCAGATCTCCTTCTAGTGCTTGAAGCTCCCTTGTATCTAGAAGTTGATTTTGATTTTAGCCTTGATTTACGTGTAGACATTACCTTATTACTTGCACTTCTTTTATAGAATGATTTTCTGTTTGCTTTTTGGTACGTACTTTTAGTTCCGTATTGGTTATTGGCACCACGATATGCCATATTTCCTCGATACCCTCTCGAATATCTGCTGTAGTCAGAATAGTAATGCGGTCTACTAAATATCATATAAGCAAGAAAAAAAGATCCTGGCCTGTATTGCCAAGTGGAGTTTCCAGTTTTTTTATCTTTTACCCATTCTCCATATTCTTCGTTTCCTACTGCCCAATCAAATCCAAATGGTTTTGCTTTGTTATCCAGTTTTCCTTTTATTCTATACAAGATTTCCATGCCAAGATCCTCCTCATGGGTCTCATAAAAACTTCTATTTACATTTACCCAATCTGTAGAATCAATATCGATTTTATCTTCTCTTGGGTTTACAATTAAATATTTATGTCTATAAATTGTGTTTTCACTATCTTCTGAGATATCCATATCATTAAGCACTAATGAAAAATCATCAGTACCTTGATTATTGACTATTTTTAATGATGGCTCTATTGCTACTTTCAAAGACTTTTTCTTCATGTTGCATTGAGCAAAACAAAGAGCAATAAATAGTAGAACTGAAAGGTATATAGCAGTTTTTTTCATCTTGTTGTTTTAATTCGTGATTTTATCAATAAAGACTACACAATATGGTTTTTAAAATTAGTGAGATCTTCTAAATCAAGATACTCTCCAGCAGTAAAATCCAATGTGTCATCATCATTAAGTACAATATTTACAAAAAAGTCTTCATTACAATAACTAAAATTTGTCAAATCTTCTCCGTCTTCATCATCAAACATATTGGTACAAGTACCTTCATATATTTCTTCCAGATCGTACATCTCATCTTTATACTTTAGTTCTACCAATACTTCTTCATCATTAAAAAGATCAATATTCATGTCTGGTTCTAAATCTCTTCTATTAATTTTTGCAGAAAATTCTAAGAGTATTTGGTTGGTGTCGTCATCAAACTCTACTTCAAGATAGGCAACTTCTTTACTTGTTTTTACTTTATATTCTATTGAAATACTATCGTCACTCCAATTGTATTGATGTGCTCCTATTACTTCCCAAGTAGAGCCCGCAAAATCAAAATTAGAACCGATACCCAATATTTGTAATGATTGTTGTTTATCCATCTTATTTGTTAAATGTTTTTATTTTATCAAGTGGTCCTCTTTGAATTTCATTGATTTCTACCTTTTTAGCTTTTAATTTTTCTTTTAAAAAAGCTACACCCTTATTGATATCGTATCGTACGTTACAAGTAAAAAAATCAATCGCTACATAATTATGTTCTGGCCAAGTATGAACAGTAATATGACTTTCTTGGACGACTACTACCCCACTTACACCAATAGGAGAAAAATGATGTATGGTCGTATTGACAATTGTCAAATCAATCAAATTAGCCAATTCGACAAGGATACTTTCTACTTTGTTTTTATCATCTATAATATCCTCTGGACATCCATACAACTCTACTAAAGTTTGATGCCCTAAATGTCCTGATAATTGCTCCACTATTATTAATACTTTTTGAATGTTACTATATCAATCTCTAAACGTAATATAAAAGTTTCTGATATACTACTAATTTAGACCAATGACATATTTTTATCCTAAACTATCTGAATAACCTATAGATAGTCGTAAAATCAAAAGAGGTCAACTCAATAATTGAGATAACCTCTTATATATTATTTACTGTCTCTGAAAAATTAATTCCAAAATTAAACATTTGCTTACCAGCCTAACTTTGCTTTTACTTGAGCAAGGATACTTTCAGAATCTTCAACAAACAAAAGACCATTAGTTGCTGTGTCAAAAATCATTGTGTAGCCTCCATCATTTCCGATACCGTCAATTGCAGTTTTTACCTCATCAAGAATTGGTTTGTACAAATTTTCTCTTTTCATCGCAAGTTTTTGTTGTACTTCTACTTCAAATTTTTGAATCTCTTGTTGCTTTGCAGTCAAAGCTGTTTCTTTTTGCTGAATTTGCAAAGGACTCAATTGTTTGCTTTCTGCTGCTGTAACGAATGTTTTATAATCGTTTTCAAAAGCAGTTACCATAGCTTGACCTTTTTTGATCAATTGACTTTGAAATGTTTCTAATTGTGCATCTGCTGCTTTAACCTTTGGGGATTCCATCAACAATTGTTGAGAATTAATATGGGCAAACTTTTGTGACCATGCAATTGAAGAAACAGAAAGTAATGCAATCATCAGTGAAAAAAAAGTCTTTTTTGAATATTTCATTTAAAGTAATTTGATTTAAAAATATAAGCGTATTCTTAACGCATCTATACTAAGAACTGACAAATGTAAGAGAACCTCTCAAAATTCAGTAATTTAACGAAAGATTAAATTATTTTTAATTATTTTTTTAGGTAGCATATTGCCAATTATTGATAATTAAAAATCAAAACACCTTTCGATTATATCGCAATTACAATCTTGACAATTCTATTATTGTAATATTCCCAGTATCACTATTTAATAATATAGAATTTATATTGGAGCCTACTGCTGCTGTAGCAACGACACTTTTTAATGTCAAATTACCATTATTTTTAATAGCAGCACCTTGCGGACCATTGCCTCCTTCAATAGTTAGTTCTTCAAAAACAACATTTTTGCCCGAATTTACAATAAATACACTTGGCACTAAAGCTGAAGTTGGAGTCAATGAATTAATATGGATATTTTGATTTGACCCTTGAAGAATAGTTATACTTTTATCAATTATCAAAGGACTTGATGATATTTTGACAACTTGATTATTAAGGGTTGTGCTAAAAGTGATTGTATCCCCATCCATTGCACAAGATATAGCGGCTCTTAATGAACCGACACCATCATCTGCAATTGATGTAACTATTGTACATTTTAATGCCGGAACCAACGATTTTTGAACTCCTGTCCCAGGTGACCATACCCATACTTCTGGATTAATCCCTGACTCTACTTCGATAATACCTCCATAATTGTATGCCATTCCTTGATTTGCACTTTGCCAAGTCATTCCAGCATCTTCAGAATATTGAATTCCTTGAGAATTATCAAATCCTCCTGAATGGTATGCTTTGGAAGATGTAGTGTAGATAATATCAGAATTCTGTGGTGCTATAGCTACTCCACGAAGATGTGTATCTGGATAGAGATTTGCACTCCAACTAATTCCTGCATTTATCGACTTATACAATCCTCCTTGAGGCCCTAATACTGTAACATATACAGTGTTTCCATTATTTGGGTCAGTTTGGATATCAAAAACACCCTCCCAAGGATATAGGGTATTTACTCCCCAATTGATCCAAGTAGGTACTATGTCTGGACGAATATTACTATTAAAATTGTGCATTTGTGCCGTCCCTACTTCTGTCCATGTCGCTCCAGCATTTGCAGACTTCCACAGACCAT
Source organism: Saprospiraceae bacterium (assembly GCA_036479655.1). GTDB lineage: Bacteria > Bacteroidota > Bacteroidia > Chitinophagales > Saprospiraceae > CAJXUU01. The sequence goes on from JAZGFO010000071.1 coordinate 13,635, forward strand.
TCTTACCACCAGCATATACTATATTTCCATTAATCTTATCTACTTCTGTAAATTTTAACCCCCCATTATTTAAAACCATTGTCCATGATGTCCCATCATTTGACGATTTGTAAACATTGCCATCAACTGTAACATACAATATTCGATTGTTGATAGGGCTAGTGACATCAAGTGACAGCCCATACATTCTTACAGAATTATTATAAGTTGGCAATCCTGTATTCAATAATGTCCAATCGTCTCCATAGTTAGTACTTTTAAATAATCCAGTATGTGCTGTAGTCCCTTCAATAATGTCTGTAAGTTGCTCTTTGCTAAAAGATGCCCATACCACATTTTCTCTTTCTGTATCGCTCAATATATTCATAACATTAGAGCCAGCACCTCGCTTTGCTTGGTAAGGGTCTATCGGTGGAGTCCCCAAATTCCAAGAATACTCAGGGTAAATATTATAATCGGGAATCCTACTACTCCATGAGTTTCCGTTGTTGGTACTGTACCAAAACCCTATATCGTAGCCTCCCATATATACAATATCTGGATTGGTTTTATTAATTTCTATACAATGACCATTGATGTTTTCGACACCTGTTGATCTCCAATGATCTGTAGAAATCTCAGTTGTAGAAATATTATTTAATGTAGCGCCACCATCAAAACTTCCCCAAGCCCATTGTCCAAATGAACCATAATACCTGTTTGAATTAAAAATATCTTTAGAAACAGTTTTGTTTAATCCATTAAAACTAGGAACTAAAGAAAAATATTGATTAACTGTATATCCTTTATCCCAGTTGTCAACCAATCCAGTGTGTGCCCATGAAGAACCACCATTTGTCGTTTCCCATGTACCTGCATTACCATTCCAATCCCAAGGAAATAAAACATCTAACAATCTTATCGTATCAGGATCAACTATTCCTACATTAATAATACCTGTTTTGTCACTAAGCTGTGTGAATGTTGTACCACCATTAGTACTTTTATAAAATTCACCAGCCAAATAATCATCAACTAAATATTCTTCAAATGACATATCTCTACATGAAGCATTGTCAGTATAGTTGCTTGCAAAAGTGCTAATATATACGACATTGGTATTAGTTGGATGAAGATCAAAATCTAATATATCTCCCTGCACACTACCTATTTCCACCCAATTTACACCTCCGTTAGTAGATCTATATAGATTGGCGGCACTACATCCCCATCTTGATTTTCCAGCAAGTACAAATAGGACATTAGCATTTGTTGGATGAACCATAAGTTTAACAAGATGTAGGTTATTAGGGAGGTTTTCGCCAGAAATGGCATTCCATGTATTCCCACCATCAATAGTTTTGTACACATCACCATCGGTATCTGGACCTTCGTGATGTGTGATGTAGCCAATATTATTATCTGATGCTGCAATTACAATATCTTCAATATAGGAATACATAAATGAATTATTAGATCCAGGGAATACTTTTACAAAAGAATCTCCACCATCAGTAGTTTTATATGCACCCAAATAAGTCCCTGCAAAAAATATATCCCCATCTGTAGGATCAAAACCAAATGAACTAATATGTGTTTCAAGTAATCCTTGATTGGCTCCTAATACATCCCATGTTATTCCATCATCACTACTACGATATATCCCACTAAGATCAGAAGCTACAACTATCGTACCCGATGCCGTTGCTCCCACCACAGCAATAGCCCCTCCTCCTCCAGGATTGGTTCTAATCCAAGAATGTGATTGAGCTGATAAATTAACCGAAATAATCGAAATGAAAATAAATAGTAAGTGCTTCATAAAACAAAGATACGAAAATGTGTTTGTAGTTAGAGATCAATATTTCAAAATCAGTTACTCCTTAGGAGTTTATTTAAAAATGGACTCAATTGTTTATTTTCTGCAGCTGTAACGAATGTTTTAATAATCGTTTTCAAAAGCAGTTGGCATAGCGTGATCTTTTTTGTTTTTGAAAGGTTTCTAATTGTGCATTTGCTACTTTAACCTTAGGGAAAGGAAGATACAAGTCTTATTATATTATATATAATTTAATTTTAGTACTTTAGCTTTTAATACATTAAAATATTGTCTTATGAATATTTAAATAACTTCCGGATAGTAGGTTGAAACCCCTATAGAAGATTTAATGTTAGTGATGTTTTAGTGAAAAAAGGGATAATATGAGATATTTAAACTAATAGTTCATTGATTTTAATTACATATTAAACATTGAATAAAATGCTCTATGTACAGTTTTATTTGCTTTTTCATAGAATCCAAATACCTCAACTAACTTAGCGAAATGAAAATATCCACAAGCACTTAAGTTAATTATTCAATTACCAGTATTTTTCTTGTCAATTGCCTATTGTTATTACCGACTTTTACTATATAGAATCCTGGTGGATAAGAAGAAACATCGATCCTATTAACATTTGACATTAAGTCATTGAAAACAATCTTATAGCTATTGTCAAATATGGTTACTTGCGCATTTTCAAGTATTCCTTTAATATTAACGTTAATATAATGAGTCGTTGGATTAGGGAATACTTCTAAAGAAATATTTTGATCATTTTCATTTGTTCTTATATTACTAATTTCAGAAATTGATGATGAAGTATATGTTTCTTGCAATTTCAGCGTAGCATTCTCATTTAATAGTCCAGCATCAATATTAGTAACTACATTATATGGTTTTAGCGTAATCATATCAGTTGTTCCATATCCATTATTATGAGTGATATCACTATTGTTATTACTATTACCCATATGGTTGGTAAACATCAAGGTTTCGAATCCATAATAATCAAGATAATAATCTCCAGGTGCTAACCCACTAAATTTCACTTCTCCACTATTATTAATACCACTTGTAGCTACAGATATTCCATCCATATCTTTGATAGATACATAGATATCATTTGGTATATTCCCAATATCATCTTGTAATCCATTCTGATTGTCATCATACCAAACATTACTAATAATCTGAGCTCCTTGGTATGCTCCAGCATCAATATATTGCATAGTTCTACCAGATTCTACATTAAAAACTGGACTAATGTATCCACCTTCTTTTTTGATCATATCACTATTGTAATCATCATCAATCTCTCCCATTATTGGAGATTCTACATAGGTATTCTCTAAATTATATTTTATAAAATATTTACCCGGTCTAAGGCTTTTATACTTGACATTTTCCAAATCTGAGGTAGAAATATACTCCGCTATTTTTTCTCCATCTGTAGAGAATAAAGTTGTATTTATAGTAGCCAATGATTTTTCACTTTCATTTTGTAATCCGTCTGCATTGCTATCTTCCCACAGTATACTAATAATACTTCCATATTCAAATATTCCAATATCAATATTTGGCACAGACAATACATCACTATTAGTAAACATTGGGGATTCTCCATCAGTATCAACATCGCTATCCATATTGTCGTCATTCCCAATATTCATATTTGTAAATCCGAATGTCTCATTATTAATTTCAGCTTTTATTTTATAACTCCCTTCTTGTAGGTTTTCAAAACTATAAAATCCCAAAACATTGGATTCTGTTGTTGCAATAATTTCGTCTTCGTTATCATATAATAATATTTTTATATTTGGTACTCTAGCTTCTGAATATTGTCTTATCCCATCTGCGTTTAAGTCTTTCCAGACAACACTTCTCAGACTAGCACCAGCTTGAAATATACCACATGATATAGTATTAAGGGTCGTACCATGTGCAAGAGATATTAATGGGGTCGTCCCCGTCTGGTCACAATCACTATCTACTTTATCGTCTGTACCAACACCGGCAGGGCTGATTGTATATTCTTGGTCAATCAAAAATCTAATAATATAGAGTCCTTGTTTTAAATTAGTAAATGTATATATCCCTTCACTATTTGTCGTTACAGTATCTATAGGAATACCAAATGAATGAAATATAACTACCTCTATATTTTCGGCTCCGATTTCATTCGTATCTTGGATTCCATCTTTATTGCTATCGTACCAAACTCTGTCAGAAATTGTAGCTGGACTATATACCCCTCCATCAATATTGACAATATTTTGTCCTGGTAGAGGACTTATGATATCAGTTCCATTATTTAAAATGGTACTGGTAATATCAGAATCTGTATTCTCATCACCAATATTAGATGACGTTACGATATATTGATCTCCGATTTCAAAAACTACAATATAATTCATGGTTTTTAAATTTTCAAATATATATACCCCTTCAGCACCATCAACAGTGTTTGTAATCGTTTCTGCTACTTCTGTTCCATTTGTATCATATAATTTTACACTTATACTATCAATTCCATTTTCATTATCTACTCTAATGCCATCAGCATTGATATCCAAGAATACCATACCAGAGATGCTCACATTTTGAGTCATAGCTGCATCAATATTTGATATTACTTGCCCAGATACCACTCCAAAACTTGATGTACAGCCCGTAAATTTATCTATATCACTATCAGTAGTGTCATCACCAACATCTTGAAAACCATAACTATACCCTGTTATAGTGTTAACACAAATCTGATAATCACTTGGTATTATATTCTCAAATAAGTAATATCCTTCACTATCAGTGATTGTCGAATATGATAAAGTACCAGAATTGTTTTTTATTGTAATTATTGCATTCTCTATATTTGATTCGCCTGTATCTTGTTGTCCATTATTATTAAAGTCATCCCAAACAATACCACTAACCATCGAACCATTTTGCAAAATGTAGCCTGCTCCAAAACTAAAATCGTCATGCCCTCCTTGCACATTAAAAACATCAGTGGCTCCATCTAAAATTAAACTTGTAATATCAGAATCTGTAATATCCACTCCTTGATTGGCTACCGTAGGTACATAATCGATAGGATTATCAAATACTAAATAATAATTCCCCGCTAAAATTTCAGAAAAAAAATAAATTCCCATTTCTGTGGTTGTACTTTCTACAAATACATGATTTTCCGAATATAAACTAACAACAATATCTGAAAACAAAGTTTCATTTGCTTGATATTGTCCATCTCTATTATCATCAGACCAAACATATCCTCCAATATCTGATGATTGAAGAATAAAGCCGAAATCAACATTATTATTTACTCCATTAGAAGAAATATTTAACTCATCTGATGTAACGATACTATTAGCTAAAAAACCATCATTATCTGTATCAATATCTCCTCCCAATAATATAGTTGGTCTATATTTAGCATTTATATTTACTTCGATAAAATATCTTCCTGGTACAACCTTATCGAATAAATAATATCCTTCCGCATCGCTAATCGTAGTTTTTACAATATCTCCACTTTCATTTTTTAAATTTAAAATTACTTCAGCAAGTCCAGGTTCATCATCATCTTGAATACCGTCCATGTTTATATCTTCCCACACATAATCTCCAATAGTTGCAAACCTGTAACATCCTGCATCAATATTGTCAATAACACCACCAGCATTACTTCCTACTTTAAATGGGCTATTGATTGTCATTACATCATTATCAAGATTGATATCTCCAACATGAAATGGAGATACTTGATAGTTTGATTCCATTTCAAAATTGATTAAATAATTGCCAGCAACAAGACTATCAAAACTGTAATAACCATGACTGTCAGTGATTGTAGTATTTATTTCATTTGTTGATTCGTTGACGAGTGTTATTACTATTCCTTTTTTACCAAATTCCGTTTGATCCTGAATACCATCGGCATTTGTATCTTCCCATACATAATTTCCAATTGACATTAATGGGGCAAATCCAATATCAAGATCTGAGATTTCTTGATCTGCTACAATGTGAAAAACATCAGATGTACCTATGCCATTTGTATTAGTAATATCACTATCAAAATCTGAAGAACCAATATTAGCAGAAGTAAATATATGCTCTGTATTGTTAATTACTTTTATATAATATGCTCCAGAATTAACATTCTCAAATAAGTATTTTCCATTAGAATCACTAATAGTCGTTGCAACAACACCTCCATTGACATCTAAAAGCTGAATACTAACTCCTGATACCAGATCATCACCAGTATCATAATATGAATTTGCATTATTGTCCAAAAACACAAGGTCTCCTACAGAGCCAGGTTCACAGTTTAAATAATTGAATCTTCTACAACAAGTCCCTTGAAAAACTTCATCAATATAAGCCTCGTTGCAGATTTCGTAAGTACCATAAGTAGCGTATGAAACACCAATATTTATAGCTGCATCATGTTCCGAATCAGATATCAATTCAAATCCTTGAGGCAATAACCAGTTGTATGTCAGTAATGGGTCATCATCAAGTACATAAAACGGAACACACGCATGTGTAGAACATATTGTATATAATGGCGTATAGTGAATCACCATATATATCTGATCAATATAAACTTGCAATGGTTTACTTATCATATTTCGCAATTGAATCTGATAACCAAAACCTCCACTATTTAGCAATGCTGCGGATGGAGACAAGCCCCATAGTTCATCTTTTCCACCATATTTCCATAATACATCTGTACTGTCAAAGGTTGTTGACCAAGCATAATCTGTCGGGATTTCAGTATTAACCTTATCAATTCCAATTGGAGCTCCGCTACCATTTGTCAATTGTACTGTTGTTCCTTTAGGTATTCCATTTCCTTCAGAATGACCTTTGACTATTAATTCGATTCCAGAAATAGTGGCTCCAGTAGGAACATTGAAGGACATACTACTACCTTTCAAGACTGTTGATCTTCTATAACCATCCAAAATTACTTCTGCATAATTATTATCATTATTCTTCAAATTATCAATGTCTTGCCAAGAAGAAAATATCGGAAAATTTATTTGATTTATTAAACTTGCCTTTCTTTCTTGGTTCATTAAAGTTGGTTCCATATCTACCCTAACTGGGCAGTGAGGTGCTTGAGCAATAACAATACTCGTCCAGCTAATGAAAAGTAGAAAAAGCGCACTATTGCGTATTACATTTTGGGCATAACAATCCATATTGAGACCTATTTTATTTTTTACCTTGTAGTTTCTTACTGATTATCTATAGTTCCCTTTATTTATTGTCTAACACTTGTCCAAATCAAGTCAAAACAAGAGAACATTAGAATATTAAATATACACATTATCAAAAAATGCAATTTATTAATAACTGTATATCTTGCAAATATACTCAAACAAAACAACATATATGCAAAAAAGCAATACTAAATTCAAAGTTTAAATTACTACCTCCGAATAAAAAAACGATGTATAATAAATACCATATATTGAAAACCGATCTTTAGAATAGGTATTTTAGCCTGTTATATAAACCCAGGTAAATGACATCACTAAATAAAAAATATTATATTTGAAATCCTTTTACCAATCTTAACAAATTGAATTATGAAATTTGAATTAACAGAGGAGCAATTAGCTGTACAAGAAGCGGCTCGAGAATTTGCTCAAAGAGAATTATTACCGGGAGTAATAGAGAGAGATAGAAATATGACACCTGCTATCGATCAATTAAAGATGATGGGCGAGCTTGGTTTTTTAGGAATGATGGTGTCCCCAGAATATGGCGGTGGAGGAATGGATACTATGAGTTATGTTCTTGCGATGGAGGAAATTTCAAAAATTGACAATTCTTGTTCTGTGTGTATGTCCGTAAATAATTCATTGATCTGTTGGGGAATTGAAAAATTTGGATCTAAAGTGCAAAAAGATAAATATCTCAAAAAACTTGCTACAGGAGAATGGATCGGCGCATTTTGCCTTTCTGAGCCAGAAGCTGGTAGCGACGCCACTTCTCAACGGACAACTGCAATAGATAAGGGCGATCATTACATAATCAACGGCACCAAAAACTGGATTACAAATGGTAGCATATCAAGTCTTCATATTGTATTGGCTCAGACAGATCCAGAAAAAGGACATAGAGGAATTAATGCATTTCTTGTAGAAGCTTCTTGGGATGGTGTAGAGATTGGAGCAAAGGAAGACAAATTAGGAATAAGATCATCAGATACGCATACTATAATGTATAATGACCTTAAAGTGCCAAAAGAAAATAGAATTGGAGAGGATGGTTTTGGGTTTAAGTTTGCAATGCAAGTACTTTCTGGAGGAAGAATAGGAATCGCATCTCAAGCGTTAGGAATAGCTCAAGGTGCATTCGAATTATCGTTAAAATATGCCAAAGAAAGAGAGGCATTTGGCAAACCAATAAGTAAGCACCAAGCAATCGCATTTAAATTAGCTGATATGGCAACTGATATCGAAGCAGCAAGATTACTTGTACATAGAGCCGCATGGATGAAAGATCAACATGTAAATTTTGATACAGCTAGTTGTATGGCAAAACTTTTTGCATCTGATGCAGCTATGAAACATACCGTTGAGGCAGTACAAATACATGGTGGATACGGATTTGTAAAAGAATATCATGTTGAACGATTAATGAGAGATGCAAAAATTACTCAAATTTATGAAGGTACTTCTGAAATTCAAAGATTAGTTATTGGACGAAATATACTAAGAGGAGATATTTACGAACCTATTTTAGGATTGAAAAAATAAGTACTAAATATACTTCAAAGCATTTCTAAATATCAAGCAAACTATATAAATTCTAAAGATGGAAATCTTTAAGTATCCTCCTTGTATTGCAGTCAAAAAGACTTCACAAAGGAATAATATTAAAAGCCTTTTTAATATTCTTCATAAAAAAAGCGGAAACCACTTTTCAGTGATTTCCGCATTAATTCTAACTTTTA
>JAZGFO010000072.1:0-6747 GCA_036479655.1 Saprospiraceae bacterium
CCTCCTGATGTAAAAGGACAATCGGTATCATGAATCTTATTAGCTATGTTTATTTTAGAATTATAATATAGATTAATATCTGCCACTACTTGTGCAAGTGGTGCATTATCAAAACTAAGATTTGGATTTCTCCAAAATGCACTATTTGTAACATCTTTCTTTTCTAATTTCTTACCGATCAAAGTTACGCCTTGATTTTTGATAAGTAATACTTTATTTTCACCTGCACTTACAGATACTTTACCTTGTTGTACATTGACAGTATTGTGGTCGATTGTAAAACTTGTACCTAAGACCGATATATTAAGATCAGCTGATTCAATATTAAATACTTTTTGTTCGTTTCTAGCAACATTAAAAAATGCTTTGCCATCTAACTTGACATTTCGAGCAGATTTATTAAAACTTGAATTATAAGAAATTGTAGATCCAGCTTCTAACCATACAGAAGAACCATCTTGTAAAGATACGAATTGCATAGAGTCGTCAGCAGTAATACTATGTGTATTTAATTTATTAAAACCAATCATTGCTGCAATACCAATTGTTAGCACTGCCGCTATTCTAGAAAATGTTCTGAGATTAAAAACTGTAGCAAATCTATTAGACTCCTTTTTTAAACTTCTTGTTTTTTTCAGTAAATTCAAATGACTCTCATATGCTTTTGAAGTCTCTGGAATAAAACCTAAAGGCTCATAACCAGCTGCAGCTTTCCACAATGATTTATATTCGTTATAAATTTCAAGATTTTCTATAGAAGATTCACTCCATCTATTCAACTGATTCATTTCAGTCTCACTCGCTTCGTTCGTTACTACTTTTGATAGTATTGTTTCAATATTCATATTTATATTATGTACCCAGTTATTGTTATAATTAAGACACTATATTAATTAGTCCCCCCTACTAATTATATATTTATTTTCAAATATTTATTTCTTCCCTTGTTTTTACTGCCAAACGTAACAACTTAAGTGCCTTTGAAATTTGATTTTCTACTGTTTTTACAGATATTTCTAATTTGCTTGCTATTTCTTTGTAAGATAATTCTTCAAATCTACTTAAACCAAAAACTAATCTACATCTATCAGGTAATGCCTCGATAGACCTATTAATTACTAATCTCATTTCTTCCGCTTCCATCGTTAATTGCGAAGCTGGCTCTGGAGATGATAAATGCAGAATAGTATCTTCTTGTTCAAATTTCATTCTCTTTGCTCTTATTACATTCAAAGTTTTATTAACAGCTGTCCGTCTAAGATATCCACGTAAAGAAGAGTCTATACTTAATGTTTCTTTTCTTTTCCAAACTTCAATAAATACTTCTTGAGCAATATCTTCCGTTGTTCCACTGTCTCCTATCATTTTATAGATTACGCTACAAATATAACTATAGTACTTATCGTACAATAACTTAAGTGCCAATTCAGGTTGGCTGCTTAATAGTGATAGTATTTTAGAATTGTCGTCTTGCATATAATTCAGTGTGAAAATACATAACTTTTAAAATATATCATAGCTTTACAGTTAAATCATCATTTTTTTTGAATATCTTTTAGAAAAAAAAATTAATATATTAAAACATGAAAAAATTATTATTTATTATTATTGCAATTTGTTTATTTTAAATTAGTTGTAAACAAGAAAAGAAAACACAATCTCCATCTAAAGAAACAGCCAAACAAATTGAAAAAAAATACAAATTAACACCCTTTGCACAATCACAAAACTATACTGATGCTGTACTTAATGAAATGTCATTTAGAAATGGTCAATTTAATTTTGAAGTCAAAGAAGGTAATTATAAATTAGGTGCTCAAACTCCCGATGCATCGCAAAAAATGTGTGCTAATTCTAAAAAAGGGCAACATCTCCATTTAATTGTAGATAATGAGCCATATGCAGCTAAATATACTGACAATTTTAATTACAAAATTGACGATGGCGAACATCACATATTAGCCTTTTTATCAAGATCTTACCATGAGAGTATTAAATCAAAGGGTGCACATATTGCAAAAAAAGTATCAATAAAAAACAATAATATTGAAGAGGCAGTACCTATTAAAGATCCTTTTCTATTTTATAGCAGACCAAAAGGGACTTATGTTGGCAAAAAAAACACAGAGAAAGTCATGTTAGATTTCTTTCCTATAAATGTGAAAATAGGAAAAACACATAAAGTAATTGCCTTAATAAATGGTGAAGAACATCATATTACAAAATGGCAACCTTATTACATTTCGGGCTTACCTATTGGTGAAAACACTGTAGAATTGACATTAGTCACTATGGACAATCAAAAAGTAGTTGCTCCATATAATCCAATTACACGAAAATTTGTTTTATTAGAAAATAATGATCCAACAGTGCAGTAAAACAAGAGGCATACTCAATTTTCAAGAAAAAAAAATAAAAAAAAAACACTTTACCCTTTTAGGTATCGACTAATGTTATATTTTTGCACTCGATTTTAAACACGGTGGTTGTAGCTCAGTTGGTTAGAGCACTGGTTTGTGGTTCCAGGGGTCGTGGGTTCGAATCCCATCTTCCACCCATATTATAAAAGGGCACGATTTTTTTCGTGTCCTTTTTTATTCAAAATTCTGTTATCATGAACGACAAAATATTTATACTTAAATCATGCTCGACTTGTCAAAGAATTATTAAAGAACTTGGTAATATAACTGGCATTCCTATCCAAAACATAAAAGAACTGCACATTTCTTCAGATGAACTTACGTACGCAAAAGAAAAAATAGGTAGTTACGAATCTTTATTTAATAAAAGAGCAATGAAGTATAAATCCTCAGGCTTGAACAAAAAGGAAATAGACGAAAAAGAATGGGAAAATTTAATCCTAAACGAATATACATTTATAAAACGACCATTAGCATTCATAGGTGGTAAAGTTTTCTTCGGAAACAGTAAAAAAGTAGTCGCTGATCTAAAAAACAAAATAACTGAAATAAATAAAATTAAGCCTTAAAAGTATTATCATTGTTCTCGTTGTAAAAATCATATATTAAGTGAAAATATTGGTCTTGTGTTCTAGGTTTCCTTACCCACTTGAAAAAGGGGATAAACTTAGAATGTACCATATGCTAAGATATATGAGTATGAAAAATGAAATTTATCTTGTTGCCTTGACTGACCATGAAATACTAAAGGAGCATATCAAAACTATAGAGCCAATTGTCACCTCATTAAAAGTAATTAAAATTTCAAAAACTAAAGGCTTTTTATCGTTACTGAAAAGTATATTTAATAAGCTACCTTTTCAAATATTGATAAACTATGATAAACAAATAGCTAAATCAATTAAAAATTTAGCCTCAAAATGGAAGCCAGATCACATATTTTGTCAATTGCCTAGAATGGCAGAATATGCTATTCCGCTTCCTTACCCAAAAACAATAGACTACATGGATGCTTTTGGAATAGGTATGGAAAGAAGGGCAAATGTTGTATCTGGAATCACATCAAAAATATATGCACTCGAAGCAAAGAGAATGAAAATTTATGAAAAAAACATTTTTGAAAAATTTGACAATCATATAATTATAAGCCAACAGGATGCGAATCAAATAAATATTAACAAATCCCATGAAATAAAAGTAATTCCAAATGGTATAGATACCAAATTCTTTTTACCTCAAGATAAAAAAGCTAAATATGATATTGGATTTATTGGAAATATGGGATATCCGCCTAATATAGATGCGGCAGAATATTTAATAAATAAATTACGTCCCAACTTAAGTAATAACTTGACTTATCTTATAGCAGGAGCTCGACCTGACAAAAGAGTAAAACTTCTTGCCGATAAAAACGTTTGTATTACTGGATGGATAGATGATGTGAGAGAAGCCTACTCCGATTGTAAAATATTTGTTGTTCCGATGTGGTCTGGTACAGGCCAACAAAACAAAATAATGGAAGCAATGGCAATGGGCATTCCTTGTATTACTACCTCTCCTGTAAACAACGCAATAAAAGGAAGACACGGAATTGAACTTTTAGTAGCTGATAATGAGTCGGAATTTAGACAATGTATCGTGACTTTACTAAATGATACGAAGAAATATAAGGAGATACAGAAAAATGCGCTTATTTTTGTGCAAAATAATTTTAGTTGGAGTCATAGTGTCAATATGTTATTAGAAACAATGGCTTCCAAATAATTAAGAAATTTTAAAAGATAAAGAATAATAAAGCATGGTAGAAACAATGACAAAACAAGATATTGCTTTGGATACTATAGAAGATGCAATAGCTGCTATAAAAAAAGGTGAGATTATTATAGTTGTAGATGATGAGGATAGAGAAAATGAAGGAGATTTTATCTGTGCTGCTGAATGTATCACTAAAGAAATGATAAATTTTATGGCTACTCATGGTAGAGGTCTTATATGTACACCTATAGAATTATCAAGAGCAAAAGAACTTGGCTTAGATTTAATGGTGCGTGACAATACAGCACTACATGAAACTGCTTTTACTGTATCAATAGATTTAATTGGACAAGGATGTAGTACTGGCATTTCTGCCTACGATAGAGCTACAGGAATAAAGGCGATGATTGACCCCAATATTACAGCAAATGACTTTGCTCGCCCAGGTCATATATTTCCATTAATTGCTAAATCTGGAGGAGTACTAAGACGTACAGGTCACACTGAAGCTTCTATCGACATGGCACGATTAGCTGGTTTTTTTCCTGCTGGAGTATTGGTAGAAATCCTTAATGATGATGGTAGTATGGCTCGCTTACCACAATTAAAAATACTATCTGACAAACTTGGTCTTAAATTAATATCAATTAAAGATCTGGTAGAATATAGAATGCGTACAGAAAGTATCATTAGTAGAGAGATCGAAACTCAAATCACACACGAAAAATATGGGAAATTTAATGTTATAGGATATAAGCAGATTACTACTGGAGATATTCATTTAGCAATTTTTAAAGGAGATATAAGAGCTGACATAGCGACTCCTGTCAGAGTACATTCTAATACAGAAACTGGAGATATATTGGGGATATTATTTGATAATCAAGGGAGTAAACTTGATAAAGCTATGCAAATAATATCGAATGAAGATTGTGGCGTACTACTATATATGCGTCATGGTGAAAAAGGAGATCAAATAATTAAAGCTTTAAAAAGTATAGATATTCGTAAAGATAATGATCCACAGCCAAGCAATGAACAAAGAGATTTTGGTATTGGTGCACAAATTTTAAGAGACCTTAACGTAGGAAAAATAAGACTAATATCTAGTCATGATAAAAAAAGAATAGGTCTACTTGGATATGGATTAGAAATAGTAGATCAAATAGAATTAAAATAAAAGTGAAAGAAAAATCAACTGATGGCATAGATATTGATGACCTGTATGAACAATGCACAATAATTGTAGACAAAGGGCAAAATCCAATAAGAATAGATAAGTTTTTAATGGATAGACTGTTGCGCGTAACAAGGAATAAAATTCAAACTGCTATAAAAAAAGGATTTGTAAGAGTTAACTCAGAAGCTATCAAACCCAATTATAAAGTTAGACCATTAGATTCTATTCAAGTATTGTTACAAAATGAACCCAAAGGTGGTCAACCTGTAAAACCAGAAAAAATAGATTTAAATATTGTTTTTGAGGATGATTATATCTTAGTTATAAATAAGCCTCCTGGCTTAGTTGTACATCCAGGAGTAGGCAATTGGACGGGAACATTGGTAAATGGATTAGTACATTATTTTCAATCAAAAAACCTTCCTGTAATGGAAGGTAATGATATTGATAGACCAGGTCTTGTACATAGAATTGATAAAAACACATCTGGATTATTAGTAATCGCTAAAACAGATGAAGCAATTTCTAAATTGAGCAAACAATTTTTTGACCATAGTATTGAGAGAGAATATTTGGCATTGGTGTGGGGAAATGTTGAAGATGACAAAGGCAAAATAGAAGCAAGTATCGGTAGGCATCCTACAAAAAGAACACAAATGTTTGTTTTTGACGATGAACCAGAACGAGGTAAAAATGCAATCACACACTATGAGGTTATTGAGAATTTATACTATGTGACATTAGTAAAATGTAAATTAGAAACAGGAAGAACACATCAAATCAGAGTGCACATGAAACATTTGGGTCATACCCTATTTAATGATCATCAGTACGGAGGAGATAGAATATTAAAAGGTACAGTTTTTTCTAAATATAAGTATTTTGTAGAAAACACTTTTAAATTGATGCCTCGACAAGCTCTTCATGCAGCTTCTTTAGGTTTCATTCATCCCATAACTGGCGAAAAAATGCAATTCAATTCAGAATTGCCAGAAGATTTTGCCATGGCTCTTGACAAATGGCGTGCCTACACTACTTCAAGAAAAGAAACATTTGAATAAATGGGATTAGTAAAAAGAATTGAAGCTTTACAATTTTTAGGGCGTATAATTCAAGAAAAACAGGAATGGCTACATAAAGCTGTAGAACTTGCTTACTATAAAAACAGATGGTTTACGATTGAAAATTCATGGCAATCACTAGAAAGTATCGCTACACATTTTCTTTCAAAACAAATACTTGAACAATGGACTAATAGCTATAAAATAAATCCATTAAAAGAATCAAAAAAAATAGGACTTGTCTTAGCTGGAAATATTCCGTTAGTTGGTTTTCATGACATATTATGTGTTTTCATTTCTGGAAATACTGCATTGATAAAACTTTCATCAA
>JAZGFO010000073.1:0-2149 GCA_036479655.1 Saprospiraceae bacterium
TGAAAATAAGGCACACAATAGAACAAGAACAACTAATCTCAATAATCAAAAATAAAACAATATCTCTATATCCAAGTTTAACCACAGATGAATTTGTAGAAGGTGTAGGTCAATTAGTATGGGAGGGTATATAATTGAAGCTAATCCTTCTATAGTAATGCTTATGCAATCAAGTATACCACAATTCAATCACCAAGGACTGAATGAACTTATAACTAAAATATGTAATTCTCTGTCAAATGGAGAAATGAAAATATTATCAGACCCATTAGACGATTATCCTGACGATCATCCTTCAAATATTTTAATTTCATCAAATTCTTGCTCATGTATAAACTAATATTGCTCTCTTTATCTATCTTATTTTTAAGTTCATGCATCGAATCAGGTGTAATTTATGTTGATCTTTCAAAAAAAGATAATACAGTTTACCTAAAGCCAAAAGGTGCTTTAACTAGTTCCTGTAAGTTGCATTTCACAGGATTTTCTAAGTGTGATGTAAGAATAGGAATTCAAGCATCGGGATCAGTAGAAATTAAAGCTGGTGAATTTTCA
The DNA here is from genome assembly GCA_036479655.1 of Saprospiraceae bacterium. Classification (GTDB taxonomy): domain Bacteria; phylum Bacteroidota; class Bacteroidia; order Chitinophagales; family Saprospiraceae; genus CAJXUU01. Next base: position 556 of record JAZGFO010000073.1, read on the forward strand.
ATATTCAAAAAATATGAATGTTATTCAAGTGGTAAGAGAATAAGAGTGTTATCTGAAAACTGTACAGATAATAGTTTTTTAGCGATTAAATATGTATATTCAAGTGGCTATTATGGACAGAAATCGCCATATAAAGAATAATTCTACCGCTGACATTGTCAATGGTGCATTGGATAAGATGACTGCTTCTGGCGGATGTAGTAGTGATGGGTTTGATATGGCTTGGGATGGGATGGATAAGATCCAGATTGCACCTTCGTTAAAAAAAGATTGTCCTATTGCAGATTGTATTGTGAAAAATATGATGAATTCAGGACCATTAAGCACTACTCTTATTAATGGCTTACTAAAGCCATGTGTTGGGGAAACAAAAACAGATATTATATTTTTATCTTCGGCATTTGTAAGCCCTGGAAAGGACCCTAATGCTGTAGCTGCTTCGGAAATACTTCTACATAATAACTCTAAAATGTTTATTTATATTAATAAATTAAAATGCGCTAGTAGTAATAAAGTAGATCTGTTTGAATCTGTCCAGCATGAATTGATACATGCAGATATTAATAGAAGACTAGTTGAAAAATATGGATTTACAACATCTGGTAGTACTATGTTAGATTATCAATCCGCATTCGACGCACTGATGTTGGAGGAGTATGGAGAATCTCCTTCTCAAGTCCAGCATGAATTAATGCTAAATTATTATATTGATGATATGGTTCAGAGTTTGATAGATATGAATGGAGGACATGGGACGTATAATGATTTCGTTGGGTTAGTACTAAATGGATTTCCAGAACCAATATTAATAAATGCATGCTCAAGAAAAACAATTTTCCCTGCATGTCATTACTCTTGCCAAGCTCGCATGGATGCATGGTATGGAAGTAGAGATAGATTCTGAATATGTGCCAAAAGAGCTATTACTTTTTGAGCCATTAGAAGAGTACACAATTCCTTATTGGTTTCTTAGAGACTTCTACCGAGACCAAGGCGTAGATTGGCATCATTTACTCTAGATACGAACCCATCTACCCTGAGCTACAAGACTGGAAAAATGACCCAGAAAATCCAAATCGCAAAGGTGATGGAGGTTTTTTTAAGCGATTATTTACTTAGGATGGGATCACGCTGTCATCATCGGGTGCAATAAAGAAACACTTTATCTTCGACCAAAGGGCTTGGACTGTTTTATGCGCTACTCGCCCCCGACCCTCAAGGTGAGATCTTGGCTCTTGAACGTGGTGATTTCTCTCTTTAGTAGCTAATGGGCTGTGTGGTCGATAAACTCCTTGGGAATTATATAGTATCAAGCGAGCCGTCAGCTGAAGTTGATGGGAATTTGTATTATAGAAGTACGATGACACATATCGACCACCTTATATATGTTAAATCGAAATACCAAAAAGTCTATATTTTATTTGCAGTTGTAATTAAAATCCCCTTAAATTGCTCATATTATTAACTAATTTTTTCTCAAACCCGATTTATTATGAATTTACCGAATAAAATTTTCACCCCCCCATTTTTTAAAATTTAGTATTGCAATGATGTTTTTTCTTTTTATTGTTAGCAGTTGTTCCAAGGATGAAGA
>JAZGFO010000074.1:0-5124 GCA_036479655.1 Saprospiraceae bacterium
AGTGAAAGACAAATAAATTTACAGATTTCTCCGTGCTAACTCTAGGAATAAATAATATTCTAAAAGTAAGATTTAATAGGAGAGCACTGATGATTAATAAAAAACGTAATATCAAGAAACACCCACAGCCTCATCACCAAGATTTACGTCACAATCGGCCTCACCACCATAATTCAAAAGAAATACGAAATAATTTCTTTGAAATTGCCAATCCACGAGAGTTCGAACTTCATAATGATGACTTAAATAACAAGACTGATTTGGATATTAATTTAGGTTTAGCAAAAATAATTCCTATTATTGGCCAAAATTCAGCTACAGCAGTAAATCATGGATATCAGCAGGCACCTGATGAAATTAAGGCTCATATTCTCAGTGCTATTTCCATAACCATTGCAATTCAAGAAGTGGCTAAAAATCTAAATATTGTGATAGATGAGTGTGCTAACTTGAGTCAGGGTTCATTTGTCACTGAAGATAATATTGAATATTGTTGCGGTAATAGTTATGCATCAATTACTGAAGAAATATTAGAGAAGCTCGGATATGCCCCAGTTGAAATTATTGCTTTGGGTCTTATACAAGTAGCAAATATAAGAACAATGGATAAAATTTATCATCAAACAAGTGCTACATAACTAACGGGGGAGGTGACATGGAAATTATTAGAGAACAAATCTATAGAAATGGAATAAGCGCAGTTCTTGAAATATTGGAAGATAAAATTCTTGACCATAATTTACTGCTAAATGAAATATCATGTCTTCCAGAGTTTTTAATCAATTATAAATACAAATCATTTATTGGCAGTCTAGATCAGGCATTAGAAAAAAACTTACCGCCAATAGATCAAATCAAAATAGCTACTATTGGTAACGAAATAAACTTAATCTCACTTCTAGGAGAACGAGGAGTAAAAAATGTTTTGGTTTTATGCCCAGATAGTAACGTGGACTGTAATCTAGAGCAGATTAAAAAAAATATACCTCCTAATATCTCCGTCTCATATTCTTCATTAGCTAACCCAGATATTGTATTAAACGATATTACCTATTTATTAATAGGCTTCTGTAGAAGTGAGAATTACTCCTTATTAACCGCACCTCAAGCGAAAATTATCAAAATATTACATGCATTAAATGCAACGGCTGAAATTGTAATGATAGATCCATTGACCGATCAAACTGGGTATGTTCAAGATAGTCCGAATGGCTGGGAGCCGATTTGCAATGAACGATTCGACCGTATACTTACACCTGCTGGAGTGAAGCATACAAATATAAATTTTTCTCAGGGTAATTCAAGATGGCAATATTAATTTTCACTTTCATAACTTTTATCATACTGGTATTCACAAATATAGTTCATTTTGAAGATGTTCTTACGAATTATCCAGTCAGGGTACTTTGTATCTTGTTTAGTCTGGATATATTTTCTCACCTTTTAATTAAAACAAGAAGCCCAGAACAGATAGGATTATATTTTGCTCGAAGAACTAAAGGATCAAAATCAAGTGTTCTTCTATTATGTGGCATGGGTATGTTCATTGTTAGTGCGCTAATAAATAATCTTGCAGCATTATTTGTATTATTTCCCATAATGTCGACCTTATTTATTGCACTTCGACTTACATCAATGCAAAAAATCGTTTGTCTTTCACTTGTTGTTTCTATGTGTAATCTTGGTGGTGCAGCAACACCAATCGGTGACTTACCAGCGATTTTGTTAATGGATACTAGCGCAATTTCTTTCTCAACATACATTATATATGCGTTGCCTTTCTTCATGTTTACAGCTTTTGTAATTGTCTCACTCTATTACAGTTGGTATAAAAAAGATTTCTATCATGAAAACATAGCTCACAATCAACAAGCTAAGCTTGGCATATTAGCTATGATGCAAGATTATAAATACATTAGAGTGGATTTGAAAACTACTGTACTACTCGTTTTTGTTTTTATTTGCATGCTTGTCGCATGGACTTTGTTAGACCCTGACACCTGGCACTTCCACTATACGGCTATTGTGGGTCTTGCAATATCACTAATTGTATCTCCCACTAAATTAGTAACTTCAGTATTATCTAAATATGACTTAAGGCCAATATTAATTACGTCATTAGTTTTATTAATAGGTTCTCTCGTCTCAGCTTCTCCTTTGCTAGGCACTTTATCTAGATATCTTATAAAAGAAATAGCCAATCCAACATATTTATTATTTGCTATGTCACTTCTTATTTTTTTTGCAAGTGGTCTATTTCAAGCTGGCCCTGCTGCTGCAATTGTACTACCAATGGTTATTGAATTAGAAGGTAATCAGCTATCGATATTTGGTTCTTGGGTTTATATAGTTTATGCGGCAAGTATCTGTGCTGGGTCAAGTATGTTTTTATGGAGTGCTACAGCTGGGATTGCTCTTCAAGGGCAAGCTAATAATTCAGGAATAGACTTTAATTGGAAACAATACATGTTTTTCGGTATTACTAATGCGATAACTCAATATTTTATTTCAGTTTTAGTGGTTGGGTATTTTATTGGTGTTTTTTCCATTAGTGCAATAACTCTACTAGTTATTACATCACTGACCTGTATTTTTGGCTCTAAACGCAAATACTCAATAATTTTGCGTGTTACAAAAGGGATATCTCGAGTTTTTTCTTTATAGATAAAAAAACTAATAATATTTCAGCTATTGAAGGACATATAAATTTATGAACATGATAATTTTTTTACGTGAACTTTATGGAAGTGTTTTTAGCAAAATAATCTATTTGTTTTTTATATTATCGATAATAAGCGCTTTAATAGCGGCTTTTTTAGCTAGTCAGCCAGCAATCTTACTAGGAAATATTATAGATTATTTAGGAGAGGAAGAATCAAATTTCGAGGGGCTTATCAACTTGTTATTTGTATTTACAGCTTTTATCGTTGGACGGGAATTTCTACTCAGCATACAAAGGTATTCAGTTGAAAAATCTGCAACATTAGTTCAAGTCACTACATTTTCGAGATATATATTACATATATTGAAGCTTCCATTAGGAACTTTGAAAGCTGAAAGATCTGGATCGATGAATCAAAGGTTGAATGAGTTTGTTGAAAGTTTAACAAAATTAATTAAATTGTTGGTAATTGAGGCATTACCAAAATTGTTAATAGCTCTTTTTTCTATTTATTATTGTTTTAAGTCATCATTTATTGCTGGAACAATAGTTTGCATTGTTTTATTTATAGGTTCTTTAGTAACAATACATCAAGTTCGATCACAAAATGGAATACGCTTGTATCTTAACGAAAAAAAAATTATTTTAGCTGGTCGTGTTGTAGAGATTATAAATCATATTTCTTTTTTAAGAACTGCAGGCGTAACCAATAAAATACAGAAAAAGTTAAAATGTATTGCGGTTGAGATTTCTGATAGAGAAATGGAACACCATAAGCACATGATTTCTTATGACGCAATTAAAGCCTTAGTGCAAGGAGCAGGGTTGATAATCTTGTTGTTGGCAGGGGGGTATCATGTTTTTTCAGGTATATTATCAATAGGTAATTTAGCTACTATGGTCTTTTTATTTCAGAATGCAATGCATCCTCTTGATGCATTACATCGAGTTATTGACGAGTCTCATGAATGTTTTGTTCGTATAAACTCAATTAAGAGAATACTTGACCAATCTGAGGATGTTTCCTTCAAAGTTATATCTAATAACATCATTCCGAATTCGGAATTCCCTATTGTTGCTAACAACCTAAAATATCACTATGAATTTGGCGAAGATTCTCCTATTATTGATAATCTGTCATTTAGTATTAGCTCTGGAGAAATAGTTGGTATTATCGGTCCTTCAGGGTGTGGTAAGTCAACCTTATTAGGCGTATTGACTGCTATAAATTGTGGTTACGGTGGGAGCCTTAAAATTTTTGATGTTGAAACCAAATCAATTGATAGGAAGAGCTTAAGCAAAATTTTTTGTTTTCAACCCCAAGATATCTGTCTACTTGAAGGTACAGTCAGAGACAACATTAATCAGTATCTCAATACACCTGTCAGTGATGACGAATTAATTGAAGCATTAATTAAATCACATTTTATAGGTCAGAGAACTTCATCTAAGACAGTTTTGGATAAAAATATCCAAGAAGGAGGTAAAAACCTTTCTCTTGGGGAAAGGCAGCGTTTGGCTATGTCTAGAGCTTTTGTTCATAGTGCTCCCATTGTTATTTTAGACGAATCCACGTCTGCAATAGATAAGATTACTGAGTACTCAGTTTTATCGAATATTTTCAAGAACGCCCCTGAAAAAACATTTATTATAGTATCTCATGATTCAAGTGCTTTACAGTTTTGTAACCGTACGATTAATATAAATAAAGATAATTTTCAAAAGTCTTTTCAAATGAATAGTTCTAAATATTTCGGAGTAGCTGAAAATGTTTGATTAATAATTATCAATATAAACATCCGAACCTTGTTAAACGATTAGCTTATTTATTCCTCAACAAACTATGTATAAGAAGAACCTGGCTGGTTGAATGCCATATTATAAAAGCTTAGAAGTTGTCAGTTTTTGCTTTCACTGCTCTGCTTTTCGCTTATTAAATAGTGTGGAAGTCGTCCGCGCTTTCTTTCTCTGCACTCATTCTTGCAAACATCAGGAACCAGCTTTTGATCTTTCCGTTTTTTTCTGATTCCCACGTCGGACTTTGAAAAGGTAACAGCCTACTTTCCCACGTCAAACCTCGCTTTTTCTCAAGCTTATGTTCTCCGCATCCAGACTTCATTTTCTCCAGTAGAAACTAGCTTCACAGCACTCAACTTTTGCTCTTTCCGCAACAATTTTCTTTTCTGCTGATGCCTTCGCGCAGAAGCAAATAACCATAAAATAACTTGCTGTGTTCAACGTCAGGACTACGAATAAGAGCTTACTAGCCTCAGCAAGATGAACTTTGCATTAGAAGAATTAAGGCAAGTTGATTGGCTCGTTATAAAAATTAAGATAGTTCGATTTTCTTTGTTCTCTTGCTCTTCGCTTTTTCAATCGCGTGGTAGTCGTCCACGCTTCCATTTCTGCACTCAGTTTGGTAAATATCAGAATTTCGCTTTTGCTCTTTCAAAATCCCTTGG
>JAZGFO010000075.1:0-2542 GCA_036479655.1 Saprospiraceae bacterium
TAACTTTTAACTCTTAGCGTTATTTCTTAGTTGACTTTGATCATTTTTTTATTGATGACTTGGTTATTGTACTTTAATTCATACAATATAATACCAGCTTTTACATCTTGATCATTAATGATAAAGTTATTAAATCCACCTTTGAAGTTTCCTTCTTTAGTTGATATTAGTCTTCCCATTGCGTCTGTCATTTTCAATGTCACTTTACCCGCTTCTGGCAATTCAAATGATATTGTCGTTTGAGTTTTCCAAGGATTTGGTGAGTTAAAATATAATGTCATTACTGACACGGATGCAATATTATATTCTTCAATAGCTCTCCATTCGATATTGATATTACTCACTTCAATATTGTCACCTAAGTATGATTCTGCATTTAATCCTTTGTTAGATAATGATATCATATCTTGTAGTTGACCATCTTTAGTAGCTTTTACAATCATAGTGAATAATCTATTACCAGCATTTACTGCATGTCCATGAGCCGATGCATAACTTACATTAAGTAGGCTACTAGATTGGTAAACATTATTATTTGTGATTTCAAATTGTCCTGACTTCATGTCAATCAATTCTAGACCATTCATATCAAATGTATGTTGTATTCCAAATATATTAGTAGCATCCGTAGCTTGTATTTCGATTTCGTAAACTGCTCCTGTTTCCACTTTTATGTTTGGTAAGCTCATTGTCATTGAATTATCACTTCTTGATTCTGCAACAACTCCTGCTTGTAAGTTGGTCGTTACGTTACCATTGATATCTCCCACTTTTACAGCAATAAAATCAACATTCATATCTTCTGAAAGATTTGCAATGTTATATTTTTCTGGTAGTGGTGCAGTCCATGGGTCTAAATCATCTTCGAATGTATAAGATTCATCGATAAATCTCCATGAAGTATTATTAGGGAAACTATTGCTCACACCCAATATTGCTTTTCTAAGTGCTGCTAAATCTGACGCAGTTACACTTTCACTGTTATTTATATCTGCAGCTAACACTTTATATGGACTATCCAATAATGCTATCTCTAATATATGTCTCTGTATCAATACTAAATCCAGTGTAGATACACCATTCATAAGGTCATTATCTTTCTGCGGTATTACCTTGTAGTTTCCACCTATAGGCATGTCAGCAAATTCATACAACCCATTGTCATTAGTCATTGCTAATACACTTTCGAATGATCTTAATTCAACTTCTGCATCCTCTAATTGTGCATCTTCTTCAGTATATATTCTACCTGCAATTGTAACAGGTTTTTGACTATTACATAGATCGATAGTATCATTATTCTGTACATCTAAATAAGTTACACAATAATCTTGGTTTCCATTTTGATCTGTTACCCATATTTCTACTTCTACTGGTGCTATTGTGTCAGAACAGAAGAAACTAGCAGTTACATCAACTACATCAGCTGAGAAACTTAATTGTACAGGTCCGCCACAAGTATGTGAACTTCCTGCATCAAAGAAATCAGGAGTCAACATTACCATTTCTACAAGGTTTCCATCATTATCTGGATCCATCGCTATAAGTGTTGTACTCAAACCATTACGACAGTAAGGAGTAGGTGATTTCACATTTATTATTGTGAATGTTGATGATGTCAATGCATCATTTCCACATTTATCTAAAGCCTTAAATTGTACTGTGTATGTTCCTACTGCATATGTTCCTGCAGCATCTAATCCATTACCAATTTTCACTACATTGTCATCTGCATCATATACTGTATAACTTGTTACTAAATCAGAAGTAGCTGTACAATCGTCAGATGCTATAGCAGTAAGTTCTCCTGCAGCAATTGTCATTGGACCACAATTAACATCAGAGCTTTTAAATGTTTTTGCAACAAATACATTTGCGATAGTTGGATCTACTGTGTTATTCAGTTTTATTATTTGTGTAAATTTAAATGGGTCTGACAATGATCCAGGACCATCATTTTTACACCAATCAACTACTGAATATTTTCTAATTATTTTTAAACAAGCACCAATTGGTAAGTTTGAATTATTCTCAGCAAAGAAGAAAGTATCACTCTTTACATTTATACCAATTAATTGACAATCTTTATCCGCTATTTCTGGAATACCTATCATGCCTGATGTAATATCTGTAACCCCACAACCATTCAAATCAACATCTGATGAAGGCCAAGTAATATCTGCATATGTCAATGGATCACCATTTTCAAACACTATTGTTTGATTGCATTTATCAACTTCTACATTTTGGGCATTTCTCAATGAGATATGTCTTATTAATGTACCACTTCCACAATCAGATAATGAACCTGATAATGTCTGTACCATTTTATTTGAGCTTGGGCAGTTGCCATACACTTCTGGCTTATCAAAGAAATCATTTAAATTGTCTGGATCGTATGCAAAATTACAGCTTACCGTCGTATCAGCAGGGCATGTCATCTTAGCATCAACCTTGTCTTGTACTTCAACAGTTACCATACACATATTTGTATTTCCACCTGCATCAGTCACTAACAATGCTACCATTATTTCGCTTCCTG
>JAZGFO010000076.1:0-7179 GCA_036479655.1 Saprospiraceae bacterium
CGCCTTTTTTGACGTATCACAAGAAAATACTGAAATAGAAATAAATATAAAGTAAATTGCTCGAATCAACATAATTTTTTTGTGTTATATCTTATAAAAGAATAAGGCAAAGGTAACGAAAATTGAAGGTAATGTCTATTTAATAATAGTGAAAAGTAAAACGAATTTTGGTTTGTAGTAAATACATCAGAGATATGAAAATATAAGATACTCTTTAAGAATTATTCATGAATAATGATATAAACCTGACTTATAAAACCAATCATATGGAAGATGTGTAGGACATATAAAGTATATCTTATTGTGCAAAAATATGAGTTGTAGCTGATATATCTACGAATGTAAGATTTGAACAACTGTCGGTTTAATCCTATCTTTGAATTTATGAAAAGCGAAATGGGGATATATTTTTGTTCTGGTTATGAGTAAGTTAGCAACAATAAAAACGCACATGAACTGACAAGAAAAATTATATAAATCGTCTTTAAATTAATGGTAAGAAAAATAGTTTACGTTGTAGGATTCATAATATTCTTTGTTGGATGCAAAACGGAAATTAAAAATAATGGAATAAGTGAAATTATTTAAAAATGTACACCTTGTAATTTAGATTGTGATACCATTAATTAGGTGAAATAAAGAAGAACCGTCTTAGACTAATACCATCCAATGAAACATCAAAACACTATAGATTTCAATTCGCTTCATAACGAATTAAAGTTTTCTACCTCTCGATCAGGAGGCAGTGGAGGACAACATGTCAATAAGGTAGAAACCAAGGTGACGCTCACTTGGAAGATTCAAAAATCAAAAGTATTAAGTGACAAAGAGAAAATTTTAATTTTGATAAGATTAAAAAATAAGATTAATAAAAAAGGACAGTTGGTACTTAGTCATCAAACAGATAGATCACAAGTAAAAAATAAAATAAAATTATTAGCTAAATTTAATGAGCTAATATTAAAAGCTCTAAAAACGAAGAAAAAAAGAAAACGAACAAGAAGGCCAGCCGGTGTAAAGGCAAAAATAACAGCAAATAAAAAACGTAGATCAGATCTAAAACAATCAAGAAAAAAAATAAGATTTTAAACTTTAAAAAAAATTAAAGGATTATCTACTTCAATATTTCTTAGAAATTATAATATGATACCAAAAATCAGTAATCTTGCCTCATGATGAATTGGATCAACTGTATATCAGCAAAAAGAACGGGCTATGACTATCCATCGAGCCCTAGTATAAGGTCAGATTACCAAAGGGATTATGACCGCCTTATTTTTTCTTCTGCATTTAGAAGATTACAAAATAAGACTCAAGTATTCCCACTGCCTGGGAGTAGCACATTTGTGCACAATAGACTCACGCATTCTTTAGAAGTAGCTTCTGTAGGGCGGTCAATAGGTTCAATATTAGGCGAATATATTTCAGAATTATTAGATGATGATGCTGCTAAGTATTTTTATAAGCACGATCTGAAAGCTGTAATTGGAGCGGGATGTTTGGCACATGATGTTGGTAATCCTGCATTTGGGCATAGTGGAGAAAAAGCTATATCAAACTATTTTATCAATAATCAAAATACGATTATTGGCAATAGTACACTAATATCTTACTTTAATGATAGCCAATGGGCAGATCTTATAGATTTTGAAGGAAATGCTAATGCATTGAGAGTATTAACCCATCATTTTACTGGAAAAATGCCTGGGGGTCTTAGTCTTACTTATTCAACATTGGCATCCATACTAAAATATCCTTGTGAATCTTTAGCAAAAACAAAAGCAAAAAAACACAGAAAGAAATACGGTTTTTTTCAATCCGAAAAAGAAATATTTAGTAAGATTGTTAAGGATACCAATATGTATTTTGAGCAGGATAATCCATTGAGTTATTATCGCCACCCATTTGTATATATGGTGGAGGCAGCAGATGATATTTGCTACCGAATAATTGATATGGAAGATGCACATAGACTTAAAATATTATCAAAACAAGAAGTAGAACACGCTTTTCTATCTGTAATACAAGAAGTCGATCGTCCAGAAATAGATATGGATAAGATAAAACAAACTTTAATTAAGTTGCATGATGATAATGAATCGATCACCTATTTAAGAGCTAAATGTATCAATGCAATAGTATTAGAATCTGCTGACGTATTTAAGTTAAACGCAGAAAAAATAATAACTGGAAAATATGAGTCAACATTAATGGATGATGTAGAAAAAAAATGCCCAAGTCTTAAAATGATAGAGTCACTATCTATAAATAAAATATATGATCACCCATCAGTGATAAAAGTAGAACTTGCAGGATATAAAGTTATGTCAGGATTGTTTGATATTTTTGTAAGAGCTATTCTAAATGAAGAAAAAAGTATTATTGAAAAGAAAAGTCTTAAACTTATTCCCAACCAATTTATAGCTACAGCAGGAGATACTCCTTATAATAATGTAATGAGTGTAATTGATTTTATCTCAGGAATGACAGATGATTATGCAGTACAGATGTACCGTAATATTATGGGAATAGATATAGCTAATCACAATATTTAACCTTAGTTTAATTTCAAATTTTGTAACTTACGCTTTATGAAGATACTCATTTACAGTCAAATATATAAGCCAAAAGATAGACCCTATGTAGAGACGCTTATAGACGCTATTAGGCAGGAAAATATAAGTCTAATGGTCTATCAGCCTTATGCAGATGCTATAATAAAAGATAGCCTTCTTGAAGGGGTGTCTTATGATACTATTGCAGACTACCAAGAACTGATATTAAAAAAACCAGATATGGTGGTTACATTGGGAGGTGATGGTACTATTTTGAGGGCAATTGATTTAGTTAGAGATTCTCGAGTACCTATTCTTGGTGTGAATCTTGGACGTTTAGGTTTTTTATCTTCTATCGAAAAATCTAAAATCAGAGAAGCTATTTCTGGGCTTTTAAATGGACAGTACTATACAGACGAACGCTCAATGCTTAGTCTTACATGCAACATACCAATATTTACGGATCTGCCATATGCGCTTAATGATTTTACGCTACATAAGCGAGATACATCTTCAATGATTACTATTCATACTTATGTTAATGGAGATTTTTTGAATAGTTATTGGGCAGATGGGATTGTTGTAGCAACGGCAACTGGAAGTACAGGCTATTCGTTGAGTTGTGGAGGGCCAATTATTTTTCCTACAAGTGGCAATATAGTGATTACACCAGTAGCGCCTCATAATCTAAATGTCCGTCCGATTGTTTTGTCAGATGACAGCGAGATAACGCTTGAAGTAGAAGGCCGTTCTGAGAATTTTCTTTGTACTTTAGACTCAAGGTTTGAGACGGTAACCTCCGATTATAAAATTAAAATCAAGAAGTGCGATTTTCCTATTTTATTAGCTCACCCTAAGGAAATTACTTTTATGAAGACTATTAGAGAAAAACTGATGTGGGGTCTTGATAAGAGAAATCATTGATATTATTCTATATAGAAAAATCTAAATTAAATACTTTTTTTTCTAAAATTAGAAATTATATGAAACAATTTTTTACAACTTTTATATTTTTGCTATTTGTAATTACAATATCTTATTGTCAAAAATATGAATATGAAGTATCTTTAAAACCTATAGATATACCAAATCTTGGAGGACTACAGTCTTATGTAGTCGGCACACATGATGGAGAATGGTTGATAATTGGAGGTAGACTTGATGGATTGCATATGCGACAACCATTTGCTGCATTTGATGAAGATGGAATGAATAATCATATAATAGTGGTTAATCCAGTAACAAAGAAAGTTTGGAAAACAAGTATATCAGTTTTGCCTAGTAATATTAAGGAGCAGTTTTCTTCAACAAATATTCAATTTTATCAAGAAGGTGATTTTTTACTCATGGCTGGTGGTTACGGATATAGCACTAGTCAAGATGAACATATAACATTTCCATATTTGACTATTGTCGATATACCAAATATGATAGAAGCAATTAAGAATGAAGCGACTATTCACAATTTTATAAAACAAGAAAAAAGTGAATTATTTGAAACGTCAGGAGGGAGATTAGAAAAAATAGGGGCTGTTTTTTATTTAGTTGGAGGGCACAAATTTACGGGTAGATACAATCCAATGGGTCCACTACATGGGCCAGGATTTGTTCAAGAATATACTAATGAAATAAGAAGGTTTTCTATAAAAATTGAAGATAAGATAGAAATAGTACACCTTCCTGCTATTCATGACGAAATTCACCTTAGAAGACGGGATTATAATTTATTGCCCCAAGTAAAAAATGGTAAAGAAGAGTTGATAATATTTTCTGGTGTTTTTCAACCGACTGTAGATTTACCATTTTTATATCCTGTAGTTATCGATGGCAATTCTTATCATCCAGTAGAAAATTATATTCAATATTATAATCATTACCATTGTGCAGCACTACCGATATATAATAAGGGTGAAGACGAAATGCATAATTTGTTTTTTGGTGGGATCTCTCAGTTTTATGACGAAAAAGGAATAATTGTTCAAGATGATGAAGTTCCATTTGTCAATACTATAGCTGATGTAAGTCGTACATCAAATGGGGTTTTTAAAGAGCAAAAATTAAGTAATAACATGCCAGATTTGCTAGGCGCTGGATCAGAATTTATTATTATGGAGCATGCTCCTTTATATAAAGATGGTGTAATTGATGGAGATGAAATATGCAAAAAACCTGTTCCTGTTGGATATATTTATGGTGGAATTAAAAGCTCTCTTCCAAATATATTTTTTACCAACACTGGAAAAGAAAGTAATGCGAGCAGTACTATTTATCAGGTATTAATAAGAAAAATAAAGAAAAAAGAATTCAAGACTTTTGACAACAAAGCTATTAATTTATTGATTTATCCATATCCTATTGACAATGCTTTCCGTATAGCTTTTGACATGGATACTCTTGAAGATGTAGAAATAAGTGTATTTAATCCTGACGGCAAAGTAATAAAAACCAAAAAGTTTTTTAAAAAGGAACTACAAGTAGGGAGGAATATCCTACTTTTAGAGGATTTTGAATTAGATTTTGGCACTTATTTGTATAGAGTATTAATAGGAGAAAAGCCATTTTTACAAAAAGTTAGAATGACAGAATAAATTATTGTATTTTGGGGGAGACTCTTTAAAAGGCAAAACTTACTTATGAAAAGATATCGTGATGCTATCCAAACGGAAATAGATACTGCATATTTGTATGAGCGCATTGCTGATATGCAAGATGATGATCAATTAACATCATATTATAATCAAATGGCGGCAATCGAAAAATTGCATAGAGACAAGATGCTTGAAAGTATACTTATTAAATCTCCCAGATTTGTACTACCGTCAGTATCAGCAAGGGCTAAAACAATAGCATGGTTAGGAAGACGATTTGGACAAAATATTATTGCTAGTGCTCTTATGGATACTGAAAAGGCAATAGCAAAAGCAACTGTTGTCAATAAGGAGAAGGATGGACTGCCTATTGAAGGAAATGAAAGTCGTCATGTCGAAATACTCAATTCATTGACAAAAATGAGTGGCACTAATTTGGGAAGAATAGAGCATCACCACAAATCAATAGGTGGGAATGCATTACGTGCTGCTGTCCTTGGTGCCAATGATGGATTAGTGTCTAACTTGAGTCTTGTAATGGGAGTCGCTGGAGCATTAGCAGATAGTGATGCAGTGCTAATAGCAGGATCTGCAGGATTATTGGCAGGGGCAATATCAATGTCTCTCGGAGAGTGGATATCGGTAAAATCGTCCCAAGAATTATACGAAAGGCAAATAGATTTAGAAGAAGCGGAGATAGAATTAAATCCTGAAGAAGAACAAAAAGAACTTGAGTTGCTATACCTTTCTAAAGGGCTTGATGCTCAAGCTGCAAAAGACTTAGCTGAAAAAATAATTGCTGATCCAGAACAAGCGAGTAATATATTAGTAAAAGAGGAATTGAATATTGATATTGACGAATTAGAAGGTTCAGCTTGGGAGGCAGCATACACATCATTTTTTCTTTTTGTTGGAGGTGCTATTATTCCATTGTTCCCATTTTTTTTTACAACAGGAAATCAAGCAATTTTATATTCTGTTATTGCCAGTACAATTGGTTTGTTTGTGATAGGTGCTGGGATTACATTAATTACAGGTAAGTCCTTGTGGTATTCTGGTATGCGACAAGTAATATTTGGATTGTTAGCTGCAGCTGTAACTTACGGTATTGGTCGATGGATTGGTGTAAGTATGATGGGATAAAAAAAAATTTGGCTTGTAAGCTATCAATAATGAAGATATTTCAATACAAATTGGTTAATCTTGATTTTCAAGTCTGTATTTAACATATTTTTCAGAAAATTCTTTAATCGTATCCTTAAAATTACGATAGGAAAACCCAGGAATAGAAAGTGATTTACTATTGTTATATTTTGAAAAATTTGCTGTACTTATAATGCTTTCTTTTGTTATTAATGGTGTAGCATTGGTTAATATTGATCTTATTCTTTCATATCTCCAAAGTATTTGAAGCATCCATTTTGGTGCAGGCTTACTGGGTGGTTTTTTATTCATTGCTGTTGTCATTTTATCAAACAGGTCAAAATAGCTAATATCTGTTGCAGATATAATATACCGTTGGCCATTTATATCTGATTCTAATAATCTTATAGTAACATCTGCCACATCTCTAATATCAACTATTGCAGTACCTCCTTTTGGATAATATGGTAAGCCATCATAAGCTCGTTTAAATATTTGTAAAGAACTCTGAGTCCAATCTCCGTCGCCTATTATTAAAGATGGATTGAGGATTACTACATTTTGTCCTTCATAATGTGCTCTCCATACTTCTTGTTCTGCCAGATATTTGGTAACGCCATAATAAGTGGATTGAACCCCTTCCATATTGTCAAGTTCTTCAGTTATAACTCGATCACGCTCTGGAGATATAAAGACAGAATTGGAACTAATATGAACAATTTTTTGAATAGAATAATCAGCTGCAATATTAACTACATTTGCAGTTCCATCTATATTTATTGCTTTCATAAGCTTAAAATGTCGAGGGTCGTAACTTACTATTGCTGCTGCATGGATTATATATGAAGCTCTAGATATTGCTTCTTCAAGGGGATGTAATTCTCTAATATCCC
>JAZGFO010000077.1:0-9539 GCA_036479655.1 Saprospiraceae bacterium
AGATGAATTTCCTAAATTGCCAGAAGAAGATAGTGTCGAAGAAGTCTCTATTACTGCCAATATTCTCAATGATGCAATTGCAAATACGCTTTTTGCAACTAGTAATGATGACATGAGATTATCAATGACTGGAGTTTTTGTACAAGTAGATTTCAATAAAATAATTTTTGTAGCAACCGATGCACACAAATTAGTAAAATATACTTTTGGAGGAATAACTAGCGAAAATACAGCTTCGTTTATCGTACCTAAAAAATCACTTACATTACTTAAGAATGCACTTAGCAGTGAAGGTGATGTAAAAATGAGCTTTAATTCTAATAATGTGTTCTTCTCTTTTGATGAAACAAGAGTAATATGTAGATTAGTAGATGCCAAGTATCCAGATTATAATGCTGTAATTCCTGTCGAAAATCCTAATGTTGTAACTTTAGGTAGAAAAGAATTACAAAATTCCCTTAGACGGATTGCCATCTACGCCAATAAAACGACCAACCAAGTTATTTTAAATATTAATGAAAATAGCTTAACGATTTCTGCACAAGATTTAGATTTTTCTAATGAAGCTACAGAACAATTAGCTTGTACTTACAATTCCGATCCTATGACAATAGGGTTTAATGCTAAATTTATGGGCGAAATGCTTGGAATATTAGAATCAGATGATGTTACACTTAACCTTTCTACACCTAATAGAGCAGGAATATTACTACCAGCTTCTCAAAAAGATAATGAAGAGTTACTGATGTTGGTTATGCCTGTATTGATGAGCAACTAGCCTAATTCGTTTTTTTACCATGGCAAAAACAAAAAAAATAGGTTTGTTCTTTGGTTCTTTTAATCCTGTGCATATCGGCCACATGATTATAGCCAATTTTATGGTCGAGCATTCTGACATGGATATGATTTGGATGGTGGTCTCTCCTCAGAATCCATTTAAAGAAAAAAAATCTCTTGCTAAAGATAGAGATAGATTGCACTTGGTCAATCTTGCTATTGGATCCAATCCAAAGTTAAGAGGATCAGATATCGAATTTGGACTACCTATGCCTTCATATACAGTTGATACACTGACATACTTAAAAGAAAAATATCCTAAATATGATTTTTCATTAATTATGGGCGGAGACAATTTAGGATCGTTTCATAAGTGGAAAAATTATGAGATAATTCTAAAACATCACGATATATATGTCTATGCCAGACCAGGATACGAATTAGGCCCTCTAGCAAAAGAAAACAATATACATATTTTGGAATCTCCAATGATTGAATTGTCAGCTAGTTATATCAGAAAACAAATCAAAGAAGGGCACAGTATTCAATATCTAGTGCCAGATACAGTGTTTCAGTTTTTGGACGAAGGCTCGCTATATAAGTAATAATTGCCGCCAAATTTAGCTGTGAAATTAGTACCTTTAGCCCATTCATTATATTTCAATATTTTATTTCAGAATTTTAAATTACAGCTGTGGCTAAAGTTAGAAAAGCATTTTTTTGTACAAATTGTGGTGCAGAGTCTCCTAAATGGCAAGGCAAATGTTCTTCTTGTAACGAATGGAATACATATCAAGAAGAAATACTCCAAAAGCCAACAAAACAAGAAGAAAAATCTTCAGCTTGGAAAGATACAAAGGGAAATATACGCAATAGACCAAAAGAACTATCAAGTGTTGTCGCTGGTAGCCATTCAAGAATACTTACTCCTGATTCTGAGCTTAATAGAGTATTAGGAGGCGGATTGGTCAATGGTTCACTAATATTGATAGGTGGGCAACCTGGAATAGGTAAATCTACCTTGCTTTTACAATTTGCAACCAGAACCACCCTAAAAGTATTGTACGTATCTGGAGAAGAAAGTGAAGAACAGATAAAAATGAGAGCAGACAGAGTAGGGAGTGCTTCTAACAATTGCTATATCTATGCAGAGACCAATATTAATACAATTCTTAAATCAGCTCAGACATTAATGCCAGAAATTATTATTATTGATTCGATACAGACATTGTCTTCACCCTTTTTGGACAGTACACCTGGTAGTGTATCGCAAGTTAAAGAATGCACTGGAGAATTACAACGTTATGCCAAAGAAACTAATATTCCTGTCTTTGTAATTGGACACATTACCAAAGAAGGATCTATCGCCGGACCAAAACTATTAGAGCATATTGTAGATGTAGTTTTGCAATTTGAAGGAGATAGAAATTATGCTTATAGGATACTAAGAACATTAAAAAATAGATTTGGATCTACTGACGAAATAGGAATATATGCAATGGATCAAACAGGTCTTCGAGAGGTA
Organism: Saprospiraceae bacterium; assembly: GCA_036479655.1. Taxonomy (GTDB): domain Bacteria; phylum Bacteroidota; class Bacteroidia; order Chitinophagales; family Saprospiraceae; genus CAJXUU01. The sequence goes on from JAZGFO010000077.1 coordinate 2,303, forward strand.
GAAAACCCTTCGGAATTATTAATCTCTCAAAACAATGAACTCCTAAGTGGTAGCTCTATCGCCGCATCTATTGAAGGTATGCGACCATTAATGATAGAAACTCAAGCATTGGTAACGCCAGCTATATATGGTACTCCACAAAGATCTGCAACAGGTTTTGATTTGAGAAGATTATCAATGTTATTAGCGGTTCTCGAAAAAAGGTGTGGTTTGGCTTTTGGTCAAAATGATGTTTTTCTAAATATTGCTGGAGGACTAAAAGTGTCAGATCCGTCTATCGATTTGGCTATTGTTGCTTCACTCATCAGTTCATTAGAGGATGTTAGTATAGATAAGAAAATTTGTTTTGCTGGAGAAGTAGGGCTGTCAGGAGAGATCAGGCCGGTAAGTAGGGTAGATCAAAGAATACAAGAAGCTGCAAGACTAGGCTTTGATGTAATTTTTGTATCAAAATATAATTTTAAAGACCAACCTCAGTATGATCTAGAAATAGAAGTAAAAACACTTTCTAAAATTGACGATTTATTAGAAGAAGTATTTGGATAATATCTTTGATATTATTTTAACTAAATTTCTTATTCTTTAGTTTTTGGAAGCTGGTCCTTTATTTCTCCTTCTTTTTTATTTGGTAAAAATATAAATTGCGCTCCGAGTTCACTCAGTACAAAAATACATATATTGGAGTCATTGTCTTTATAGTTAGCCTTGAAATCTTCTATTTTTTCTGCAAAAACTACTTGTTTAGAAACAAACTCTTCTAATGTGGAGGCGTGTATAGACCATTTAGAATCTTTATGATCCTCTCTTTTATAAATTGGAATACCCAATTCTACTTCTTGTTGATGAGCTACCATAATCGGAAATTTTGACACATCACTCGTGATTATTACTTCAATCGCTTGAGTCATTAATAAACGATACCTATCAAGTTCTGCTTGGAGTTGTATATATGATTCTGCTTTCGCCATTTCTTTGTTTTATATAGATGTTTGACTCTATAAAAGTGCTAAAACACTCAAAAGGTTCTATAATGTAACAAAAATTTAGAATATAGTTAAAAGGAGACCACTGACTACATCCAGTCAAAAGCTTTTACTAAAGAAGTAAACAAAAATGGAAGAACTACCCAAAACCATTCAGGCCACAGCACCAAAAATACTATAGTTAATGCAAGGGATAAAAAAAAGTAAATCCACCATTTACCAGTTGCGCTTTTTGTAGAACTCATGATTTATATTTTATATTTTGAATTGCAAATTTAAAAAGGTTTTTTAATAAACATATCTAATATTGGATTATTATTACCAATTATATTTCCAGATTTCTATTTCGGTTGACTTTTAATCCAAATATCTCTTTGTGGAAATGGTATTTTAATATTATTCTCTCTAAATAATTGATCAATCCTAAATCTTAAATCACTCTTAATGTCCTCTATTTCCATAAATTTATTTGCAAAAAATAACACTCTAAAACTCAACGCACTATCTGAAAAATCAGTAAATTGTACAAATGGTCTTGGGTGAGAAAATATGCTTTTATGCTCATGAGCTGCTTTTAATAGCTGTGTTTTTACAAGCTCTGTGTCACTGCCATAAGCTACACTTACCAACACATTAAATCGACCATGATTGACAAAATGAGAATAATTTTTTACCGAATGATTTACTAATTTTGAATTAGGTACAATTAACGATAAATTATCTATTGTCTCAACAATCGAAGCTCGCAAACCTATTTTTTTTACAGTTCCCATTTGCCCATCCATATCCATTATATCTCCTACTGATACAGACCGCTCAAACAATAAAACAAGACCAGAGAAAAAATCATTAAATGTTTGTTGTAAACCAAGCCCAATACCAACCAATAACGCTGCAGCTCCACCCCAAACTATAGTCATGTCTATGCCCAAACTATTTATTGCAAATATGGTAGCAAAAGTAAAAATAACATATTTCAAAAGCTGGTTTATAGCATACTGAGAACCCTCATCAATATTCTTACTCTTGAATAAACCATATAGCGCTATTTGTGAGATTACCCAGTTAACTACCTTAGCCAATAGGTATATTAAAATGATAGTAAGAATAATAGATATTTTAAATTCTTGTGGTTTAGAATTGATAGAATATGGAAATATACTATAGTCTAAATCAAATTTTTTAAGAATGGCTATTCCCGCCAAAATTATAACTATATACTGGACAAGGTGCGTGACTTTTGATTTTTCATCATTTGATTTTTCATCAATCTCTTGGTTTATATTTTCTTTACCATATTTATTGATAAGTATATTACTTAAAAACCATTCAATAATCCAAACCAACACAAGTATTAAAATCGCAATCAATATAATACTATATCTTATAGCTATCCCATCATGATTTTCATCAGAACCAATATTATATAATTCAAAATCTAAATTCATTAGACGGATAGAGAAAAATCCAAAACACAATAGAATAAATTGCTTAATTAGTTTTTCAAACCTCCTTCTATTTTTACCTTCTACACTATACTTGTCAAAAAAATCAATCCGCCATTTAGCTTTTGTTAATTTTATTGCCAAATAGGTAAGAACAATAAGTATTGTTAGCAATAGCAATTGACCTATAGATACACTATAAGAACCAGAAATAGCAATAGAAAAATCTAATAATTTGTTTAACATAATACAAAAATACTAATTTACATTACTTTTAGTCTATCTATAACAGTAGTTTAGCTAAAAATTTAAATTATAGAAAATATTATATTTTTATTAAGGGATATATTTTATATTACCTAATTGATCTTTTGTATTTTAAAATTCAACATTATTATTAATGAGTAATAAAGAAACAGAAAATATTTTGTTCAATAACCAACAAGTTTTTCGTGATAATATGCCCCAATTAGCTACATTGGAATATGCTCCAATGGAACCTAATTTGCTGAAGTCAAATTTGATTTTAGGAGGCTTGTTTTTTATAATTCCAATGGTTGTTTTGACAGTTTTTCGGCTGATAGTTAAAGCGGATTGGAGTATGGAGTATGGCATGATATTATACGCAATTATTTGCGGATTATTGTTACTTACTTTAGTATATATTTATTTTGCTTTCTCGTGTAAAAACTATGCATTACGACAAAAGGATCTAATATTTAATAGTGGCTTATTTTGGAAAACATCAACTGTAGTTCCCTTTAATAGAGTGCAACATTGTGAAGTTTCTCAAGGTCCGATCGATAGGTTTTTCAATTTGGCACAACTCAAAGTATATACTGCGGGAGGGTCTTCAAGTGACCTTTCTATAGAAGGTTTAAGTCCTGAAAATGCACATAGAATTAAAGATTTTATAGTATCAAAAACAAGTCAAGATGAAGAAGAGTAATCACGATTTTGACTTTAGTGCTCCACATAGACAATCAGCTGTAGCTATACTTATGATAATTTGGAAGACTTACCGTATTCTTGTAAGACAAGCTTGGCCTATATTATTGATTTTGTTTTTTAAAGGCAATACTGGTAAAACCAATTATTTGCTTGTGGGTATTGTTTTATTTTCTGTACTTGGGATGGTGTTTTCACTTATTAATTATTTTCGTTTTTACTTCTATATTGAAAAAGATGAATTGATTATAAATAGTGGCGTCTTGAACCGTAAAAATTTAAACGTCCCGTTTGATAGGATACAGACAATAAATTTTGAACAAAATATTGCACATAGAATTTTTAATGTAGTTAGACTTAAAATAGATACTGCTGGGTCTTCAAAATCTGAGTTTAATTTTCATGCTATTGACATCAAAAAAGCTGACGCACTAAGAAATCTTATACTCTCAAAAAGAAAAGCCACTCCTAACAAAATAGTGACGATAAGGCCAAAAAAAATCATTAAAGACTTTGATCCTATAATGAAATTAGAATTTCCTAATTTAATTAAGGCTGGGGCTGTAGAAAATCATTTAAAATCAGGGGGGCTTATTATAGCATTCATGTTTTGGATTTGGCAATCGTTAGACGATATAGATATGTTCGATCCAATCGAAAAAAACCTTGAAGCTCAACTGAATGGTGGATTAGCTATTGCCGCGATTTTGGTTTTCACTTTTTTAGTATTGTCTTTTCTAATTTCTATGGCAAAAATGATCATTACTAATTTTGATCTTAAATTTTTGCGATCAGATAATGGGTTTAAGGTGCAGACTGGATTATTTACAAAAAAGGATATCTCAGCATTAGATCACAAAATTCAAATGATTTCTTGGTCCGATAATTTATTGAAAAAAATTGTTGGAATCAAAGATCTTACTCTAAAACAAGCATCTAGTGTCGCAGGTAATAAAAAAACATCAATAAAAATCCCAGGGTGTTCAGATCGGCATATAGACCAAGTTAAATATAGCCTCTATGGCTACCAGTCGTTTGATGATATAATGTATCATAAAATAGAAAAAAAATATTTATATAGAAACGGTGGAATTCTTTTGTTAGCTATATCCACTTTTATTGTACTTGCAATCTATTTACAATTAGAAAATGCGGCAGTATTAGGTGCATTTGGTGGCTTCTTTTTTTTATTTACATTTTATTTATCTTTTAAAAAGAAGAAATATGGTTTCAATGATGAAATGTTAGTAATCAGAGGAGGTACATACGGAGACAAAACTATAATGATGCCGATTTATAAGATTCAAAGTATTTCGAAACAGCAATCCCCATATCAAAAAAGAAATAATCTTGCAGACTTAGTGTTTTATACAGCTTCTGGTAGAGTTGGTATTCCTTATATACTTAATGATACTGCAACTGCTATTATGGACTCCTTTCTTTATAAAATAGAAATGGATAAAAGGAAATGGATGTAATTATAAACCTTAGTTATTTTCCTATTCCTTCAACTATAATCACAATCTCTCCTTTAATAGAAGGACGGTTTTCATAGTCAATTATTAAGTTTTCTAAGGTGTCGGTTATATGCTCTTCATGAATTTTTGAAAGCTCCCTAGCTACAGATGCTTTTCGATCATTTCCACATTTTTCAGCTAATTGTTTGAGACATTTAAGTAGCCGATGCGGACTTTCGTACAGCGCAAATGTCGTAGGCAAAGCTGAAAGGTATTTTAATCGAGTTTGTCTACCTTTTTTATGGGGAAGAAACCCTTCAAAATAAAACTTATCACAAGGCAACCCAGAACACACTAATGCAGGAACAAAAGCAGTAGCGCCAGGCAGACAGGTGATTTTTATACCTTGTTCTACGCATGCTCTTATCAACAAAAACCCAGGATCAGATATTCCAGGAGTTCCCGCATCAGAGATAAGTGCAATATCAATTCCATTTTCTAACTGCTCTAAGTATCCTTCTACTACCTTGTGCTCATTGAATGCATGAAAAGAACGCATTTGTGTTTCAATCTCAAAATGCTTCATCAGTTTTCCACTAGTACGAGTATCTTCAGCTAAGATCAATCCAACTGACTTAAGCGTATCTACCGCCCTATAACTCATATCATGAAGATTCCCAATTGGTGTCGGTACAACATACAACATGTTTATTAAATTTTTCCCCAAATGTAACTCTTTAATTGTTTATTTATATTGAACCTAATATTTTTTCAGCAGATATTATCTGCACGATGAAGAACCAGCCTACACACATTGTTCCTTTTGCAGATATCATAATTTAAAAATAAACTGTGAACATTGCGTCTTCGTGATACACCACAAAACTGATGCCACAGGGATTACTCACACAATTAATTCGTATCATTGTTATAGTATGTTCACAACCAACTATTATCATATATATGAATAATAAAATTATTTTAGCAATCTCGGGATCTAGTGGCTCTATTTATGCCAAACTGTTAATGGATAAATTAGCAGTTATTAAGGATTTAACTGTAGGGGTAATTATTAGCGACAATGCTAAAATAAATATGAAAATTGAATTAGGAAATTTTGATTTAAGTCATTATCCATTTACATTTTATGGTAGAAATGATTTCATGGCTCCTTTTGCATCTGGATCAGCTCAATACCATACTATGATAATATGCCCATGCTCTATGGGCGTTATAGGGAGAATTTCTTCAGGTGTTTCTTCTGATTTGACGACAAGAGCAGCTGATGTAATATTAAAAGAGAGACGAAAACTTATCGTTGTTCCTAGAGAAACTCCATATAGCAACATTCATCTTAAAAACATGCTGACTTTGACAAATGCAGGAGCAATTATATGTCCAGCATCTCCTTCTTTTTATAACAAGCCTAAAAGTATTGATGAGCTTTGTCTTTCAGTTATTGACAGAATAATGGACCTCGCTAACTTACCCGTTAATGCTTTTAGATGGGGGCAATAATTAAATGTCTTTTTCAAACCTGCACCATAATTTGCACTATATTTTTTTTTATTTTTTTTATTTAAAAATCATTTTATCATATTAGTTATATTTGATAAGTATATCATTCTGATTAAAAGAGATGTATGTGGTTTTATATATATATATTAACATATATATTAAATATAATTTTATTGTTGATTGGAAGTTATTTGTTTGCGATGTTTTTTTTTATAATTATTTTTATAACTTTGCGTCTTAAACCAACTTGAGTTCACATACTAAGTAATGATATATTATTGTGAATTTGGGATAATTTTATTTTTAATATAAATAATAAACCTATGAAATTCTTTTTCGATTCATTTCTAAAAAACCTAACTTCGATATCCCTAATTGGAGTTTTTATGCTAATGTGTAGTATGTCGTTATTTTCCCAAGGTAATATTACCCACTTCAAAGTGGATGGGACTTGGTCAGGAAATGATGCCAATGGTAATGCGATTATTAAATATACGATAAAAGTATGTACCGATGGACCGACAACGGGAGTTAAAGTATTTGCACCAAGTAACAATGCTGAAACATCAGGAACGGTTGATGCATTGGGAGATGGAGATTCTCCAGGTAATTCTACAAGTGGAGATATTTGTTGCCCAGGTAATTGGAGCCCCACTTCTGGTGGTTCTTTAGCAGGACCAACTGGAAATACTTGCGGACAAACACTAATTACACCAGCAGGAGGATTGGAATTTACCCAATCAGGAACTGGTTGTGCCGAAATTAGTTGGACTACATATTCGAAAGATTATGAATCATCAGATGATGACGAAAATCATTATGTAGTAGCAGCGGCTTGTGTAGGATGCGCTTCTCCAGCGAGTTACGATTGTAGTGGTATGGATGG
>JAZGFO010000078.1:0-3056 GCA_036479655.1 Saprospiraceae bacterium
TTTTATTCATTATTTGTCGGAAACAAAATAGAATAGCAGTAATCCCCAGCAACATTATACCATAACAAATAAATGTAATGTCTGCCGATGCAAGAGAAGTAAAAGCGTTATATTTAAATTCTCCAACTACAAATGCCACAATAGCTATCGCCGTTATTGACAACCATTTTAAAAAGTTATTTGAATTCATCGGGTACATATTCTCCATCATTATGGTAATATTGATAATCGTATACACAATCTTGGTGCATCATCATATCATCAAAACCTGTAGCAATTCTGCAAAGTATATTTTCTGATATTGTAGGTTTTCCGCATACAACACACGGAAGATTGAATTTAACTTCTACTATCATAAAGATAACAAAAAAAGCAATCAAAAGCCTAAATATTATTCTTAACTGTTTCTTTTCATGGTTCATAAATCCAGTCTCATGTGGTTTTCATGCAGCCTAAATCCTAACTTTTCATAAAATTCCACGTTTGTATCACTGCACTCAAGGATAATCTTGTAAATGGCATTGTCCATTTTGCCGAAAGTTACAATACTTTCTATAAGTTTTTTCCCTATTCCAAGACCCCTGTATTCTTCTTTCACAAAAACATCTTGAACAGACAAAACCTTTTTGTTCGGGGTTCTATTCCATATGATAGCATAAGCCCAACCTTTCTCGATGTTTCCATCATAAAAGGTTAATTTCTTACCCGTTACAACTTTGTAATCCTTGATTTTTATCATAAGATTCCTCCATACTAAGAAAAGTAGCTACCATAGTATAGCATTAATTACACTATAATGGTGCTTAATATCAAGAAAAATCTAAATTAACAGAAATATCAAAATGAGTTTTCGTGTAGTCCATATTCTTGTACATATAGACAACATCATTAAAAAAGTAGTCTAAAACAATGCGGCTCATCTCTTTTGTGTAAGCATCGTGATAGTATTTCTCATTCTTTTTTGATTGATTTATGTGAGGAAGAATTGGATCGTGGGCAATATCTACCCGTATCGAAAGAATATCAAATATTGTATTTATGTCTTTTTGTAGATAGTCAAACCTTCCGATGAAATCTATTTCTTCATCAAACCATTTTATTTGATTATAATCTAATCCCAATACTTTAAGATATTCTTCCAAGTCCATTACAAACCCTTCGAATGTATCAGGCAACAATTCTGGATCGAAACTTGTGTGTTCTCTGCCCATTTTATAATAAGAATAGATAGAGTATGTTCTGGACAATGGATTCCTAATAAAAGAGAACTTTAAATACTTGTCCCAATTTGTAGGATGTATTCTTCCATGATTTCGGACCCAGCTTGGAGTTTGGTGTCTGCCGAATGGCTTTGCTTGTCCGTAAGATATAAGCAGTTTTTCTATTGAACTGCCGCCTGTTTTTGGGATGTCAAAAAAGATACATTTTAAATTATCGCTTACAAGAGACATGATATTATGGTGTATTTATATATGTTAATTTATTCATTTACAAGGAGAAATTATGCCTAGAATTTTTAATGGTAGAATCATTAGATTCTTGAGAGAGTACAAACCTGTAAGACGACTCGCTGTTGTAGGCGGGTTGGCTATAGGTGTGTATTATATTGGTGTAGCCGCTGGTTGGTGGCCTAATATTTTGGCCGGAGGCTAATTCTTTAGGCAAGGAGGCCGATTTTAATTTATTCATTTGTGATTATGTTTTAATTAACTTTAATTGTTTTAATCGTAATAAATTATATTAGTTGATTTCATCAGATACGATGTATAGATCATCATAGATATCTAGGGTGTCCATAACAAAATCTAGAGCCTTATCATATGCTTCAAATTCATGTTCAAAGTCTGGATTTTTAAGTGACGTTACGATATAAATCGGGTCTGTTTTTGGATTAAAATCCCTATTTTCATTGGTTTTTTTCATTTTAGTTCCTAAGACACATATAAACAATAACATATACATACATAACACTATAACACATAGACACACAACATCATCTCTCTCTGAGATTTTAAGTTGCCTTGTATCCTGTTTAACTAGGTTACTCCGAAATAAGCCGACTTTGCCGTATTTTTTTTGATTTTATGCGAAATTTATACGAAAAAACGCGCCAAACCGATAGACAGTAAAGCGCGTTATGATTAAAAACGTACATATAAATGGAGGTTTATAGGTAGGTGTGGAGATTTGATTATAGTAAGAGATAAATAATATGAGCAAAACAACTTTCAGGCTTTTAACCTTCTTGATTCTCGCTCCTTTGGTGTCATTTGCTTTTTATGCAGATGTCCCCATATGGTATGCTTGTATGTATATGGCTTTTATTCTTCTTATCAGTCTAGAATTGTTTTTTGTTTCAAAAAAATGATAGAATAAAGTCGCCACAACACAAACATACTAGACAATCTAGAATGTCTAAAAATCTCTTCAATCTTCTCCCCACCATATGTTCGTTACTTAATTATACTCTGCATATGGAAAATTGTCAAATAAATTCTGAGAAAAAGTCGATAAATTATTTTCCACTTTTTTTGGATTTTGGGGTATTTTCTTTTTGGCATAAGTTTGTTCTCGTAGTATAATATAGTACACGGAAAATATTATATATTAGAGTAACGGAAACAACACCTTGGGATAAATTAATAGGATCGAAGCATCATCTCGATCTCCTATATACTTATTCCTTCTTACTTTAAGGAGATTAAACTTTAATGGAAAGAAAAACTTACGACTTTGATAACTCTGACCCGATGAAGAGAGATCAAGCATATAATGAACTAGCAAAGGATTTGTTTAAGGTAGACTTTGAGAATAAAGAATTCTTATTTGTTATGTTGAATTCTATTATAAGTTTACTTTTAACCAAAGGATTAATTACAGAACAAGAATTTTCCGACGAGGTAGAAAAAACAACACAATCATTTAAATTGATGAAATATCGAAAAAATTTGATGGACAATCAATAAATGAAAGTATAATAGATTGGCGGGTTGTTGGGCCTTGAGTCAGTCCAACCGGGAGGTAGACTCACTACCGCAAGCCCCGCCATAGATGAG
>JAZGFO010000079.1:0-4684 GCA_036479655.1 Saprospiraceae bacterium
TCTTCTTTTTTTCTTGATACTCAAGCCATATCCATTCGTTGGATCTTGGCCTTCTATCTGATCTTGTAACCACTTTCTTTCCTCGCGCTTTAAAATATGCTTATACTCAAACCCAATGTATCCAGAATAAATTAACTCCAAACGATCTATAATTTCAGATAACTTAGCATTTGGGAGACCAATGGCACCACCTGCAATATAAGACTCATCCATATCCTGCTCAGTCAAACCAAAATCCTCAGCTTCCAAAAATGGTTTTCTATCTCTGCGCTTTCGAATCGGATTCGTATCAGATAATAAATGACCTCTAACTCGATACGCTTCTATTAATTCTGAAACCTTTAACTCCTGAGATAAATTGACATGACCACTTGAAATAGCAGATGAGACATCTGAGTCGCCTGAACCAAATTCAAAGCCCTGAAAAAACACCCGCCATCCAGAATCTACAGACTCTGGATCCGCAGTATAGTTTTTATACATAGAATCTATATATGTCGGATGAGCATTAAAGATTTGAGAATAGTTAGACATAATATTATTATTTTTGTAATACAAAGATAAGCTTATATCAAAGGCACAAAGCCATAGTGATACAAACTAGCATTAGCTAGCATACTAATAACTACTCTCGCTCAAAAAGATAAATGGTTTTGTGATCTGCCATAAGAGTGCTGCTTTTGATATGCGTTGCTTAAAGATGTATATTGCATTAACGCGTTGAGCGGTTAAGCTGCAAAAGCATGTTTAGTTTTATTAATAGACTTTCCATTGATCAGGTTCCAATATTGTTTAAATGTTTTAGTTGCAATTTTATAATACAATCTTGTTTCAAATCCGTCATATCGTTTAGCGTAATTGTGTTTTATTGAAAACTCATCACATAGTTGAGAAAATACTACTTCTATCGATTTTCTCTTTATTTTTTTGGAAACAGCATATTTTTTAAAATCTTTTTGATTTCTACGATATGGAATATCTAAATTTAATTTAAGTTCATCAAATAGTCTTAATTGAGTAGCCTTTCCTATATATCCTCTATCTCCCAAAAGTGTTTTATTCCTTAAGTGTTGGTCTGATTCTTCTATCAATTTTAAAAATATTGAATCGTGTGTGCTAGCCTTTGTAATTAACATATCAACATATACTCCTGATTCTGTTGTAATTAAATGAAATTTATAGCCAATATAATATCCCCCCATTACTTTATTGAAACCTTTGTCAGCTATGATTTCATCAAACTCAGGACGTCTACATGCTTTAGATTTCCTTTCTCGTATAACTCTGCAAGTAGGTATCGGCATTGAGTCTATTATGAGAGCATCGTCAGGATCAATAACATGTGATGCCAAACTATCTGTGCATTTCATAAGTAATTGACTTAATACTTTCTTGCGATGATTAAATCTAGTCCTGTGAGGTAATTCAGTAAACATCGTTTTATAATCAGATTTTAATTTTGCCCATAGGTAATTCTCTGATGTAATCTGAGTAGCCTCTGAGCATATAGCCAAGCTAATAATTTCTAAATCAGAGAGCTTTGGTGGGTTAGGATAAAACCTTGAATTTTCTCCGTAGGTGAAATACTCTTTTGCCACTTCTTTCAATGTTTTTTTAATTTTATTGTATATTGATACTAGATCGTGCATATTCCGTATATTTTGAATCGTTAGATAATCCATAATATACTGATTTATAATCATATGTACGGTCTTTTTTAACCACTCAACGCGTTGCATTAGCAATTTATTACCTAGGCTAACCAAACTAATTAAAACATGCAAAAAATTTTCTCGTACTTCAGCTATCTCCTCATCACTTGCTTATTCTTTTCTTGTCAACATTCCGCGCAAATTAAAGATAATAAAGCGCTATTAGATGCCCCAGATAAAAACCCAGCATGGGCGGCAGAATATCATGAACTGAAGACCTCAGAAGGATTTGAAAAGCCTATAGGTTTTGAAAATTATATGAGAAGCATACAACTAAATAATTTTTCTGCTAGGCAAATTTCGCTATTCAATGGAGTAAAAGAGCTAGGTCCATCAAACATTGGTGGTAGGACTAGAGCTTTCACTTTTGATAGAAATGTAGAAGATCGATACCTTGCTGGTAGTATATCGGGTGGTTTATGGGAGAGTTTAGACGCTGGAGAATCCTGGAATCCTATGGATATATTCGACCAAAATATCAATATTACTTCGATAGAACAAAGTCCACTTGATCCAGATATATTTTATTATTCTACAGGTGAGGTAACTGGGAATTCTGCTGGAATAAATGGCGTTGGACTTTTCAAAAGCACAGACGGTGGACACGAGTTTGAGATACTCGAAAATACAGAGTTTATCTATCCAAGAACTTGGAGAGTCGAATGCTCTAAAACAGATACGCAGTCAATATACTTAGCTCACAGAGGTGGATTAGATGCTTCAAGAGATGGTGGTGACAACTGGGAAGCTCTAATTTTCTCCCAAGTAACAGATGTAGAAACTTTGCCTAATGGAGCTGTATTTGCAGGAGTTCATAGTCGTGGTCTTATGTTTTCTCCTACAGGAGAGCCTGGCAGTTTTTCTTTTATTGGGACAGATTCTTTACCGCAAAATGGGTTTAACAGAATAGAGCTAGCAATTGCTCCTTCAGATACCAATACAATCTATATTGCTTATGAAGACCAAAGTGATAGGCGCTTGCTCGATATTTATAAATCTGAGAATGGAGGACTGAATTGGTCGCTTCTTCCCCACCCCCAAGAGGAAGGCGGTATATCCTTTAATTTTACATGGTATTGTCTTGCTTTAGAAGTACACCCTACCAAGCCAAATACAATTATGATCGGTTCTGTAGGCGCTGGATATTCTACTGATGGCGGTCAATCCTGGAGTGTTTTATCGCAATTTGGACATGTAGATAGGCATTTATTCGCTTTTGATCCTTTTGATGAAGATCGTTTTATTATTGGAAGCGATGGAGGTATGGTCGAGGGTTTTTCGGGTGTAGAGCCATTTGAGTTTGTAGCGAGTCTCAATAATGGATACAATGTAACTCAATACTATACAGGTGACAACCACCCAACGAAAGACATTACTTTAGGAGGAACTCAAGACAATGGTACCCATATAAATAATACGGAAGACCAAGTGTTCGATCGTGTTTTTGGAGGAGATGGGAGCTTTAATTCTTTTAATCCCAAAAATCCAGATACCGCTTATGTTTCTTTTCAAAGAGGCAATATGTTTCGAACCTACGGTTTTAGTAATCAATTTAGGCAGTGGGATTATATCATGGATGATTTAGATTTTGATGAAGATGGCAGCATTGATGATGGGACTTATTTCATTAATCCTTTTTATGTAGATCAAGATCAATCAGAAAAGCTATACTTCCCTACTCGAGATCGTATGTGGACTTCAGATGACAATGGCGATACATGGTATCATTTAACAGATCCTATAGACAATTTATATGTAATCAGAACAAGAGTAACCTCGGATACGACGACTGTTGGGTATATATTCGGGACTGGTATCATGCTTCGAATAAATAATTTATTAGACCATGGCGCTGGCGAAGAGATTTCTCTTTCAACTAGTTTGATGAACGCTATTGGCAATGCGTTCATCAAGGACTTTGAAATTCATCCACAATCGCCAGATACACTTTATGTGGCTATTTCTTCATTTTCCACTCAACCACGTGTTTGGATGGTGACAAACGCACTTTCAGATAGCCCAATGTGGGAATCTATTTCTGGAGATCTACCTACTGGCTTACCTGTTAATGGAATTGCTATATCACATGATGACACGGACAAAATAATTATAGGCACAGATTATGGAGTATATACTTCTGATAATGGAGGTGAGAATTGGGTATTAGAGACAGCAATTCCAAATGTCCCTATTTTTGAGGTCAAACTCAGACATTCTGACAATAAACTGTTCATCTATACACATGGACGTGGCATTTGGACTGCAGATATATTGCTAGCTACTGCGACTAACAATATTGCCAATAATAACAAACCTGCTTTAAAAATATGGCCAAACCCAGCTTCCAATCAAATCAATTATAAAGTAGATAAAGCATTCAAAGCTGCTACTGCCACTGTACTCAGCATGGATGGAAGAGCAATAAGTCAACTAACGCTCCCTAATTCTAATCAGCAAATTATTGATATCGATCACCTTAGTTCAGATAGTTATATTTTATGGTTAAAAGACAAAAATGGAAGACATACTTCAAGTGCTTTTATCAAAGAATAGCATTTTATTAGAAAAAATTGGGAATTAGTAGTAAAACACGTACATTTGCGACCCTAAATTAATAATTTTATACATGGCAAACCATCAATCAGCAAAGAAACGTGTAAGACAAGATGCAAAGAAGCGTTTACACAATAGATTCTATAAGAAAACAGCTCGTACTGCGATCGCAAAGCTTCGAGAAATGACGGACAAACAAGAGGCAATTAAATTTATGCCGAAAGTCGTCAGCCTAATAGACAAATTGGTTAAATCCAATAACTGGCACAAAAATAAAGGTGCCAATGTAAAAAGTAAATTAATGAAGCACTTGGCTAAAATGAGCTAAATGCTTTAATGTATATACTAGAAAAGCCCTTGCAATTTTATTTGTAAGGGCTTTTTTTAATGCTGATATTCTTCTTTGATATAAAAGAATT
>JAZGFO010000080.1:0-19724 GCA_036479655.1 Saprospiraceae bacterium
CGCCGTGAAAGTTTTTAACTGGATCACAACATTGTATGGTGGAAGTATTAGATTGAATACACCAATGTTGTTTTCTATTGGGTTTGTCTCAATGTTTATTTCTGGAGGATTGACAGGAATATTTTTAGGTAATGCACCTATAGATATTCAATTGCATGATACATACTTTGTGGTAGCTCACTTTCATATTGTAATGGGTGTAGCAGCGTTCTTTGGAATGTTTGCAGGTATATATCACTGGTACCCAAAAATGTATTCAAGATTTATGAATGAAACACTTGGAAAAATACACTTTTGGGGGACTTTAATTGGTGCATACGCAATTTTTTGGCCTATGCATTACATTGGTATGGCAGGAGTTCCAAGAAGATATTATAGCTTTGATAGTTTTGATGCATTCAAGCATTTTGGACAGATGAATCAATTTATCACTGTAGCAGCTATTTTAGTGTTTTTTGTGCAATTATTATTTGTAATTAATTTTTTCTATAGTATTTGGTATGGTAGAAAAATGAAAACTAAAAATCCTTGGGGTGCTAATACTTTAGAATGGACAACTCCAATAGAGCCTATACATGGTAACTGGCCAGGAAATTTGCCAACTGTAACAAGATGGGCATATGATTATAATAGAGATGAGAGAGAATTTGTACCGCAAATTGTGCCATTGGAAGAAGGAGAATCTGGAGATCATTAATAAAAAGTAAATAATTGTCTAAATCAAAAACATATCAGATAGATAGTACTACTATCAAAATGTATACTAAACTTGATGACTATTTGTTGTTAATAAAACTCAAATTGTCGTTATTGGTAGTTTTTACATCAGTTATGGCTTACATAATAGTTGCTGGAGCACAGACTTCATTCTATGCTATATGTATATTAGGAGTTGGTGGGTTCTTGGTGACTGCAGCAGCAAATGCATTAAATCAAGTTCTTGAAAAAGACCATGATAAGCTAATGATAAGAACTGCTATTCGTCCTATAACTACTGGAAGAATGAATGCTTCTGAAGCAGTAATGTTTGCTGGGATATCGTGCCTAATAGGTGTTTCACTATTGGCAATGTTTAATCCACTAACATCATTTTTGGCGATGTTGTCTTTGATCACTTATTCATTTGTGTACACACCAATGAAAAGATATTCGACATTGGCAGTAGCAGTAGGAGCTATTCCTGGAGCATTACCAACATTAATTGGGGTGACTGCCTTTGAGGGAACGTTAACAACATTTGGAGTTGGAATATTTGCGTTACAATTTTTATGGCAATTTCCTCATTTTTGGTCTATTGGATATTTATCATTTGAGGATTATCATAAAGCAGGATTTAAATTATTGCCAGAGAAAAATGGAGTAATAGATAGAGGATTGGGATTGAATTCTGCATTTTATGCTTTATTGATGATACCTGTTATTGCTCTAATTTATTTCTACGGAAGTGGTATTTCATTAACGGCAACAATATTAGTTTTAATAACTTCACTTATATATTTGGGTTTTAGTATCAATTTTCATATCAATTTTGATAGAAAATCGGGACTTCAACTTATGTTTTCTTCTTTTCTGTATTTACCATTAATTTTGGTAGCATATTTGTTATTTTAAAAATATAAGATGAATAATACAGCAGTAATAGAAAATAAAAGAAATAAAATAACTCCGCAATTGTTTGCACTATTTGTAGGAATGGCGAGTATATTAATGATGTTTGGTGGTTGGACAAGTGCCTATATTGTAAAAAATGCAGCAGGAAATTGGTTAGAGTTTAGTATGCCTTCCATGTTTTTTGTAAGCACAATAACAATTATATTAAGTTCGGTTGCTTTGCATATATCTTATGTAAGTTATAAAAAGCAAAATGAGGGCTTGTATAAAGGAATGCTTGTAGTAGCGTTTGTACTAGGAATCTTATTTATAGGATTTCAATATATGGGATGGAAACAATTGTTTGGATTAGGGGTACAGCTTAAAGGTAATGTCTCAGGCTCGTTTACATATTTGTTGACAGGTGCTCATGCGCTTCATGTATTGGGAGGTATTGCTGCGATATCAATAGCTTTGATTAGAGCTTTTAGCGTAAAGTTTAAGTATTCTCAGAAGAGGAAAAATGGATTAGAATTAGTTTTATATTATTGGCATTTTGTAGATGTTCTATGGATATATCTACTTATCTTTTTGATGAATGTTAAATAATTAGAAATAAATTAAGAAAATTAAAGTAACTATAAATAATGGCTACAGAAACACTAGAACACGATAACATGACAAACCATCCGGTCGGAGACGGCAAATGGGAAGGAGGCGGAAGACCTTTTAAAGCAAGTTATGGAAAACTGATGATGTGGTACTTTTTGGTATCAGATGCATTTACATTTGCAGGTTTTCTAATTGCTTATGGAGCATTACGATTTAGTATGCCTACTTGGCCAGTACCTGATTTTGTTTTTAGTACACTACCAGGTGGAATAGAACATAAGCCGCTTGTATTCGTAACTATAATGACATTTATTTTATTGGCAAGTTCTTATACTATGGTAAGAGCAGTACAAGAAGGGAAAAGAGAAAATAAAAGAGGTGTTGTCTTTTGGATGCTTTTGACTATTATCGGTGGATTTGGCTTTTTAGGTTGTCAAGCCTGGGAGTGGTCAAAACTAATTGGTGAAGAACATATGTCTATTACATCCAACCCTTTTGGAACTCATACCGAAGCTGGTGAGTACTTAGAAGAAGACGGTCATCATATCAAAAAAGGGGACACTTTTATTGCTGGAGAGTCTTATTTGATACATGCACATGATGGACATTCTACGCCTATTAAGTACAAGGTTACAGAAGGAGCGGATGCTGGTAAAACTAAAGTGCAAACTAAAGGTCCACGAGCATTTGGAGCACTGTTCTTTTTTATTACAGGGTTTCATGGTTTTCACGTTTTGTCTGGAGTAATATTTTTGTTGATTATATGCTTAAATGCAGCTACGGGCTTATATGCAAAAAGAAAGAATGGCTATGAAATGGTAGAAAAAATTGGCCTGTATTGGCACTTTGTCGATTTGGTATGGGTATTTGTTTTCTTATTATTTTATTTATTGTAATTCTGTTTTATTCAGAAGTGAAAAATTAATTTAGAAAATTTATTATAAAGAAATATGGGACATTTAACACACGAAGAATCTAAAAAAGTTGCAAATAAGATAATCACCATTTTGGCAATTATTACAATATTTGAGGTTGCTTTTGCATTATTGGGAAAAGGATATCTTATAGAAGGCTTTGAACTGCCTGGTGTACTTATCGGTGGCGTTATGATTACGCTAAGTATAGTTAAAGCATATCTTATCGTTTTTGAATTTATGCACATGAAATACGAGGCACCTGGAATGGCAAAATCTGTATTGATTCCTACCTTGTTATTAGTATGGGGAGTTGTAGCTTTTATGTGGGAAGGAAGTGATTGGCAAAGAAGAAGAACTCAAGTGAAAACACAGAATGAATTGAAAGTTGATCACAAAATCGGAGCACTTATATATAATAGTCAGACTAAGAATATTAGGGGCTAAGCTTACTATTCAAAATATAATAAAAAAAGGGCGATTTCTTAATTGAAATCGCTCTTTTTTGTTTGATGATTATATCCAAATTGTATTATTCAATACAGTTTTTTTGAATAAATCTACTTTTTATAATTTAGAATAGTTTGCTCTATTATATCACAACATTCATTTAATTGGTCTTCTGTAATAACTAATGGTGGCGCAAATCTAATTATATTTCCATGTGTTGGCTTAGCTAATAGTCCATTGTCTTTTAGGGCGACACAAATGTTCCAAGCAGTTTTACTTGTTTCTGTATCATTGATTAAAATTGCATTTAACAATCCTTTTCCTCGAACACTATTGACCAAATCTGATTTTTCAACTAACTGACTCATTCTTTCTCTAAAGATAACACCTAATCGTTGTGCATTATCTGCTAAATTTTCTTCTTTTATAACTTCTAATGCCGCCATTGCAACTTTAGCACCTAATGGATTTCCTCCAAATGTACTTCCGTGCTCTCCTGGTTTAATACAAAGCATTATTTCATCATTTGATAGTACTGCCGATACTGGAAATACTCCACCAGAAATAGCTTTACCCAATATTACAATGTCTGGTTTAATACCTGCATAATCAGTACAAAGCATTTTTCCTGTCCTTGCAATACCCGTTTGGACTTCATCAGCAATAAATAATACATTTGCTTCTTTACAGATATTGAAACAATCCTTTAGGTAATTATCATCAGGTACAAATACACCTGCTTCCCCTTGGATTGGCTCTACCAAAAAACCAGCTACATTTTTGTCTTTTACGGCATCTTCCAATGCTTTAGTATCATTGTACGGTATGATCTTCAGACCAGGAAGGAATGGCCCAAACCCCGTAGTGCTGTCTGGGTCAGTTGATCCCGAAATAACACCAAGTGTTCTTCCATGAAAATTGCCTTTTACCATTACAATTATAGCTTGGTTAGTAGGTATTCCTTTTTTTTCATAACCCCATTTTCTTGCTAGTTTTAGAGCTGTTTCTACAGCTTCAACTCCAGAGTTAATTGGTAACATTTTGTCATAACCAAAATACTCAGATACAAATTTTTCATAGACACCAAGCACATCATTGTAGAAGGCTCTTGATGTAAGGGTAAGCATTTCTGATTGATCTTGTAATGCCTTTATAATTTTTGGATGACAATGACCTTGATTAACTGCGGAATATGCAGAAAGGAAATCATAATATTTTTTTCCTTCAACATCCCAAACATTAACTCCTTTACCTTTAGCTAATACTACGGGTAATGGATGATAGTTATGAGCACCATATTTGTCTTCCATTTTCATCAATTCCTGTGACGATAATTTTGCCATAATTTTATATTTTATTATACTTTTGTAATCTAATTTAATGCAAGTTATAATTATGTTACCATAGTGCAAAATGAATAGAACAATATCCAAATATCTAAGCCGAAAAATTAAGTTCGATAATTTTATTATTAGTGCTCCTTCTCACGATTTGGGCATTATAGTAGTTATTCCGAGTTTTAATGAAAAATCAATTACTGAAACCTTAATTGCTATATCAGTATGTGATTACCCTAATTGTGATGTAGAAGTTATTGTTAGCATTAATGCTGCTGCAAATTCTTCTGAAGAAATATTAGCTATAAACAGAGAGACTTATAATATAGTTGCCAAATTTGATAAGCATCCAAATTGGATTACATTCCATGCTATATTGAATAACGAATTGCCAACAAAAAAGGCTGGGGTAGGATTAGGTAGAAAGATAGGAATGGACGAAGCAATAAAACGCTTTATGCATTTGGAAAAAGAAAATGGTATTATAGTTTGTTTTGATGCTGATAGCAAGTGTACTACAAATTACCTATATGAAATTCAAGATTTTTTCAAAACTACAAATTTTAAATCTTGTAGTATTAATTATGAACACCCTATAGATGGTGAGGAGTTTACAGATGAGACATACAATAGTATCATACATTATGAGCTTCATTTGAGATATTATATTGCTATGCAAAAATGGTGTGGATTACCATTCGCCATGCATACTGTCGGAAGCAGTATGGCTTGTACTGTAGATGCTTACTGTGCTATAGGTGGTATGAATCAAAGAAAAGCAGGGGAAGATTTCTATTTTATACATAAATTGATCAAATACGGCTACCACGGAGAACTTAATAGTACTTCGGTTATACCGTCACCAAGAATCTCTGATAGAGTTCCATTTGGGACGGGTAGGGCAGTAGGAGAAATGATAGAAGGTAAGAAGGATCATTTTTATACTTATAATCCAAGATCTTTTGAAAGTGTAAAATGGTTATATGATAATCTGAATAGAATATATGAGCAAGATCAAGATATTCAGGAGCAATTGCCAATATCAATAAAGTCATTTTTTAAAATATCAGATACCTTTTCGAAAATTGTTGAGATTAAAAACAATACATCAGATTTTAAAAACTTTGAAAGACAGTTTTGGCAGTATTTTGATGCTTTTCAACTGATGAAATATCTACATTATTTGAGAGTAGAATTGTATCCAGATGTACCCGTAGTAATAGCTATTAATCAATCAGGAATAGGCAAGTCTAATGATGCCAAAAAGTTGTTGATTGAATTGAGGAGATGAAAATAATTTGTCAAAATTTATATTAATCTTTTTTAGAAACTCTCCTTTTACCTAGATCTATGGTATATATTGGTTTCCCAAAAATATAGCAGCTGGTATTGCATACAAATTGGGTGTTGATATGGATTGACTTTTTGACAATAATTATTACTCAACTTATATATTTAGTCTAAAGTATAAGATAAGATATTGTTATTATTGAAGGTTCAAGTATTAACTAATATAGTTAGAAAATTTTTAGCTAATGAACAAAACTTCAAATATTTACTTATCTAATTCTATAAATAATTGTTAGATGTATAATTATTTATTTCGCAAAGTCAATAATGCAAATCTTGCGGATAATTTGTATCTCTATCACCAATTATATAGATGACGCAAATCAGCATTAAAACAAAAAAAGATAGAGAAATATAACATTTCTCTATCTTTGATTATATCTAATTATTTCCTGATAATCTATATGTTTTCAGTTTGTGACAAGTATTCTTTATAGTTAATATCTTCATCATATTTTATATGTTTTATAGCATCTCTTGTTGAAAGGAAATAATGATTGATATTTTTTGAAGTCAAAATATTATTAAGTTTTAATTTGTCTCTTACTGGGCCTTTTACATCAGAAAGATATATTTCTCTTGCTCCTAAATGTAGGTCTTCTACTAAGTCTTTTATCAAATGGACAGCACTTGAATCCAAGTTTGATATCGAACTGCAATCAACTATTATATGCTTTATAGAAGGATTGTTTTTGATCTTACTAAGGATGTAATCTCTAAGACTATTCGAATTTGCAAAGTATAGTTGTGCATCAAATCTAACAATTAGAATATCATCATTTCTATGAAGATTATCAAATCTCTCTATGTTTCTATATTCATTACTTCCAGGTACTCTACCTAATTCTGCAATGTGAGGATATGATACATTATATATCAACATTCCAATAGACAATACAACACCAATTAAAATACCTTCTTCAATTCCAAGTCCTAAAGTAGCTAATGCCGTAATAGTAAACACCCAAAAATCTTTTTTATCATGTTTCCATAAGTGCTTTGCCTCTGCAAAATCTATCAAACCAAAAACAGCTACCATGATTATAGCTGCTAATACTGCATTTGGTAAATAATAAAAATATTTAGTTAAAAATAATAATGTAATGATTATTAATACCGCACTAATTATAGATGCCATACCAGTTTTTGCTCCTGCTTGATCATTTACTGCAGTTCTCGAAAACCCCCCAGTAACTGGGAAAGCTTTAAAGAATGACCCTATAATATTCGCCATTCCCAGTCCTATTAATTCTTGGTTTGGTACAACTTCATAATCTTTATGTTTTGATTGTATTGCTTTTGCAACTGCGATAGATTCCATAAATCCTACAAATGCGATTGTAAGTGCTATAGGAAGTAATGACATGATAGCAGTACTGCTTATTTCTGGAATACCAAAGGCGGGTAAACCTCCAGGTACATCTCTCACGATCTTTACTCCTTGGTCAAATAATCCCATAAAATAAACAACGCCCATTCCTGCTAATACTACGATGAGTGGACCTGGGATCTTTTTGTTTATTTTTTTTACTGCTATTAGTATAGCAATTCCTGCTACTCCAATGCCTAATGTAGGGAGATTTACATCTTGAATATTGTTAGCAACATTAATGATAGTCTCGTGGACTTTACCCCTCGGTATTTTGATACCTAAAAGGTGTTTTAATTGACTAAACCCAATAATTAATGCTGCTGCTGAGGTAAATCCTGCAATAACTGGATGTGACAGGAAGTTGACCAGAAAACCCAATTTGAATGCACCCATCGCAAATTGTATCACTCCTACCATTAAGGCAAGTAGTATAGCAAATGCTACAAACTCTGTTGATCCTATCTCTGCTAATTGTCCTACACCACTTGATATAAGCAGGGCAACCATAGCTACAGGACCAACTGCCAATTGAGGTGAAGTTCCTAATAATGCATAGATGATTAATGGAATTGTTGATGCATATAATCCATATATTGGAGGTAGTCCAGCCAACATTGAATATGCCATTCCCTGTGGAATAAGCATTACACCTACTGTTAATCCAGCAGATAAGTCTCCACTAAAATGCTTTTTGTTATATGTCGTTATCCAGTCTAAAAAAGGTAAATATTTCTTCATGGTTTGTTAAATGTTAATACTAAAATTGGTTGTTTATTAATTAGAATACAGTAAAACTGTATCATCGTTTTTATGATTTTAGATAATTCTCAAAGTAAAAGATATAGTATTATTACACGCTATTTGGTAATCTTATTTTTTTGATAATAGATAGATATAGTTTCTTATATTCCCATTTATTTCTTTAAACTCTTGATCAAACTCTCCCAAATGTTTATAAGTGTCAAGCCTGTTTTTTAAAGATTGGATGCTCCATAATTGTAGATCTAAGCCACAACATTTTGGGTTATTATCTTTGCTAAATACACCTAATATACTATGACCACCTTTTTTTAACAAGTTTGTTAGTTGAGCAAAATAATGGTCTTTATCAGGGCAAGTAGTAAAAAAATGTAATGTTGCTCGATCAATATAGAGATCTACTTTGTCAAAATATTTGTTTATCATTATTGGATTGATAAGATCATCTTGTAGGTAAGTGACTTTATCAGAATTTAAATCTTTTTTCAGCTTGTCTAATGCAATATTGCTAATGTCATTTGCTATAATATTGTTAAAACCTTTATCTAATAATGCTTTTACAATATTGGAATCACCAACTCCAGCACAAAATATGATCGCATTTTTGTCAAGATTGAGTTGGTGAATCCATGCCATTATACTTGGTTCAGAAGTTTCAATCCAATTTTGAGTATCCTTCGATTCATAATTTTTATTCCAATAGTCTTTTTTACTATCGTTTTTATCAGGTACAATACAGCATTTTTTTTCCATTATATTATATATTTGGTGTTTGGAATTCAAGATATTCTACCATATTTCTATGTTGTTTAATAATTCCTTGTGTTTCTATTTTTTTCATTAGTCTTGATATTACTACTCTTGATGAATGCATATCATTGGCAATGTCTGCATGAGAAATATAGATTTTATCCGATTTTGCCATCCAAGCTTTATCTCTCAAATATTTTTTTAATCTATCCTCCATACTATTAAAAACAATATTATCAATAGCACTGAGCATTTCATTAAGTCTTGAATTATAGCTATCCAAAATGTAAGTACGCCAAGATTTGTATTTTATCATCCATTCTTCCATTTTATCTACTGGAACTAATAAAATTTCTGTAGGAGATTCTGTTATTGCTCTTATTGTGGATTTAGTTTTCTTTGTACAACAACTAATTGTAATTGCACAAGTATCTCCAAATTCCAAATAATAAAGTAATAACTCATTTTCTTCTTCATCCTCAGTCATTATCTTTATTGTGCCCTCTAATACTAATGGCATATGGGTGATTTTATCTCCTATGTCAATTAGTATATTATCTTCTTTATAATTTTTCATCTGCCCACTTTTGCAAATGTCATTTATTAATTCAGGCTCAAATATATATTGAAACCGTTCAAAAAGATTATCGTAGCAAGCTTTATCGAAAGGTAAAAAATCCATTTATTAGTTTTTTTTATTTTAGAGTATAGATTATATTTAGTTATAACTAATTCTACACCTAAGTTGTTTTGTCAATTACCTTGTCGTACCTTACATCTAAGTGAATATATATTGATCTTGATATTCTTGCTATCCAAAAAAATGTCAAAGCAGAGATTAAAACAAGAATACCAAACGATACATTTACACTCAAGTTTAATACCATCATACAAAAACCAATAATTGCTAAACTTGAAAAAGCTGTCCATACGTAAGAGACAAACATGGCTCCAAAATAGTAACCTGGTTCAGGCTCAAATAATTGGCTACAGTGTTCACATTTTTCATTAATATTTAGAGGATTAGAAATGTCAAATGGCTTTACGAAAAGGTCGCCTTGTCTACATTTTGGACACTTATATTTCCAAAGGCTTGTAATAAAATTCATATTGTTTCTTCTTGATTGTGCCACAAAGGTAATAAAGCTATTTTTAAGTTATGCTACTTAAGTTACTTTGAAAGTAATACGCAGAAATATAGCTAGTTATATATTTTAGATTCAAGTAATAAATGCAATATCTTGCAGTTGTAAAGGAAGGTTAAGAAATCGATTACGTTATTGCATTTGGCATCACTTGAAGAATTGGAGCTAAGCGAAAATCACAAACACAAATAAAATTCAATAAAAAAGCAGATACCACCTTTTTTTATAATACTAAGCTCATTAATTAAGTAATGTATTCTTTTCTAATCATTTTTAATCTTGTTCCATGTCTTAAACAATGTCTCTTGTGATGGTTTGTTTTGGGGATTGTTACGTAGTGGTTTTACTTCTTTTAGATATTGGTGTAATTCTCCAGGAAGGGATTGGTACAGTTGTGTTCCTTTAGTTTTCCAATCTATCATTTTATCAGATACTTCTTTTATTATTTTTGCAGGATTACCAACTACCAAGCTTCTTCTTGGGATAATCATTTTTGATATAACAAATGACATTGCTCCAATAATGGATTCTTCTCCTACGATTACATTATCCATTATCACACTATTCATACCTATCATACAGTTCCGTTCTAAATGAGCACCATGAATAATAGCACCATGTCCTACGTGAGCATTTTCTTCAAGTAAGACTGTTGTGCCAGGAAACATATGAATAGTACAATTCTCTTGTACATTACAACCATCTTTGATAATAATTTCTCCCCAATCTCCTCTTATTGCAGCGCCGGGTCCGATGTACACATTTTTACCAATTGTTACATTACCAGTTACTGTAGCCTGTGGATGTACAAATGCAGACTCATGAATAACAGGTATAAATCCTTTAAATTCAAATATCATTTATCTATTAATTTTAGTTGTTCTACAATTTTAAATACTGCTGGACAGACAAGTGTATTTTTTGCATTCATATTGCTTCGTTTATGGAATCCTTCTTGATCTGTATGAGGATATTGTCTACAAGCTCTTGGTCTGACATCGTATATGTCGCAAGTATTGTCCTCATTAAGAAATGTACATGGAACACTTTTAAGTAGCAATTCGCCATTAAGATCTTCTATCAAATATCTTTTAATGAAAGTTTTAGGAGGTATGCCTAAATGTTTTGCTATTCGTTTGGCATCGGATTTTAATACTAAGGCAGGAGTTGTCTTACAACAATTGGCACATTGTAAACAATCCGTCTTGTCAAAAATTGCTGTATGTATTTTGCTGCTTTTTATATCCCATGATTTGTCTGATCGAAGTGTTCTTAAAAAGGTAACATTTTCGTCGTATTTTGTATTAGATTCTGATTTCCAAAGCTGTATTATTTTTTCCAATTTCTATTTTATATTTTAGTAGTAAAACACTAATCTGTGATAATTATTTTTTTAGTTTTAATTGTCTTTTCATTAATGAAACTTACTAAGTATATACCAGAAGTCAACTCATTTGTTGGCATGGTGGTAGTGATAGCATTACTTGTTTTCTTGATTATAATTGTACCATGAATATCTGATACAACGATATCAATATCTTCTTTATTTGGATTTGAAACTGTAAGATGATCCCCTTTTTTTAGTACTGTCGGTGCAATAGTAATTAATGACAATTGTTTTTCTCTAATACTTAAAGGATCTTCAGATGCAAAGAAATTGCCTGCTGCATGAAAATCACTACAGAAGTGGTATTCATTAAAGCCTTTAATTCTAAAATAATGCATCTTATTTGGAAATTTTAATTTTTGAATTATAAAAGAATTATCATAAACAATAGTATCAAAAACAGTAAGTCCATAAGTGGGAGTTAATGCCAATTGTATAGAATAGGCAGTAGCGTTTTCTACAGGTTCCCATTCTATAAACACATTTTCAAAATAAATATCTTGATCCTTTTCTGGTACTGTCACTTCTACTTCATCATCATTGACTAGGTCTGGTACGATCTCATTGCCTAAAAGGTGGCTTTTTTCATCAATTAAATTTGCTCGCATGGCAGCTATTTGTTCTTGAGAAAATCTATTGCTACAATGATCAAGCGCATAAGACATAAAAAGTGATCCGTCAGACTTAAATTTAACACCATTAGGGTCAGTTTGTTCTTGCTCACTCTCTCCGTTGTTAATGTCACATTGCCAGCGTGAATATAGATAGTCAGGGGCTGTGTCACAAAATCCATCTGCTGCATATTCGCAATTGCTACCATCCATTTTTTCTACATACGCAGTATCTATTATCATGGTGTCTAATATCAATGTATCTTGAAAATATGTATAATCATATTGTACTTTTTCTGGAGCTGATATATTATAGTTAGTACCGATAGAACCATCATGACTAATGCCACCTTCCCATCCCAAAAATGGATGTGGAAGGGATAAATTGTGCCCCAATTCATGTGCCCAAGTATGATCTCCTGATCCAACACAATTGGCGCTTATAGCTATTCCTGCATAAGGAAGATTGTACCCGCAAAACCCAGCTGCACTTCCTACAAAATATATATTAATCATGTTTTCTAAATTATTAGCAAACATCATTTCTGCTCCTATTAGCACATTAGAATTGTTGAAATACAGAGAATTATTGAGATAGCGTAATGGATTGGCAATGTAAAATTGGATTTCTGCATCACTATAATCTGTATTAAGTGTACATAATGCTTCATGCACAACACGTTCGCTCAAATATCCTTTGCCAGAGTCTTGTCCAACTATTGTAATAGATAGAGGAACCCAAAGTATTTCTCCCGATCTTAATGCAAAATGCTGAGGATCTTTTTGATAGTTTTTGAGCCATTCAGATTTTTGAGGTGCAGTCCCACACGGCAGAAGGGTAGTCTGCGCAACGGTAGAACTATACAGGAAAGTTGTAAATGTTAAATAAATTAAAAAATGTTTCATATATTTATTCATAATTCTATTTGCTTTAGATTTTGTAATCAAGTCAATCTTAATTTGATATATTTTAGTTGCCTCTCAACATTTGTATTGCCCTTCCTGGGGTATATGGAGCATCAGCATTTTCCAATTTTTGCTCCAATGCTGGGATAGCTTTCATCGCTATATCTTTTAATATTTTAAGAATAGGTAAAAACTCTTCTTTTGCTATTTTAAAACTGTTGATATGTGTTTGAGTAGGATCAGCGGTTGAGTGCTTTTGCTCATATGCAATCCATCCTAATCTTGTAGCAGGTGTTGGCGGTTCATCAATATCAAGTTTCGATTTTATAGCATCACCATTCAATAGAGTGGTTGCGTCTTTTATTCTGGTATTAATTGAATTGATTTCAGCTAATAATTTTGGTGTTGGTAGCTCTACAAATTTTATAGCTTCTTTCATATGGCGAAGTTTATTATTCATTTCTCCGATTAGTTTTTGAGCACCATCCATTGATCTGCCAAGTTCAGCTACTTCTCTTTGAAAAGCTATTTTAGCAGATTTGTCTTTTGTGGGAAGTACGGTATTGCCCAATGGAACTACATCAAATGTTACGGGACTATCAATTTGTGAAAAAATGCCATCTACATATTTTGACATCACAACGGTATATTGCCCTGGCATTACAAGCGTACCTTCAGCTACACTTGCCCAAGGATTGTAAAATGATGATTTCCTAAGATTAATGGGTTCTTTAGCCGCATATCTTAAATCCCACATGAGCCTGTTGAGTCCTGTGCTGTATGACTGCATTAGTTTTCTTACAACTTTACCTTCACTATTTGATATTGTAAACAAGAGTTGTGGTTTTTCTTGATCTCGTTCCGTTTTTAGTGTGCTATAATCTGGATAAGGTGTATCAATATTATTCTTTATAGCTTCTTTTTCTTTTTTAACTCTATTTTCTTTTAATGTTTTTGCTTTGTTTTTGATATAGTAAGTGATTATTGCTACAGGGCCTAGATCTTCCCCAGAATAATAACTATCTCCTTGCATTGATTTACCTTTTAGTCCCAATGGTTGACTTTTTTCAAAAATTAATGCTGGTCTTATTTCAAATATTTTTCCTTCTGAATTAACAGTAGTATTACCCAAAGAACGAAGTGCCGTATAATCGTCTAACACATAAAACCCTCTACCAAAAGTACCCAAAATCAAATCATTTTCTCTTTTTTGGATAGCTAAGTCTCTCACAGCAATAGTAGGTACACCTGATTTGAGTTGTGTCCATTTCATACCCCCATTGTTACTATAAAAAACACCAAATTCAGTGCCGCAAAAAATTAGATTAGGATCTACATGATCTTCTTCTATAGCGTATACACTACCACGTTTTGGAAGATTGTTTGATATTGAAGACCACGATTTACCCAAGTTAGTTGATTTGAATATATAGGGTTTAAAATCACCAAATTTGTGATGATTAAATGCTGCATAAATTACATTTTTATCATGTTGTGAGCAATATACGCTATTGACATATGTATTGGCAGGAACACCAGAAATTCGTTCCGTTTTTTTCCAATTAGTACCACCATCAGAAGATACTTGTATAAGACCATCGTCTGTACCTGCTACTAATAGATGTTGATCAAGTGGAGATTCGCTAAAAGCAACGATTGTACCATAAGGAGAAGTTGACATGTTCTTCATGACCGCATCCATGCTTTGCACTCTACCCATTACTTTGAGGCTGTTTCTGTCTATTTGCTTTGTCAGGTCACCACTTATTACATCCCAACTGTTTCCATAATCATCAGATTTAAATACTTTGTTAGCTGCAAAATACAAACGTCCTTTTATATGATTACTCACAACTAATGGTGCGTCCCAGTTCCATCGGTAGGCATTTTCTGCTTTTCTTTCTTTAGGTTGAATACCGACTTCTTCTCCAGATATTTTATCGTACCTTACTAATACTCCATATTGCGATTGAGCAAATACAATATTAGGATTATGTGGATCAATTTGTGATTCGAAACCATCTCCTCCATGTGTAAAAAACCAATCTGCATTAGTGATGCCATGTGCGGTTATTGTCCTTGATGGTCCACCCATACTAGAGTTGTCTTGTGTGCCACCATAAATATTATAAAATGGAGCAGCATTATCCACAGCAACTTTGTAAAACTGAGTAATAGGTAAGTTAGCTTTGTAATCCCATGTATTGGCCCCATCAAAAGTTTCATACATACCACCATCACAACCTACTAACCAATGTTCTGTATTGTGAGGGTCTATCCACATACAGTGATTATCTACATGTTTTGCTACTTCACCTACCATCTTAAATGATTTTCCTCCATCTGTACTTTTATGCATCCAAGTATTCATACTATACACTTTATTCGGATCTTCAAGATCACAATATATCTCTTGATAGTAGTTGCCACTAGTTGTATAGCTACTTCGTTTGTCCCAAGAAGTACCGCCGTTAGTGGTTCTAAATGTACCGCCTTTACTATTTCCTGCCTCTACAATAGCGTAGATGTAATCTGGATTTGCTGGCGATATAGCCAGTCCGATTCTTCCAATATTATTGGGTAGTCCACTATTAATCTTAGACCACGTTTTTCCCCCGTCAGTTGATTTGTGAATTCCTGATTCTTTACCTCCACCAACATAAGTAAATACATGTCTTCTCCGTTGTTGAGTAGCTGCATACAGAATGTTAGAATTGCGAGGATCAATGATTAGGTCACAAGCTCCTGTATGCTGATCTATAGATAATATGGCTTTCCAAGTTGTTCCACCGTCTGTCGATTTGTAGATTCCTCTTTCACCACCTTCTTTCCATAATGGCCCCATAGCAGCAACAAATATAGTATTTGAATTGTTGGGGTCAACGATTATTTTGGCAATATGTTCTGAGGTTTTTAGTCCCATGTTATTCCATGATTTACCTCCATCATTTGATTTATAAATACCGTCACCATAAGCAACACTTCTTTGATTATTGTTTTCACCAGTTCCTATCCATACCACATTACTATTGTTTGGGTCTAGCGTTACACACCCTATAGAATAGGAGCCTTGACTATCAAATATAGGATTGAATGTTGTGCCTGCATTAATGGTTTTCCAGACGCCTCCTGAAGCAGAAGCAATATAATATTCAAATGGATTATTTGGATTTACCGCTATGTCTGCAACTCTTCCAGATGCAATTGCAGGACCGATACTCCTAAATTTCAATCCAGATAATGATAGCTCATCAGTAGTGCTTTTAGTGTTTTTTTGAGCAGTAATGCTAGTCGATATTACTACCGAAAATAGCAATACGAAAATAGTGTTTAACTTGTTCATTCTATATGTTTTATATTGTGGGTCTAAATTTAATGAAATATTCTGAGTTATTTTAATCTTACATTAATTGGAAGTGAGGTTGGTGATATTTATAGTTATAATAATGATGTTTCGCTTGAGCTAATTAGCAACTTCGCAATATTATAATGGCTGAAATCAGTAATTTTCACTATATTACAAGCTATCTATTGATATTTTTAACAGCTAATTATCATAAACATGAAGACATTTACAAAAATATTTTTTTTATTAATCGTTTTGATTTGTGTAGTTAGTACTTCAACATTTGCTCAGAATATAGTATTTGACAATTGTGAAAATACAAAGGCATATATTGAATATTGAAACTTTTGATTCTCCATATAAAATAATAGCTTCTGATGTTAATAATGATTTAAAGGTAAAGTCATCAGATCTTTTATTGATTAGAAAAATAAACTATGGAATAATTAATTCATTCCCTAATAATACTGCATGGAGATTCTTAGATAAGTCTTATGATTTTTTATCGCCTAATATACCGTGGGAACAAGAACCTTATAAAGTTGATATTTTATTGACAAATGATAAAATCATTGATTTTATTGGAGTTGAAATTGGAGATGTTAACTATTAAGCAATTATCTTGGTCGTCCGAGCAATTGACCTGAGTTACGCTCTCCATAATCATATTTTAGAAAGCTTAATGAACTACTTGTTACCCCAATAGAAAAACTGTACACTTCTAATGCAGGTGTCCAACTAAACTGCATAGCCCAACAGTGCAAATCTCGAGACAATGAAAATTGAGGATATACAAATTTGTTGTCTTTTAAATTATAAGAAATATTTCTAACATTTAGATCCCACTTATTTGATAATTTTACTCTGCCTGATACGCCTACAGTATGTGTTCTTACAAAGGCTGTATCTATACCATTATTTTGTCTATCTATTTCATATCTAAAGGAATGATTAAATCTAAAGTCCCTAAAAAAGTCTCCTAAAGACTGAGTACTTATTTCCTTATTGTTGCTTTGGTTGTTGCGTTGGTTGTTGTTAGAGTTAGTTTTTTTCTTTTTATTAGAAAAGAAATCTAATATTTTACCAACAGTAAACCCGTTTGTAATTGTAATAGAAAAATTATCGAAATCTAATGGTCTTTTATCTTCATCCCAAACAAGTTTATTGATCAATCTTCCTTTAGCATCCTTTTTATAAAAATTATATCTCGCATTAAAATTAATGTTAGTCACACCTTTAAAAAATGAAGTGTTACCCCTTATTGATAATGGGGAAAATTTTAGAGAATCCGCGGCAAAATTATATGTACCAGACAAGTCAATAGAACGAAACAACTTAAATTTTTTGACGGTACTATCAGATTTAGAATAGTATTTTCCTTCAAAGTAGTTTTTTATACCATAAGTGATGGCCATTTGTTTTGATCTTAAAGATGGATTGAATACGCCTCCATTATATGGGTTGTACTCTTGTACTTCATCTATTTGATTGGGATTAGAAGACAATAATACATCTCTCTCATACTTGCTTTTACTATCAGGGCTATATGTAAATCCTATTGTTGGAGTGACCGTATGTCGTACACCTCGCAACCAGCCTTTTGAGAATTTTTTTGTTGCAAAAAGTTTTGTAGAAATACCAGCATTTAGACTAAATAACTCTACAGATGCCAATCCATTTATAAATTCTTCGTTTACCTTGCCATATGTTGTATCAAAAGCTATAATATTGTTTCCTTCTTGATCTTTGCCAATAACTACAGAGTCTAATACTAATGTTGGGTCTAATTCTTTTTGCTTTGTCCTTGTATATAGAAACTGCTCAAATTTTGCGCTAGTATTAAAATTAAAATATTTAAGAATATTAAAACCCACACTGGTACGGGCATTATGAGAAAACCCAGTTTGTAATTTTTCTAAAGTTTCATTAGTAAATAGTGTAGTATCTGTTGCAGAAACAAAGTTTTTTAGTTTAGCATCATAAGAAACATTAATTTTTTCAAACCATGATTCTTTACCTCCTTTATTGTTTTTAAACGGGTAGATTGTATTCATTCTTAACTTGGCATCAGGGAGCGTTACTTTAACTTCTCTTGTTTTTGTATCTTGAAAATGTGTAAATGCAGTGCTAAAAGAAAATGGAGTACCAGGCATGCTGTGTTTATAGAAAAAATTTGAACTTATTTTATTATTAACAACATCCTCATAAGCAGTTGAGTTGGTTTGGTCGTATCTATTAGTAGATAAGTTGATTGTACCTCCAATACTCTGATAAGGATGTGCTTTGGGGTCTTGATTATGAGTGATTTTTATACTTATTGCTTTGTTAGAAGTTGGGCTCCCATCTTTGGAACTTTCACCTATATTATTGGCATATTTAAGTTGAATATTGCCAGAATGCTTATACCTTTTTTTGTATTTAGAAGAAATGTTGATTCGATGCGTTCCTCGGGTATAAATGTCTCCAGTAACTCTTAGGTCCATATAATCATTGATAGGAAAATAGTAACCAATTTCTCTAAATCCTATTCCTAATTCTTCATTATATTCAAAGTTGTCAGGAAAAATAATTCCAGAAGATCTTCCTTCTACCAATGGGAAAAAACCAAAAGGTAGTATTAATGGAGTAGGAATACCCATTATTTCAATTTGAGAAAGCCCTATAATTGCTAGTTTGTTAGGTATTACTTTTAGTTTTCTGGCACGAATTCCAAAATGTGGATGATCTGCATCACAGGTAGTGATTAACGCATCTTTGTTATATATATGGTCATCTATATGAGTTGAGTCACTATCTTTACTAATAAATTTGGTTCTTGCGCCATGGATTGCAAATTCTCCTTCTTGAGTTCGTGCTCCGTAGATTATTCCTTTGTTTGTCTTAAAATTAAATTTCAAACCAGAAGAAGTGAATTTATTAGTGCCATCATCAAAATCTGGTTTTTGATATTTACGCCCTGATGGCATTTCTAATTCAAATGCAGAAGCTTCGTTTTTATCAAAATCAAAAATGATATAGCCAGCTTTAAGATTGTAGCTTTTATATTTAATATACGCTTCTCCAAAAAGATGTATTTGGTTAACTTTAACATCAATATAACTACTGTCCACAGCGCCATAATCAATAATGTCGTCTAATCCATCGTTAGATTTCTTGATGTTAGTTTGCAGGTCTTCTTGTTTGTTAGGTAATAAT
>JAZGFO010000081.1:0-21381 GCA_036479655.1 Saprospiraceae bacterium
GTGACTTTACTTTATGCTTTAAATTGCACCCTAAAAATTATGGCTAAAGTTAAGCCAATATTCAACAAAAGACAATTGAGGAATATCGACAGAACGAACTTCTTTGTTAAAAATACCAAGTATTTCAAATCCATAACTCCAATTAAAACCAGTTTGCATATAGCCTATTCCAGCTGTAGGGTAACCAATGGTTTTGGGCGTATTGTTGTTTCTTCCAAATTTTACTAAACTATATTCTGCCTGTACATATATTTGTTGTGATAATTTTGCTCTACCATATAACAGACCACCGTAAGAGAAAAAACTGTAGTCATAAAAGCTATTATAATCGTAAAACAGTTTTCCTCCAAGTCCAGCAGAGAAAGTGTTATTGAATTTGTATCCAGCATTTAACTTAGTAGAAATAGTCAATTGGTTGCCAAAAAAATTAAGATTACCCATCTTTATTTCAGAGTTGAGCTTATCGGTAAAACCTACTGCATCATATTCTTCATCTCCGTCTTTGTCATCACTTCTATTCTTTTTTCTTGTATCTTCTTTCTTTTCTCTCTTCTTTCTCTTCTTTCTTCTTTGTGCTGATGCATCATCAACTACAGATACCATAAATACCAAAACCAAGAATGCAATAATTACCTTTTTCATATTTGACTCTTTTTAAAAATTAATTGTTGTAAAACTAAACATCTTTTTTAAGACTTAAATCCATTTACTTATATCTAATCCGATGGCAAATATCATAAGACCTATTAATATAAAGAAACCTACCATTGTGGCATATTCCATAAATTTATCATTCGGTTTTCTACCTGTAATTACTTCCCATAACAAAAACATAACATAACCACCATCTAAAGCCGGAATAGGCAATAAATTAAAAAATCCTAATAGTATTGATAAACTTGCAGTAATGTTCCAAAAAACTTCCCAATTCCAGCCTTTATCAAACATTGTTGCAATAGAAAATACACTACCTAATGAATCTTTTGCTTTTATTTTGCCAGAGAACATTCTTCCAAATGCTTTAAATTGTGTCTTTAAAAATCCAATACTCTTATTATAACCTCCTGGAATAGCTTCTGCAAATGTAAATCTTCGTTTTGAAATTTTAATAATCTTATTACTTACACCCAGCACACCACTTTCATTGAAGGAAGCTTTTTTTATGAGTTTTTCTGGTCCTCTTTGAATAGTGAGGTCGACAGAGGTGTTTTTTCTGTTTTGTATCGCTCTACTAAAGTCAACCAATTGGTGTGTATCAAAAGTATCTACGCCAATGATTCTATCACCTTTCTGAAGTCCGATTTTTTCGGCAAGTGATTCACTAGCTACTTCTATAACTTCTTGTGGCCAATTAAGATTAAATAATCCAACACCTTTATTTTTGTGTTTGGTTAGTGTCTCAGCCATTCTTTCTGGTATAGTTAAGTTGACATTTTGTCCATTTCTATTTACCACTAAAAACTCAGGATCATTAAGTACTATTTCTTGTGAAACAATACCGGGATTAAATTTTTCAAACTTAACGTCCCCAATGGATATTATTTTATCTCCCTTTTGTATTCCAATTTGATTCCCAATTTCAGTAGGAATTACTCCATACTGAGCTTCAGTGTTTTGAATATAAGAAGTACCGTAATACCATAACATTCCTGCGAATATTAAAAATCCAAGAATGAAATTAACTGTAACACCACCTAACATAATGATTAATCTTTGCCAAGCTGGCTTTGATCTAAATTCCCATGGTTGTGGTTCAGCTTCTAATTGCTCGGTATCCATACTCTCGTCAATCATACCAGCTATCTTTACATAACCACCAAAAGGTATCCATCCTA
Source organism: Saprospiraceae bacterium (assembly GCA_036479655.1). GTDB lineage: Bacteria > Bacteroidota > Bacteroidia > Chitinophagales > Saprospiraceae > CAJXUU01. The sequence goes on from JAZGFO010000081.1 coordinate 1,836, forward strand.
TACCATACTCTGTCTCTCCTATTTGCTTTTTGAAAAGTGAAAAACCAGGATTGAAAAATAAATAAAATTTTTCTACCCTTGTATTAAACCATCTTGCCGGAAAAAAATGTCCACATTCATGAAGAATTACCAAAATTGAAAGACTTAATATTAATTGTGCTGCTAAACTTAATGTACCCATTAATTATTATATGTGTTATAAAAAAGAATTGTTAGGAAAAATCATACGATCTACGATATTGTCAAACGTAAAAACATTACTAATTGTTTCAAAATACCCACAAATGTAATGATTTCATGTGATTATTACATTTATATTTTTTTTTTTGGCGTAAAACAATTTTTAAATGTTTGTTAAAATGAAAAATCAAGTAATAAACAATTCTATTTTGCACATTAATTTCCCATTATTAGTATAATAATCCTATCAATATCTATCTTGTCGCCAATATGAATATAATCAGTAAATATAAGTCTGATTTTCGCCAAAACACCAAAATATCTTTACCAATCATTGCTGGACAACTTGGTCAAGTAGCTGTCTATATAGTGGATAATATAATGGTAGGAAAACTGGGGGCGAGCTCTTTAGCTGCAGTGTCATTGGGTACTGCATTATATGCAATAGTTATGGTGATCGGTTTTGGTCTGTCATTTGGATTACCTCCTCTAATTTCCGAAGCAGATGGTTCTAATAGACCAGATAACGTCTCAAGATTTTTTAAACATAGCTTAATAATAAATATAATAATTGGAATAGTTTTTACAGGAGTTTTATGGATTGGTATTCCGTATTTGGATTTTTTAGGACAGAATCCTGAAGTGGCAAATTTGGCAAAGGGATATCTTTATTTTACAGCATTATCATCTTTGCCATTTATGTTGTTTTTGACATTACGCTCCTTTTCTGATGCCCTGTCTGATACTGTCCCTGCTATGACAGCTATGATTATTGGTAATATTTGTAATATTATTCTTAACTATTTATTTATTTACGGAAAATTTGGAATGCCTGCATATGGAGTAGCTGGGGCAGCATTGGCGAGTCTAATCGCAAGGATAATTATGCTTGTTGTTTTATTCGGAATAATATATTATAAAAAACAACTATGGAATTATATAGCGGCATGTAATTTTAAAAAATACCAATGGACAAACTTCAAAAAAGTATTGGATCTTGGGGTTCCTTCAGCTTTGCAAATGTTTTTTGAAATTTCTGCATTTTCTGGAGCAGCTTTAATAATGGGGATGGTTGGAAAAAACGAGCAAGCAGCACACCAAGTTGCTATTAATATATCTTCTATTACTTTTATGATTTGTACTGGTATAGCGATGGCAAGTACAATCCGAGTGGGAAATCAATTAGGGCAGAATAATATGGTAGGTGTCAGAAATGCTGGTATATCTGCCATTATACAAGTAAGTATAGTAATGGCTATTTGTAGTCTTATATTTTTTGTGTTTCATTCTACCTTAGCTTTAATATATATCAATGATCCTTTAGTGGTTTCTATTGCTTCTACACTATTGATATATGCAGCAATATTCCAGATTCCTGATGGAGTACAAGTGACTGCTCTTGCTGCATTGCGAGGAATTAAAGATGTGAAAACACCAACAGTTATTACTTTGATATCATATTATGTCTTTGGATTGCCAATAAGTTATTATACAGCTATCATTTTGAAAATTGGAGCTCCTGGGGTTTGGCTAGGATTATTAATTGGATTATTTATCTCTGCTACTTTGCTTACATATAGATTTAGTAAATTGACTAAAGTAGTTTCAAATATTTAAAATTTTGTTTTTTTTATAAAACACCATAACCAAATAACTTGAATTTACAAAACTTTCAATAATGTTTGAAAATTTGAAAAATTGTATTATGTTTGCAATATGGAATTAGAAGAAGCTAAGGCAAAATATATTCAAGCATGGGGAGCATTAGGGACCAGTTGGGGGATCAATAAGGCTATGGCGATGATACATGCATTGTTAATGGTATCTATAAAGCCCCTGTCTACAGAGGATGTAATGGAGGAGCTAAAAATATCAAGAGGGAATGCCAATATGAATATTAGAGCATTAATTAACTGGGGAATTGTAGAAAAGAAAATAATTCCTGGAGAAAGAAAAGAATATTTTGTTGCAGAAAAAGATATCATGGAAGTAGCTCGGCAAGTGACAAAAGAAAGACAAAAAAGAGAAATTGAACCAATCTTAAAAGTATTAATCGATATAAAAAATGTCAAAGGGGAAAGTCCAGAAGCAAAGGCGTTCAAAACTGCTACCGAAGATATTTATCAATTTACAAACAAAGTAAACACCTTATTATCAAAATTTTCTACATCAGACGAAAACTGGTTTATGAAAATGGTATTAAAAATTTTAAAGTAGAACAAAGTATATTACTAACAAGTAATTTTTTTTAATTGTAATTTTCACAAATTATTGAAAGTATAGAAAAATGGAAAAGAATGTTAATCAGCAAAAAGGAAAACCAAATGCAATGTTTATTATTGTAGGTGTACTCGTCATTGCAAGCATTGGATTGAGGCTTATTGAAGGGGTGAATTTTGAACAAACGTCTATATTGTTTATTGGAATACCAGCAATTATGGCATTACTAATAGTCAAATATACTGGTAGTTCAGATTCACTTTATGGATTAGTTTTTAAGACAATTACACTTTTTTTACTTTTAGCTTCAATAGTATTTGGTGAGGGTATGATTTGTATTCTGATGTCGGCTCCTATCTTTTATGGTGTAGGTGCTCTTGTCGTGGTAATATTTGAGTTTTTTAAATATCGTTCTAATTCAAAGATTAAAGCTTATGCTGCAATTCCGTTACTGTTTTTATTATCTCAACCGTTGGATTATAATAGTAAACCACAGTTAAACGCTATAAAAAAAACAGTAATAGTAGATAGAATTGTTACTTCAGATGTATTTCGTAATTCCCCTGATTTAAATATTGATCTTCCACTTTTTTTGACTTTTGGATTTCCAATGCCATTAGACGTCGTTGGTAGCGGATTAAATGTTGGGGATCTAAGGGATATACGATTTTTGTCAAGCACAAAAGGAATAGGTACGTTAACTTTAGAAATAACTAACAGGACTAAAGACGTTATAGCTTTTAAAGTAGTAAATGATAATACGCATATTGCACATTGGCTTTCTTGGAAAACAATAATTGTTAATTTTGTTCAATTAGAAAACAATAGAACTGAGGTTACTTGGACATCTAATTTTGAATGTGACCTTGGTCCGACTTGGTACTTCAAGCCTATTGAAAAGTATGCAGTAAAAACAATGAATCTACACTTGCTTAACACTTACCTCAATTAATATCGATGTCTGGTACACTAATAATATCATCCACAGTAGGAATATGTTTAATTCTATTAGCTTTCTTGTTCTTAAAGAATAATCAAGACAGTAAGCTCAATTGGGCTATGTTTTATGCTTCGCTGTATATCTTAGTTACGCTACCAATTGTTAATTATTTTTGTGTTAGTCAAGGATTTTGGAGTTATGTATGGGAATGTAGTTTGGGGCTACCATTTGATTTGTATTTTTTGTGGATTGTAATATGGGGAATATTACCAGTATTAATTCTAAAGGGGAAACAATGGGTGTTGGTTACACTTGGTCTTTTATTTTTTGATTTAGTATTTATGCCTCAATTAGAAATTATTGGATTAATTAGGCTATCGCCCAACTGGATTATTGGAGAATTATTAATCATAATTACCGTATTTATTCCTTCCTATTTATGGGCTTACTTTAGTTATTCAAATCAGCATCTTGGTGTAAGGGCATTTTTTCAAGTTATTGTTATGGGCTGTTTGTTTATTATTGGATTGCCTTATTTTATTCAAGTTTATGGTCTTGCTAATATTAATTTTAGGTGGAGTACTGTATCTTTTCAAGTTTTGCTGATTATTGTTTTTCCGGCATTAGTTGCTGTTAATGATCTCGTAGTCAAAGGAAAAGGCACTCCATTCCCCTACGATCCGACAATGTTTTTGGTCAATACTGGAGTGTATGCATATGTTTCCAATCCTATTCAGTGGTCATTTACTGTGATGTTTGTATCCATGAGTTATTATCACAATAGCTGGTGGATAATGCTCGGTAGTGCCATATCAATTGCTTATGTTTATGGAGTTTCAAATTTTCAAGAACATCCTGATATGGAAGTTAGATTTGGTAAAGATTGGAAAAAATATAAAGCAGAAGTTCCTAAATGGATGTTTTTGTGGAAACCTAAAAGCATTGCAAAGGGTACTATATATTTTGATAATAATTGTAATCAGTGCAGTCAGATCAAAAACTGGTTTCAACAACAAAAAACGTATAATCTTATCATTTTGCCAGCAGCAGAATACAATGGGCAGTCACTTACTAATGCTACATATATAGATAATAATGGATTTGAATATATCAGTGTCGAGGCTATAGCTTGTGCATTAGATCACATCAATCTTGCTTATGCATCTTTAGGGTGGTTTATTCGTTTTCCTGGAGTCAATTATTTGATACAAGCCATTGTAGATTCTTTTGGTATAAATCTAAGTAGAAACACTTGTAGTGTGGGACAGTGATTTTTTGTTTTCCTTAATTACTGCTTACTGTTTGGTTGTTTTTAAAAAAATATTGAATTATTTTATACTATCTTTGATTTTATAAACAAAAACCAAATACCTATTTATGTCATTACAACCCAAATTAGAACGATTTAATCAAAGTGTACTTTCTAAATTTAGAATGTATAATAGTGTGTTTATGACATTGCCTTTTGATTCGATAAGTAAAACCGGTGTATTATTACCATTGTTCCACGAAACTTGCGAAGATGGATTTGCCAATGGGCAGACTCCAACCATGATAGTAGATAGTTTTTTTAAAAAATACCAATCTCAAAGATCTTACGAAAGTCAAATTAATCTATTATTCAGATTTATTCAATATATAGAACGACAAGTAGTTTTGTTTGATGCTATTGAAGATGCTGCTTTTAGTACCGTCAATAATATGAAAGGAGTGGGTACAATGAGAAGTTTAAAAGAATTGGCAGAATCAAATAATGAAATAGGGAAATTAAAAGAATACCTTGAAGAATTTAAAGTAAGAATTGTACTTACGGCACACCCAACTCAGTTTTATCCTGGTAGTGTATTAGCGATTATTACGGATTTGACTAAGGCTATAAAGTCAGATAATCTATTAGCTATAAATGATCTTTTAGCGCAATTGGGTAAAACTCCATTTTTTAAACATCAAAAACCTTCACCGTATGATGAAGCAGTAAGTCTGATTTGGTATTTGGAAAATGTATTTTATTATTCTTTCGGAAAAATATTTGATTATATTCAACAAAATATTTTTGATGGTGGAGTGATAAAAAATGAAATTATAAATGTTGGTTTTTGGCCCGGCGGTGATAGGGATGGCAATCCATTTGTAACTCCAGAAATAACACTCAAAGTAGCTTCAAGATTAAAACAAACAATCCTTAAAAACTACTATAGAGATATTAGAAAATTAAAAAGAAAATTGACTTTTAGGGGTGTAGAAGAACGGATTGGAATACTTGAATCAAAATTATACAAAAGTAGTATTAATGTTAATTGTGAAGAGTGTATAAGTCTTATCGAATTGAAAGACGAACTAAAGGCGATTATGGAAATTGTTGTCAGAGATCATCAATCACTCTATGTATCACAAGTCCAAAGTCTACTTAATAAAATACATTTGTTTGGATATCATTTTGCAATTTTGGACATTCGCCAAGATAGTAGTGATCATCTTATTGTATTTAATGATATCGTGAATGTTTTGATAACAAGCGGAAGTGATATATTTCCTAAAAACTATCATGATTTATCATCCAAAGAACAAGTAAATGTGCTAACCTCAATCAAAGGAAAGATCGAATTGTCAATGTTTCAAGATGATGAGACGGTAAAAGCTATTAGAACGATTCAAGTGGTAAAACAAATTCAAGATGACAATGGTGAACGGGCTATTCATCGATATATCATAAGCAATACACAATCTACGTTACATGTGATGCAATTATTTGCAATGCTCAAGTTAGTAAGTTATCAAGATGAATTGACCTTGGATATTGGTCCCCTTTTTGAAACAATTACAGATTTAGAATGTGCACACGAAGTAATGGAAGAGCTATACACCAATCCAGCATACAGTACGCATTTAAAAAGTAGAAACAATAAGCAAACCATTATGTTGGGTTTTTCTGATGGCACCAAAGATGGAGGGTATCTAATGGCAAATTGGGCAATATACAAGGCCAAAGAAAGATTGACAGAAATGTCTAGGAAATATAATGTAACCGTTGTATTTTTTGATGGACGAGGAGGACCTCCAGCTAGAGGGGGAGGGAAGACACATCAGTTTTATGCCTCTTTAGGACCCGCAATAGAAGACAAACAAGTACAATTGACGATTCAAGGTCAAACTATAAGTTCTAACTTTGGTACTATGGATTCTTCTCAATATAACTTAGAACAATTGATTAGTTCTGGAATTCATAATAGGGTTGACAATCTTGCTCCAATATCTGATGACAATAGAGCTGTGATGGACAAGTTAGCAACGCTTAGTTATAGTAAGTACTCAGATTTTAAGCGTCATCCGATGTTTGTCCCATATTTAGAAAGAATGAGTACATTGAAGTATTATGGCAAAACCAATATAGGAAGTCGTCCCTCTAAACGTGGAAAATCTGATGCCTTAGTGTTTACTGATCTGCGGGCAATTCCGTTTGTTGGGTCTTGGAGTCAGCTAAAACAAAATGTTCCAGGATTCTTTGGTGTAGGTACATCATTGAAGTACTATGAAGATAATGGAGAATTCGATAAGGTAGTTACCTTGTATAATAATTCAAGATTCTTCAAGACATTGATAGAAAATAGTATGATGTCATTGTCAAAATCTTTTTTTGACCTTACCAAGTATATGTCTGAAAATAAAGAATTTGGTGCTTTTTGGAATATTATACATGATGAATATAAAACAACCAAAAGACTATTACTAAAGCTTACTGGCTACAAAGTATTGATGGAAAACGAGCCGACAGGAAAAGCTTCAATTATTATCAGAGAGTCTATTGTACTTCCATTATTAACAATCCAACAATATGCTTTAAAAAAGATTCAAGACTTGGAAAAGGATAAAATCAAGAACAAAGATGAGATAGCTATATTTGAAAAAATAGTTACCCGTTCTTTATTTGGAAATATAAATGCAAGTAGAAATTCGGCTTAGAGTATCTAAGAAAAACTAAGACCAATTGTTATATTTTTAATTTAAAAATTGTCTTTAATTGTTTCTTGTTTTGATTATAAGTAACCCTGATTCTTACGGGACAGTAATCGTATTATTATGTTTTATTTTTATAGGGATATATAATCATCTATTCTTTTTTTAATGCTTTGTAATAATTATAAGCATAGACATATACTCCTGTACTCCACCCCATAAATGGGCGACTGGCATACTCGGCATCGTAGATTGTTCCGTCTTTTACATTATATTTTTCATATACAAATCCTGGTTTTCTTTTCTCTTTTTCTCCTTTTAGATTAGTAAAATATAATGGACTTGGCGTTTTATAGTTTTTGGCGACTATATCTATATACTTTTTTGCTATTCTTTGTGCATCATTTTTGAATCCATAATTGTCCAATGCTTTAATCATTATATAGTGCATTGGTGGCCAACCAGAGGTATATCCCCATTGATAATTATATTTTTCGATGGATTTCTCACAAGTACTTATTCCATTTTTCAATTCAAACAATGAAAGATTAGTTACTAACCTTTCCGCTTGTGAAGTTGTAGCAAGACCAGCATACATAGGGCTAAATGATGTTGCAGCTGCTACCTTACTATGTCGTTTGTTTATAAAATCATAATCTAAAAACAAGCCTCTTTCTTCATTCCAACAATAGGTTGTGATCAGTGCTTTTCTATTTACTGCTTTTGACAACCAATCGATATCATCTTTTATGCCCAATTCATTTTTTATCCAATCAAAATTAATTTCATATTGATAAAGGTTACTATTGAGGTCTATTGCTATAAAATCTGGTGTTCGTCCTTCAAATCTCGGAGAAAAATCCATTCCTGACTCTGCTTCAGCAGCATAGGTTCCTGCCATCTCCATTTTTTTCTTATCTGATATACTTTTATCAAAATTAAAACGATCTGAAATATGATTGTATAATTCTATCAGATCTTGTTCGCTTGCATGATGGTTGTACCGTACTAACCCTTTTATCGAGGTAGTGTTTTTTTCGATTGTATTTGGTGAGTCGTCCATCCAAAAATCATATTCTTTTTTCAACGTTTTGTATGCTGATAGCAACCATTGTTTGTCTTTTGATTCCATTGCCTCATACACATCTCTCACCATCATAGATAAGTAAGCTGGTTGTGATCGATTAATACCCCAAGGTTCACTAGCATTTGGTACAAAACCATACACCTCTACTTCGTGCAATAGATTGTCTGTCGCATTCTTGGCATATTGTTTTACATTATCATGGAACAATAATCCTGAATTGGTGAAATAACTATCCCAATAAAAAATGATCGTTCTACCACTTGCTATAGATAAAAAGGGATAAGGTAACTCATCTGTAGCTTCGGTAAGAGAAGTCAACCATGCCGCCTGAATACTGCTATCTATAGTATTGTAAAGCTTCATTTCTTGATTACTGACTTCCTGTGTTTTCGCATTGTCTTTTGATATGGGACTATCTGCCTGGTTACAAGACAAAACAAATAGTATTCCAATAGTTAAAAAAAAATATTTCATTCTACATAGATTTTAATGTTAGCATAAAAATACATTAATATTTAAAACATCTAAGCTAGATGGTTTCAAAAGTATTGTATGAGTTGCGAGACGTTGGTGCTGTACTTCAATTAAGATTGGAGCGTTTATTAGAAATATTAACGCAAGTATAAATTCCACTTTAAAAATCAAAAGTCAGAGTACAAATGTTAAATTTTGAACTTTAATAAAAAGTCTTTAATATTATCTTCGAAAAGTTTACCTTCTTCAAAATGAAACTTTACTTCTGTAGGTAGAATGTAAATCGGAATCTTTAATTTTTCCAACTCTTCTCGATGTAAGTCCAATCGCATGGCATCTTTTTCAGTAGTTAAAATTAGTTTTCTAGTGGTATCTCTATTTTTATATACCGTATCGATATAGTCAATATCTCTTTCTGTGAATAAGTGGTGGTCTTCGTAGTTCATATGATGAATAGACCCTACTTGACTTTCTAGGTATGACAATAGATAATCTGTATTGGCAATTGCGCTTATTAAGATTACGTCAAGTTTGTCATCCAAACTTATTAGCTGATTTGGATTGAAAAAATTGTATGGATAATTATATTTATAATAAGAAAAGTATATTTTTTGGTGCGCTTGAGGGTTCAGCTCTTGGATCAATTGATACTTCTCTAAGTCAGTAATTGTTTCTGGACATTTGGATACAATAATAATATCAGCACGCTCATATGCAGACCGCCATTCTCTCAATCTACCAGAAGGCAGTAAATAATCTCGAGTAAATGGTAAATCATAAGTCGTAAGTAATATACTTAATCCTGGAGAAACAGCTCTATGTTGAAATGCATCATCCAATAAAATAGTCTCTGTCAATGGATGTTTTGCCACCATTTGTGGGATAGCGATTGTCCTACTTTCTGCAACTGCAACCACTATGTTATTATGCTTCTTAGCATACATCAGTGGCTCGTCACCACTCGCTAAAACATTCTCAGTTCTGTTAACAAATTTAAATCCCTTAGTCTCTCTTTTATAACCTCGACTCAATACGCCCAAGTTGACATATGGAGCCAATAATCTTATCAAATACTCTATATGTGGGGTCTTTCCAGCTCCTCCAATTGTAAGATTCCCTACTGATATTATTGGAATACTAAATTTGGAGCTTTTTATCAACTCAGAATCATACATTGCATTCCTTATTCCTATAGCCAATCCATATAACAATGAAAATGGAGAAAGTATTATTTTACCTAAAATTGATTGTGTCATATGCTTACAACAATTTAAATTGCTAATTGGTTATATTTACATCTAAATATCACATTATTTTTTTATGAAAACTAATATTCTTGTGACAAAAGCAATAATAATATTTATCAAAAACCCAGTAATTGGGAAAGTCAAAACAAGGATTGCCAAAGATGTAGGTGACAAAATTGCTTTAGAAATATACAAGAAATTACTCATTCACATCCACGATACAATTCTCAAAACATCAAATATCAAATTGTTTATCTATTATTCAGATCACGTCAATAATAATGATATGTGGAATGATAAACGATTTGTTAAGCGACTCCAGTCAGATGGGGATATTGGAGTTCGTATGAGCAAAGCGCTTGATGCAGTGCTACAAGATTGTGATTCTGCTATTCTTATCGGTAGCGATTGCGCGCAATTATCATTCCATCACTTAGTTGAAGCATTGGATAATTTAGAAAATAATGATATCGTATTAGGCCCAACTTTTGATGGCGGTTACTATCTTATTGGCATGAATTATCATTATCCCAAATTGTTTAATGGTATAACTTGGAGTACCAATACTGTATTCTCAAAAACCGAAGAAATAATAAAAACATTAAACCTCTCGTCAAGTCATATAGAAAAGCTATCAGATATTGACTACATCGAGGATTGGAATAAATATGGATTAGATAATAATTCAGTACTTCATGGTACTAATTAAAATCTATTACCTAATTCTTCAATACTAACTCTCTCTTGCTTTAACGTGTCTCTATCTCTAATCGTCACAGTATTGTCTTCCAACGTTTCAAAATCTATTGTCACACAATATGGAGTACCGATTGCATCTTGTCTTCTATATCTACGACCAATTGCATCTTTTTCATCATACTGACAGTTTACTTTTGATTTTAATTTGTCAAATACATCAGAAGCAGCTTTGGTTAATTCTTCTTTGTTTTTAAGTAATGGCAATACAGCAACTTTTACAGGGGCAATCTCAGGATTTAACTTCATTACGATTCTTGTACTTTCTTTACCATCTGCATCAGGCACTGTTTCCTCTTGTAGTGCATGGCTTATTTGTGACAAAAACATTCTATCACAGCCCAATGAAGTTTCTACTACAAATGGAACATAGTTTTCGTTGATTGACGGATCAAAATATTGCAATTTTTTACCAGAAAACTCTTGATGTTTATTTAAATCAAAATCTGTACGAGAGTGAATGCCTTCCAATTCTCTAAACCCAAATGGAAATTCAAATTCGATGTCTGCTGCTGCGTTAGCATAGTGAGCAAGGGTGTCATGGTCATGGAATCTTAACATTGATTCTGGAGTACCCATATCTTTGTGCCATTGTAGTCTTGTTGTCTTCCAGTGGTTATACCATTCCATTTCAGTACCAGGCTTTACAAAAAACTGCATCTCCATTTGCTCAAATTCTCTCATTCTAAATATAAATTGGCGTGCTACAATCTCGTTTCTAAACGCCTTTCCTATTTGTGCTATACCAAATGGAATTTTTTGACGTGTAGATTTTTGAACATTAAGAAAGTTTACAAATATACCTTGAGCCGTTTCTGGTCTAAGATATAATTTACCTTCTTCTCCTGCTATATTTCCAAGTTGTGTAGAAAACATAAGATTAAATTGTCTCACATCTGTCCAGTTTTTACTGCCAGATACAGGACAAGCTATTTCAAGTTCTTCAATAAGAGATTTTAATCCTTCCATATTATTGGCGGTCATTGCTTCTCCCATTTTTTTTATCGCATAATCTATTTTTTCTTGTCTATCTACAATTCTTCCATTTGTAGCTCTAAACTGGGCTTCATCAAAATCATCACCAAATCGTTTTCTGGCTTTAACTACATCTTTAGTGATTTTAATTTCTATCTTTTCACAATATTCTTCTATCAATTGATCTGCACGATATCTTTTTTTAGAATCTTTATTATCTATCAATGGATCATTAAATGCATCAACGTGTCCTGACGCTTTCCATGTCTTTGGGTGCATAAATATCGCGGCATCTAATCCCACAATATTCTGATTCATTTGAACCATACTCTTCCACCAAGATTTTTTAATATTGTTTTTTAATTCTACACCATTAGGACCATAATCATATGTTGCGCTAAGTCCATCATATATTTCTGATGATGGGAAAATAAAACCATATTCTTTACAGTGTGAAATCAGATTCTTAAAGTCCATTTTGTTTCTTTTTAATATTTGAAATCGCAAAAATAGGTTAATTAATCATTTGGCAAAAATTAATTTGAAATATGGTACTATAAATATTGTTTTTTATTTAGAAGTGTCGCCTTAACCGAAAAATAGGACAGTACAATAGAGGAATTACTTAAAAATAAAATAAAAATAATCTAAGAGGTGTAAAATTGTCAGAATAGCCATCTACACAGGTTATTTAAAACTGCCATTTTATATTTAGTGTAATTATATTTTGAATATGTCTTTACTAAACTAATATGTAGTTAGTAATTGGGTGTTCTTATTCAATATCTTATAAATTTGATATTTTAGTATTATATATATAGTAATATGATTTTGTATAATATTTAGTTAATTTATATATGTAATGTGTTTAACTACTTATGAAAATAATATATTTATTTTAAATATATAATTATTATATATCTATATTTTTTTTTAAATTTGTGATTATTTAGCCTTCTTGTTTAATAAGGGGACTAGTGTTTTTTTTTTAAATCAACCAAATTATGAGCGTGAATTATTACTTATTTAGCGAAATAAAAAGTCCATTTTCGGATGTCTATCAAAAATTGAATTGGTGTAAGTCCTTGATGCTTATTATCCTATTTGTTTTTATCAGTCCATCTAAAATAGATGCGCAAGTTAATCCAGGTAGTTTATCAGATGATTTTGAACATAGCAATTTTATCTATGATGCTACCGGTTCTGGTTGTTTTAGTTGGATAGAAAATTCTTTTAACAATACTTGGTACTGGAATAATGGTAATAATGCAAAAATATTATCAACAGGAGGCAGCAGATGGGCGAGTTTAAGATCTGGAGGTTTTATTACTGCAAAATCTGATTTGTCAACAGCTACTGGTACTACAGTCACATTAGATTTTGATGTCAAACAAACTAGTAATAATACTGGGAATATAGAATTATATTTGACATCTAGCTTTGTTGAAAATTCTACAGCCTCTTATGATTTGATAGCGACTTATGACGTAGGTCAAAATATGTCTCAACATATAAGTATAACTATACCAAATCAATATTTAACAGCTGATTTTGGAATAGCTTTTAAAGGTCCTACTAGTGGAGAATATGGATTTGTTGATAATCTTGTTATAGATGCTCCGATGGGATGTCCTCCTGTTCCTGAGATATGTGACAATAATATGGATGATGATGGTGACGGCTTGGTCGATTGTATGGATCCAGATTGTTCTAGCTTTTATCTCTGTAATCCCAATATAGTTATATATAAAGATGATTTTAGTACAGGTGATTATAGTGGAAATCAATCCACACCGGCTCCCTGTACAGTATGGGAAGGAGATTGGACGGAGGATAATTTTACAACTGGTGGATCTGGAGCAGAAGCTAATAACCCACCACCATGGAGCGGAGGTGAGATATACCTTAATGCTGCAGGACAATTAGAATTTGAAGATGATGGAGCATATATTTTTAGAGCAGCTGATCTTTCTGGATCTACTTCAGCATTCTTGATGTTCGAGTTATCGTCTAATAATAACTTAGAAAGTGGCGATGATTTTAATGTTTCATTTAATCAAGTCCCTACTAGTATTAATAGCCCTTATGATTTTAGAGTTTCTGACGATCCAACAGCTTCACCTTACATGGTTCCTATTCCTATGGGGGATTTATTAGCAGGATTTAAAGTGTACTTTTGGGTAGATGCACAAGGGTCTAATGAGAGATATTTTTTAGATAATGTCAAAATAGTGACAGACAAAGAAGGGCCATGTATTACCGATGTAGCTGTTACAAAAACAGTCTCACCAACTTCTGTGCAACAAGGACAAAATACAATTTTTACCATCACTGCAGTGAGTATGGGGGCTAATACAGGAGTTGTAATATGTGATCCGTTACCTCCTTGTGCTAAATTTGTAAGTGCCAATCCTAGTGTTGGAACATTTGATGGTAGCAACTGGATGGTTGGTGATATGACTGCTGGTCAGTCAGCTACTTTAGATATCACAGTACAAGCTCTTGGAGTTCCTGGTGACTGTGAGAATATAGCAACCTATACAGGTGAGGATGGTGATTTGACCAATAATGCAGACACGGTTTCATTTACGATTACTCCAGGAGTACTTCCTGATGTATGTCTTGAGATCTCGAAAACAGCAACACCGACTGTTGCAGCTCCAGGTGATAATGTCACTATTGTGACTACCCTTGAGAATAAAGGTACGACAGAAGGAACCAATGTTGTCGTGAAAGATCTCGTTCCAGCTGGGATGACATTAGATAATTTTATACCGTCAGTAGGTACTTATAACTCTACTACTGGTTTATGGACAGTTCCTTCTATTGCAGTAGGGACAACAGAAACTTTAACCCTTAATCTAATCGTACAATAACCCCAAAACCAACCAACAATGAAGAATAGATTAAACATAGAACATACAAAATCAGATTTAATGAAATCATTATATAATATACTTTCTTTTAGCTTCTTTTTTACATTTATGCTGAATAGTCATCAACTAATAGCTCAGACTTGTGGAGGCACAGAAGTAGGAGGTACGGTTTATCAAGAATATAAATTTAACGGAGATGCCGATGGTAAAGTCTTCGATGGTTCGGTAGAAACAAGACCTGAAGAAAAAGGAGTACCAGGTGTGGCTGTTACAGTCTATGATGACAATGGAGCTGTAATAGGTATGACAACATCGGATTCCAATGGTGATTGGACAATAGATGCTGCTGGTAGCGGACCTAAAGTAAGAGTAGAATATACCTTACCTACGGATTTCGAATCTGGACCAAATGGTGGTAATAATGGTTCATCGGTTATGTTTACCGCATTAGGATTATGTGATAATGATTTGACTGTTGTATTTATGGGAAATGATCACTGTGAAGACAATCCACAAATAGCGGTTGTAAAGCAAGTGAGAAACTCCAGTTCAAATGATCCGACAGTGACTCTTGATACTGATTTTAATACAGGAGATAGTTTTGTGCCACAGAGTACTACGGATGCTTCATGGAAATGGGTAGTACCAAATACAAACATCCCATTATCTGCTAGTGATCAAGTTGGGAATTCATCTGTCATGGGATCTTCTTATGGTATTGATTGGTCACCGCTTCATATGAAATTATTTACAGGTACTTACTATAAATCATGGGCAAAAAATACAACAAACGGTAGTAGTAACGGACTTGGTGAAGCAATGATTTTTGCATCAGATTATGATGATAATGGTACAGGGGCAGCACCTCAGGCTTGGTTGGATTTAGAGACTTTACTTGGTGATGGTGTTGCCGGAGATGCCTTCAATGATCAGCCTCACCCTGGACCACTTACCTTTGCTCGTGCTGGTGGGATGCCAAATGTAGTGGGTTTTACTGGCTTGGGTTCTATTCAAACTTCACCTGCCGGAGATGAATTATATGTTGTAAACCTTGCTACCAACGAGGTGTATATCATTCCTATCAATGCTGATGGGTCTGCACCGACTGATCCTGCAGATATTATAAAAGTACAATTGCCTGATGCTCCAGGATGCGGTGGACAGACTGCTTCTTTAGGTCTTGGAGTACACCCTTCTACAGGTGAAGTTTATGCTTCTACTACTTGTACTGGTTCTAGTACTGCAGATGTTAAGGGATATGTTTATAAATTTGACCCCAAGGCTGCTACTCCTTCTCCAGCACTGGAGACTACTATTCCTTTAGGTACTATGGACTACCCATCTACCAACCCAAATGTCCAAAAGTGGTATAAAACAAAAGTTAAACCTTGGGAAAGTGTTCCCGCATATGCGAATAAATTTTATCCAAATAATAGTAAAGATGCTCAGTATATGATGCCTTGGCTTGGAGATATTGAGTTTAATCTAAATGACAATAATGTCTATGATATGAATCTCGGTGTGAGAAATAGATATCATGATATGATCAACTCATCTTTCTATGTCGCTGGTGGGCCAATACTTAAAGTGCCAAACACTGGATCAAATACTGCACCTTCGTATCCAGCAACTACAATTGGATTAGCCGGTAGTGCCGTTAATTGGACTTATAGTCCGAGTACGAGAGCGGGATCAAACACTTCTTCCGAAACCCAATTTTATCAATCAGTAGGTAAAGAAGGTACGTACGGAGAGGGATCTTTGGCTGGAGCATCAAACTTCAATGAGATCGTACTTCCTGCTATGGATAACGTATCTAATGTGGGGACATCGGGACTATCTTGGTTAGATGCCATGGATGGTACTCGTTCAAGGGATAGCCGTCTTATCGGAAATTATCAAATTTCTGGATATAAAGCTAACGAATTTACTAAAGCCAACAATTGGGGAGGTATTACCATTCTTTGCGAATTGGCTCCTCTTGAAATTGGAAACAGAGTATGGGCAGATATCAATAAAGATGGTGTTCAAGATCCAAATGAAGCACCATTAGCTGGAGTAACAGTTAAACTCTATGACAAAGATGGAAATGTAATAGCTAGTACAGTAACAGATTCTTTGGGACAGTACTATTTCTCTACAAGAGATATTCCATCTACTACTAGTCAAGCACATGGATTAGATATAATTCCTGATTCTACCTACTTAATTAAAGTAACGGACTTAGGCCCAAATTCAGAATATACATTGCCCGGTATTACTGTGCCAGGGCAAGCGGGCAACAATGATGGGATGACCCTAAATGATAATGATGCCAATGTAATCGACGGGTTTCCTACTATAGAATTGATGGCTCCACAATATGGAGAAGCGAATCATACCTATGATTTTGGATTTATTCCTTGTCCGATCAAGCCTATTATAACAGGAGTGAACACTTTATGTGAAGGGGATATACTAAGTCTTATGTCTATGTCTGTAGAAGGCAATAATCTGACCTATAGTTGGAGCGGACCAAATGGATTTACATCTTCTGACCAAAATATAACAATTAACCCAATAACATCTGCACAAGCAGGTATATATACTGTTACAATTACAGGAGACGAATGTGCCGGTATTGCATCTGATACTGTTGTGGTACCATCAGTCGATCTTTTGGCTGAAGCGTTTTATGGTTGTCCGGGGGACAAATTGGACTTAAATGCCAATCTTTCAGGTGAACCAGCAGATGTAAGTGGAGTCTGCCCTATTACTGCTCCAGAACCAGATTTGGAAGGAGCAACTTATTTATGGTCTGGACCAAATGGATTTTCATCAACAGAAAAGAATCCTAATGTATCGATGGCTTTTGGAGACCCAGAAGCTGGATTTTACGAGGTGACTATTTCATATCTGGGCTGCACGTTTTTAGATTCTGTAGAAGTGATTTCTCCCGCTAGTGGATTTTCAATATCAGCTAATGAACCTTGTGTAGGAGAAGTTTTAGAATTAACGGCACCTGCTGGTGGAGATGCCTACGATTGGAGTGGACCAAATGGGTTTACTTCATCAGAACAAAACCCAGTGGTTGATCCTGCTATGCCTGGTACATATACACTTATCATGTCTAGTGGAGATTGTGGAGGTACCGCAAGTGTGACAGTGGGTATAAAATCGACCCCTTCTATTACATCTATACCTGCTATTTCTTGTGAAGGTTCGGCAATTATGATGTCAGCAATGGGAGGTTCTGGAGCTTTGACTTGGGAGGGACCTGATGGTTTTACTGGATCAGGTGCTAGCATCTCTATTCCAAATGCTGATTATACCAAATCGGGTACTTATACAGTAATGTCTGCAAATGGATGTATGGCTAAACAAGAAATTAATATTTCTTGTGGTATTTTAGGTATGGTAAGTGATGCTGAGATCCTTTCAGCAAGTGAAAATATAGTAATGTGTGATGCTGGTGGAGCAAATCCAGTGGCAGGAAAAGATACGGCATCTGCTTTTATAGAATTGGCTGGATGTATTCCTCCTGTTTTAGATGCTACTGTAACTTCTGCAACTGCTAATTCCAATATATCTGTTGCAGATGATGCAATGATTACGATAAATGGTCCTACTACTATTACGCACTTAGGTCAAAGTAAAGGAGGAAGCGAATATACTGGGCCTGACTATGCTGCTGCAGAGGCCATTACGACTCCAGTATCATATACATTTTCTAATCCTGCAGGGTTGAAAGATACTGTACATTTGAGATTATTTGAAGGTACTTGTTGTTGTTTCTTAGATACTTTCTTGGTAATCTATAAAACACCAGAAGTTATAGCTCAAGCAGAGATTAACTGTTGTCCTGAAAATACAATCGACCTTGAAGCAATCGGTACAGAAGGCTCAATGTACGTTTGGTCAGGGCCAAATGGTTATATAAGTAATTTACAAGATCCTCCACCATTCCCAGCAGGTGCTGCTGAAGAAGGACAATATACTGTTACTGTAACTAATGGTACTGCAACCAATTCACATACTATAGATGTTGCATTGCCAGCTGGTTACGATGCAATGGTTTCAGGTATAAGTAATTCAGTAGTCAATATTGGTGATAATGCTTATTTTTCTGCCGAAGGTGGTCAGTCTTATTTATGGATTGCCCCTAGTGGTGATACTGTATCTATGGAGTTCAACTATATAATCCCAAATGCTCAAACAGCTGATGCTGGTACTTACCAAGTGGTAGTTATGGGTGCAGTTTGTTGCCAAGTCTTAGATGTTGTTTTAGATGTTCAAATTGTACCTGCGTGTATAAATGGCACTATTGACACTATAGAAGTAAAATTCTGTGCGGGAGATAATGTTATTTTAGAAGGTACATCTGGATTTGATAATTACCTTTGGATTCTTCCAAATGGAGGTTCTTCAACTATGCAAATTTACAATGTTGGAGATCCAGCTGACTTTGGTAAAGATCAAGTATATCTTTTGGAGGTATCCGACAATGCGCCAAATACATGTAAATCAACTATTCCTTATAAGGTATTGCCTCCTGATTTTGTTGATTTGCCTAATGCTGTTGATACTGTTACTTTACCTTGTGGCGTAGAGACTTTTGATTTGACAACTTTGTCAGATACACTCACCCATGTTTACCCTAATAGTACATTCCATTGGTACACTGATGGTTTTGGCGAAAATGAAATTACTAATTTAACAGTTAGTCCAGTAAATACTTATTTTATTGGAGAAACAACACAAGAAGGATGTACAGGATTTCCTAAGGAAGTTGTTATTGATACAACTGAGATATGTACTTTCGATTTAGCCATCCAAAAGAAAAGAACGAGTACGGCAG
>JAZGFO010000082.1:0-10790 GCA_036479655.1 Saprospiraceae bacterium
GACCATAGTCCCATTTTTTATCATCCATTTTTTTACGATACATATCCAATTCGTCAGGATATAGATCTTGTGGATTCCCAGTATAAAATTCTCGACCTTGATCGTTCGCCATTTTTATAATCTCTGGATCAAGATCACCAAGTAATTGTCCAGATTTTCCGAGTATCATTCCCCAAGTATTTTCATCAATCATAGACCATCTTGGCTTACCTTTATACATGTTTAGTACATTCATAAGGGCAACATTTTTTACATATTGGCTAAACGGTGTTACTAATGGAGGATACCCCATTTTAGGCCATACTTGCTTTACTTCATCAAATAGTTTTAATAATAACTCTTCTTGATTTACAGGTGCTTTATCTCTTTTGGTCAACCACTTATTTAGGCTTTTGACACTGTTTTCTAAATCTGCCATTAATGATCCCATCATTCCTCCCGGTAATCCAGGCCCGATTAATAGGGAATTCATATATCGATTTTTTGGATTGATATATTCGCCTAAAAAATCATCCATAAATGATTGTGTAAGACTTCTTACATGCATATAGGCTTTCATATCTATTTCTGGCATACTAAAACCTGCATCTTTTAGCATTTCGTGAATCGTTAATAGGTCGGCATGTCCAGTTCCCCATGACAAAGGCTCCATTCCTACATCTATTATATCAGCACCATTCCTAGCTGCCTCTAATGATGTTGCTACCGAAAATCCTGGTGTTGAATGTCCATGGTATTGAATAATTATATCTGTGTGTCTTTCTCTTATTCCTTTTATAATCTTGCCAATAGATACTGGACGACCAATACCTGCCATATCTTTAATACATATTTCTTCAGCACCATGTTCTATATATTGATCTGCCAGTTTTATATAATATTCTACAGTATGAATAGGGGAATGTGTTACACTTAATGCTCCTTGAGCAATCATTCCACCTTCTTTAGCATATTGAAATGATAATGCTAAATTTTGTGGGTTGTTAAGACCATCAAAAGTTCTTGAAATATCAGTTCCTTGAAGTTTTTTGACTTTAAACATTAATTTCCTCACGTCTTTCGGGACAGGACTCATTCTTATACCATTAAGACCTCTTTCGAGCATTTGAGTTTGTATTCCTGCATCATTAAATGGTTGTGTCCATTTTCGTACAGCAATATTTGGATTTTCTCCAAAAAGTAAATTTACTTGTTCAAATCCACCCCCATTAGTCTCTACTCTATGAAAACAACCCATATCTATAATTGGTTGAGCTACTTTAGTAAGCATATCAACAGTAGGAACATATTTTCCAGATGCTTGCCACATATCTCTATATACAAGTGCTAGTTTAATTTCTTTCATCAGTTTCATTTTACCATTATTAAACTATAGTTTCAGTATAGATAATAGGTATGTTTGTTAATCTTTGTTACGTTATTAATAAATATAGATTAGGATATAATTATTAAATAATAACGCTTTACTTTTTTATTTTTTTTATAGAATCAATTTTTCCTTTTCCTAAGGTTATCTGATCCACTACAGCTGTAATTACTGCGATTTCTTTATTTGAAATCAATTCCCCTGTAGCTTTTTGTGTTGAGCTTGTTGTATCAAGCCCATACTTGTTCATTATTTTTATCAATAATGATCCTACCAATACCACACATGTGAGCACCAAAAATACCGTAATCATCCCTACGCCCATTAATAGAAAAGCATTTGATACTGTTGATTCCATGTGTTTTTAATTTAGGTTGCACAAATTAATTATTTTATTTAAAAATCAATGATGCAATCCAGAATAAAATAAAAATGGTTCGTTTTAAAGGAAATTTTAAGATTCTGTTATTGACAATCTGCTAATACTTTTTCTGTATCAGGCAATGCTAATGGCTTCATCTTATTATCCCATGCAGTACCAATATAGTTGACAATGTTATTTATTTGAACAGCAGAATATTGTGCTGGGGGCATTACTTGATCATATTTAATTCCATTAACAATTATTGGACCTTTTAGACCATTAAGAACGATACATGCAAGATTATCTCTATGGCTAATGAGATAGTCCGATTTTGCCAAGGGAGGTATTAGTTGACCCAATCCAGTGCCATCTTCCATATGACAATTGGCACAGTATGTTGTATATAATCGTTTGCCTTGAGGATAAGTATCAGTAGTACACTTTATAAATAATGTAGCAACTAGAATTAATAAAATGAAATATTTTCCTATCATGTAATTTTAGTAATTATTTCGTTTCATATTCTTTTAATAAGGTTTTTATATCCTTTATTAGTTTAGGCGTGTTACTTGCATCTGTTCCTTCAGAAAATGATCTTACATGACCGTCATGATCCACTAAAATTATCTTGCCACTATGATCAAATCCACCAGGAACATTCTTGTCTTCATAGGCAGGAACAAAATACTTTGCTGCCAAGTCGTAAATACTTTCTTTATCAGTATGTAAAAATATCCATTTGTCATTACTAACCCCTAATTTTTGTGCATACGCTTTTAGCTTTTCGGGAGTATCTCTCTTTGGATCCAATGTGAATGACACCAATTTTATACCAGGAATGTTTTCAAATTCTTTATAAATTTTGGTCATCTCTTTCATAACCTTAGGACATATTGAAGGACATGAAATAAAGAAAAAATCAGCAACATAAATGACATTGCTCAAATCTTTATTTGTGAGGTCGATATTATCTTGTGTTGCATATTTCCAATCTGGAATGGTGTGATACTCTTGATCTCCATTTACCATTGATTTATGTCCCAAAATAGGTAATTCTTTGGCAGGACTATCTTTGCAACTATTGAATAAAAGTAATGTTGAGAAAAATAAAAAAAAAGATATAGTTTGGTTCATTATTTGTGATTTTTAAGAACGGAATCTGCTGCTGCAATACTGGTTAGAATATCTTTTTTAACTTTAGTTACTCTTATCATTTCTTTTGCTAAGTATTCCGCTTTCTTTACTTTTTCGGTAGGTACATTCCAAGCTGACATCCATTCCATCATTCCATCATCTGCTTTTTCTAATTGCAAAATAACTTGGTCAAGGACTTTACTATCAATTTCAGAATTTGATTCCAATTTTAGTGCTTTAATACTTTTAATAGAAGCATGTATTTGTCCCATTTTTGGCATTACTTCATCATGGATAGCGATGACTTGATCTTCTAACGGAATTTGTTGTTTGCATCCCGAAAGTACAATCAATAATGATATAAAAACAAAGTGAATTATAATTTTCATGATATTGGTTTTATTTATGCCACAAAAGTAATCTAATGTTATGGATATAAAAAATTGAGTAGAATAAATATCTGTACGCTATCCAATATATTTTGATAGAAAATAATATTTTGTTAATACAAGTTTAAAAAGAAAATGCCGACAACTTCCTGCCGGCAATTTTCCAAAAGCATGAAAAAACTATCTACAATTTAAAACTAAATTTTTATTCATAGAATTAACTCTCAAAAAATTCTAATCTCATTTAGTATTCAAACCTATTATCCAAGTTCAAACCAATAAAAACTTAAGAATAATATTTATACTCTATAGATGATAAAATTGAGTGTTTTGGTATGTATATTTTGTTAATTTTTTATTAAATTTTGTTAAAGAACTATTTTGGTAGCTTTAATTGAAAAAGGGAGAGATGTCTCAAAGTCAATAAAGCGATAGTCTTGCTTTTTAAGAGAAGGGAGAAATGCCGGATAGACATAGAATTAATAGTCAATTACTTGAGTGGTAAATTGTGCTTTATAAAATTATAAAATGAAAGGAATTTTAAACTAACATCTCAAATAGCATTGGATTATTATTTATATGTTCAAAATTAATACCTTGATTGGTCATCCTTTGAGTAAGAGTATCAAAATCAAGACGGTTCTTCACTTCAATACCTACTAATGCTGGGCCATTAGCTCTATTGGTTTTTTTTGTGTACTCAAAATGGGTAATGTCATCATTAGGTCCTAATACATTGAGAAAATCTCTTAATGCACCTGCACGCTGAGGAAACTTGACAATAAAATAATGTTTTTTTCCTTCATAAAGCAAAGCACGTTCTGTGATTTCTTGAGTTCTATTTACATCATTATTACCACCTGAGATTATGATGCCTACATTTTTACCTTTGATTTGGTTAGTGATCTGTGATAGTGCGGCGACTGCGACAGCACCTGCTGGTTCTACTACTATTGCATCTTCATTATAGAGGCTTAGAATTGCAGAACAGATAGCTCCTTCTGGAACGACCAGATTGTCGTTAATCACTTCTTGTATGATTTTAAACGTTTTGTCACCTATTTCTTTAACGGCAATTCCGTCAGCAAAAGCATCGATTTTTTCTAATTTTGTGCGCTTTTTATGTTGGAGAGATATATTTAGTGCAGCAGCGCCAACTGATTCTATGGCGATTATTTTGGTGTTGGGACTTACTTGTTTAAAGTAGCTTCCTATACCTGAGATTAGCCCACCACCACCAACAGCAACAAGGAGATAATCCAACGGTACAGGTGTCTGTTGGATTATCTCTTTAGCTATTGTGCCTTGACCAGCCATGACTTCAATATCATTGAATGGATGAACAAATGACTTATTGTTATTATTTGCATCCTTTATTGCATATTCATTAGCATCATCAAATGTATCTCCTTGAAGAATAACTTCTACCCATTTTCCTCCAAATTGTTTGACCTTATTGATCTTTTGTTTTGGAGTAGGGTGAGGCATGTAAATAGTGCCTTTTATCTGTAGTTTTGCACATGACATAGCTACACCTTGAGCATGATTTCCTGCACTAGCACATACTATTCCATGGACTGTTTCAGATTTGCTTAATGTTTTGATTTTATTGTAAGCACCCCTTATTTTAAATGATCTCACCGATTGCATATCTTCTCTTTTTAAAAAAATATTGCAATCATATTTTTTAGATAGATTGTTGTTTTTTAAGAATGGAGTCTCTTCTATTACTTCAGCTATTCTTAGGTATGCTTTTTCTATTTTATCAACTTTTATCATTAGTTTTTTGGTCTAAGACTTCTAACTGTTTTTCCAGCTCTCCACATTTCACTGTTTCTTAATTCATCCAACTCGGCTTCAAGTTTTTCTCTATAATCTGGTTGGCTATTACTATCTATGGATAATTGAGCTTCATTTCCAGTTTCTACACTTTCGTATAATTCTTCGAAAACTGGTTTTACAGCATCTCTAAATTTTTTCCACCAATCCAAAGCACCTCTTTGTGCTGTAGTAGAACAATTTGCATACATCCAATCCATTCCATTCTCAGCTACCAATGGGTATAGGGACTCTGTAGCTTCTTCTACTGTCTCATTAAATGCTTCTGATGGAGTATGCCCCTTAGCTCTTAATATTTCATATTGAGCAGCAAATAGCCCTTGGATAGCACCCATTAAAGAACCTCTCTCTCCTGTAAGGTCACTATATACTTCTCTCTTAAATGTTGTTTCGAATAGATAGCCTGAGCCAATACCTATCCCTAAAGCAATGGCTTTGTTACGTGCATTTCCACTAGCATCTTGGAATACTGCAAAACTGGAATTTAATCCTTTTCCAGCTACAAATAATCTTCTTAGACTTGTTCCAGACCCTTTAGGTGCACAGAGAATTACATCAATATCAGCAGGTGGAATAATGTTTGTTTTTTCTTTGTAAGTAATTCCAAATCCATGCGAAAAATACAATGTCTTACCAGGAGTCAAATATTTTTTCAGCGTTGGCCAAACAGCTATTTGAGCAGCATCTGATAATAAATATTGAATGATATCACCTTTTTGGGCAGCTTCTTCGATAGAAAAAAGTGTTTTGCCAGGGACAAATCCATCTGCAATTGCTTTGTCATATGAAAGTGAAGGAGATCGCTGTCCTATAATTACATCAAATCCATTATCCTTTAAGTTTAGTGCTTGACCAGGTCCTTGGACACCATAGCCTATTATAGCTATCGTTTTTTCTTTTAATAATTCTCTCGCTTTTTCTAACGGAAATTCTTCTCTTGTGACTACTTGTTCGTCTACGCCACCAAAATTCATTATTGCCATGTTTTTTGTATTTAGTTATTTTTAGTATTTAAATTTATTGATCTAATGATTTCAAATAATTGTTTAGCCTTTCCATTGGTTTTACTATTGCAACCCTTCCAGATCGTACAAATTCATACAAACCTATTTCTTTTAATTCTTCCAACAATTGTTCTGTCTCTGTAGGGTGTCCTGTTTTTTCAATAACAATATATTCTGGTTCTATTGAGAGTATTCTAGCGTTATGTGATCTTATAAGATTTTCTACGACATCACCATCAGCAAATGCTTTAGCAGGTACTTTATACAATGCTACTTCTTGGTACACAATTTCAGAATTGTTATAATAAAATGCCTTTAATACATCAACTTGCTTGTTGATTTGGGCTACTAATTTTCTTACTTCTTCTGATGGGAGAATAACGGAAATTGTAAACCTATGAATACCTTCAATAGAAGATTTTGATGCATTTAAACTTTCAATATTAATATGACGTCTAGAGATAATAGTCGCTATCCGTCCTAACATTCCCATTTTGTTTTCTGAAAATACTGTTATTGTATATACTTTTTTCTGTTCCATATTATTCGAGTACTATTTCATCCACTGCTTTACCAGTAGATATCATTGGGAAAATATTTTCTTCTTTTGCTACTTCAACGTGCAATAAATATGCTCCGTCATAAGCCAACATATCTGCTATTGCTTGATCTATATCCTTAGGGTTTTTAACCGTTTCACCTGCGACACCAAATCCTTCAGCTATTTTGACAAAATTTGGATTTTGTAATTCTACTGCTGAATAACGATTGTCAAAAAACATTTCTTGCCATTGTCTGACCATGCCAAGATAATTATTATCAAGCAATAGTATTTTTACAGCTACGTTCCATTGAGTGAGCACTCCTAATTCTTGTAAGGTCATCTGAAATCCTCCGTCACCAATTACAACCACAACTTCATCATCTGGTCTTGCAAATTTTGCTCCTATAGCTGCTGGTAATCCAAAACCCATAGTTCCTGCTCCTCCAGATGATATCCATTGATCATGACCTTGATAGTTGTAATACCTTGCGGCCATCATTTGATGTTGCCCTACATCAGTCACTATTATTGCCTTATTATTTGTTTGGTCAGATACTTCCTTGAGCACTCTTCCCATTGTAAGATAGTCTGTTCTTTTTTCAAGATCTCTCTTTATTACTTTTTCATTCTCTTTTTTATCACATTGTGCAAATGCTTTATCCCACTTTGGATAAGTCTTCTTGTCTACAAGTGGTACCAATGCCTCTAAAGCAGCTTTTGCGTCTCCCAGAATAGCAACTTCAGTTTTTACATTTTTATCAATTTCTGAGGGATCTATTTCTATATGAATTACCTTTGCTTGTTTCGCATATTTTTGTAAATTTCCTGTTACACGATCATCAAATCTCATTCCGATTGCGATCAATACATCACATGCATTAGTTAACATGTTTGGACCGTAGTTGCCATGCATACCCAACATCCCTTTAAAATTTGGATGGTTATTGGGTATTGTCGATAGCCCATGAATAGTTGCACCGACTGGAATACCTGTTTTTTCAACAAAATCTTTAAATACTTGTTGCGCTTTTGCAATATGAATACCATGACCAGCAAGAATAAATGGTTTTTTTGCACTATTTATCAATTTTGCAGCTTCATCGATTTTGTCATCATTAATAATAGGTATAGGTTGGTAACTTCTAAAAAATGTAGCTTTTTTATATTCAAAATCTAACAGCTCTAATTGGGCATCTTTTGTAATATCTATCACTACCGGACCTGGTTTTCCACTGTTTGCTATGTAAAACGCTTTGGCAAATATTTCTGGTATCTCTTTAACATTTGTTATTTGGTAATTCCATTTTGTGATAGGAGTGGTACACCCTACAACATCGGCTTCTTGAAATGCATCGGAACCTAATAATTGGCTATAGACTTGTCCTGTAATACATACTAAAGGTGTACTATCCATCAATGCATCCATCAATCCTGTGCATAGATTTGTAGCTCCAGGGCCTGAAGTAGCAAATACAACACCTGTTTTTCTAATTGCCCTAGCATATCCTTGTGCAGCATGTATTGCTCCTTGTTCATGACGTGTAAGTATATGTTTAAGTTCTTTTTGGTAATCATATAATGCATCATATATAGGCATTATTGCACCACCAGGATATCCAAATATGATTTCGACATCTTCTGCCAAAAGACATTGCATAACTGCTTGAGCACCACTTATTTTCTTCTTTTTTGCATTCATAATTTTCACTATTTTAATATGCTTTTTATTAAAACCTCTATCTACATATCTGTCACACAACCTTCACTTGCGGTATTAACATTTTTTCTATATTTTTTCAAAAATCCAACTTCTGGTCTATTTGGTTGACTCCAGTCACTTTTCCTTTTTTCTATTTCTTCAGTGGTTAAGTTTACTGATATACTATTATTTGTTGCATCTATTGTTATTTCATCTCCATCTTGTAACAATGCTATTGTTCCGCCTTGAT
This sequence comes from Saprospiraceae bacterium, assembly GCA_036479655.1. Lineage (GTDB taxonomy): Bacteria > Bacteroidota > Bacteroidia > Chitinophagales > Saprospiraceae > CAJXUU01. The sequence continues at coordinate 8,590 of JAZGFO010000082.1, forward strand.
ATGCTTCTGGAGTGATATGCCCAACTACAAATCCATGAGTTCCACCAGAAAATCTACCATCTGTAATCAATGCAACTTCATTTCCTAACCCTGCACCCATAATTAAACTTGTCGGTTTTAGCATTTCTGGCATGCCTGGCCCACCTTTTGGACCACAAAATCTGATTACGATTACATCACCCTGTTTTACTTTATTATTTTGAATAGCATTGTTGGCTTCTGATTCTGAGTCATAGACTTTTGCTTTTCCTTTAAAATACATTCCTTCTTTTCCAGTAATCTTTGCGACAGATCCTTCGCTTGCAAGATTTCCGTACAATATTTGAATGTGTCCACTTGCTTTTATCGAATTATCTATTGTGTGGATGATATCATGGTTAGCTAATGAAGGAATAGATGATAGGTTCTCTGCGATGGTCTGTCCTGTAACAGTTAGGCAATCACCGTATAATAATTTATTTTCTAACATATACTTCATCACTGCTGGTATGCCTCCTACATTATGTAAGTCTTCCATAAGATGCTTACCACTTGGCTTTAAGTCCGCTAAAAATGGGGTGCTTTGACTCCAGTTTTGAAAATCATCTAAACTGAAATCTATGTTAAATGCTTTTGCTATTGCTATTAAATGTATTACAGCATTGGTCGATCCACCAAGTACAGTTATAAGTCTAACGGCATTTTCTAAAGATTTTTTAGTAACTATATCTCTTGGCTTTATATCCTTTTCTAAAAGATTACGAATTGCCTTACCTATCTTTCCACATTCTGACTGCTTGTCCTTTCCTGCAGCAGGATTAGATGCTGTGTAAGGGAGAGACATCCCCATTGCTTCTATTGCCGATGCCATTGTATTGGCAGTGTACATTCCTCCACAAGCACCTTGCCCGGGACAAGCTTTTTTGACAATTGCCTCAAATTCTGATTGGTCTATTGTTCCAGCAACTTTTTGTCCTAGGGCTTCAAATGCAGAGACAATATCTAGTTTTTTACCTGCATGGCATCCTGGGGCAATAGTGCCTCCATAGACTACTATGCCTGGTCGATTAAGTCGGCCTAGTCCAATCATAGCACCTGGCATATTCTTGTCACATCCGACGACAGCCACTACTGCGTCATACCATTGTGCTGAAGTCACAGTTTCTATGGAGTCAGCTATTAGGTCCCTTGAAGGTAATGAAAATCTCATACCCGATGTACCCATTGATATACCGTCACTTACTCCAATAGTATGAAAAATTAAACCGATCAAATCTTGATCATTGACGCCAACTTTTATTTTTTTTGCTAATTCATTTAGATGCATATTGCAGGGATTGCCCTCCCACCCTGTACTTACTATTCCAACTTGAGCTTTAGTTAGGTCTTCTGAAGAAAGTCCAATGGCATGTAACATGGCTTGTGCCGCTGGCTGCGATGAGTCTTGAGTTACGTGTTTACTATGTTTGTTGAGCATTTTATTTTATTTTAAATAAAAAAAGAGCCAATCTCAAAGGAGAACGGCTCTTTTTTTACAATTGTCTATACCATTCTTCCTTTAGCATTGTAAAATGCTAATAATAGAAATAATGACGATATTGGTATTGTTTATTTTCATGTTGATTTATAAAGACAAAGAAGCACTAAATTTTTTGATATGTACTAATTTATTGAATGTTATTTTTATTCTACGCAAAAGACATTTTTTAGGTGGTGTGTGTAAAGTGTTGTAATTTAGTTGGTTGTGTTTTGTTGATTGGTTTGCTCTATTATGTGAAGTGTTAGTGTTTATTCAGTTTAATTCATTGTTTTTACGTAAATGTGAAGATTATTCAAAAATTTAGCAATATTTTGATTGTTGGGACATTTTATTCTGCATTATACCCATAATCTTCTATTAGGATACCTAAATGCAAGGAAAGCAATAGATAGCCGAAAAACAAATTACATGTAATATTACTATTTTTGTGCGATCGCTTTTTTGATCTAATTGGAAATGGTTTGCAAAATAAGCTATTTGTATTTTTTATTTGTTATGCTGCGATAGAAGATAATCAATGTACATATTGTTGATCTTATCTTGTTCTGCGATAAAATTATTTGTTAGCTTTCATCTTTTTGACCTATCTTTGAATGGACAAAAAGCGGAATAGAAATATATTTTTGTTCTGTTTATAAGTAGTTGTAAAGCATTAGAAGAAAATTCCGTACATTTGTGTAAA
>JAZGFO010000083.1:0-4106 GCA_036479655.1 Saprospiraceae bacterium
TATGAATTCAGAATTAAGAGTTCAGAATTATGAAACCGAAGTGAGTAGTTTAAATAAACGAATGGAAAAATTAGAAGCGTTATTAGTTAATAATAAGGAAGAAATTATAGTATTGAGTACTAAAAAATAAAACGTCATTGCGAGGAGGTACGACGTGGCAATCTTTTAAATCTGAGTTACATTCATAAGATTGCCACGTCGCAAAAAAATGCTCCTTTCAATGACGTGCAAAAGAATAATTGTTGTCTTTTCGACAGCGCTTTTTTAAGTAAAATGTGGCAATCTGACTATTATTAAACAGATGATCACAGTCGTGTCTTCTTCGCAAAGACAAGATATAAAACCTAAAAATAACAATGAAAAAAATTATATTTTTAATAGCAGTAGTTATCACAGCAACAACTGTTGCCCAACAAGGCATTAACTACAAAGCACTCATTAAAGACAATTTAGGGAATGTGTTGGTTAACCAAACCATTGATGTAAAATTTACCATTATTGCAGATACCGAACCAACAGATGTATATACCGAAACACATACAGGAGTTGTAACAGATGCCAATGGTATAATTGTACTTAGCATAGGAGAAGGCACAACAATAGATGTATTTACAGCTATTATTTGGAGTGATGATACACACTCTTTAAAAACAGAAATAGACACGGCACAAGACGGCACTTTTGAGTTTATGAGTACTACCCAATTTATGGCAGTACCTTATGCATTAAGCGCAGCCAATGCTGCAACTAAAATAGATGAGTTAAGCGATGGTAAATCAGATAATGACGGAACAAACAATGGCTCATCTTTATTTTTAGGGATTGATGCTGGCGCAAGCGATGATGCTACAAATAATAAAAATGTTGGTGTAGGCTACCAAGCACTTACTTCAAATACCTTAGGAGGTTCTAATACTGCAAATGGTTACCAAGCACTTTCTTCAAATACAACAGGCTCTAGTAATATGGCAAATGGTCGTTCAGCGCTTTCCTCAAACACTACAGGAAATTTTAATACTGCAAATGGTGCTTTTACGCTTTCTTCAAATACAGAAGGGAATGGTAATACTGCAAATGGTTTTTGGTCACTTTTTTCAAATACAACTGGCTCTATTAATACTGCTAATGGGTATTCTGCATTATATTCAAACACAATAGGTTCTAATAATACTGCAACTGGTACTCAAGCACTTTACTCAAATACGGAAGGATATAACAATACTGCAACTGGTACTCAAGCACTTTATTTGAATACAGAAGGATCAAATAATACTGCAAATGGCAATGAAGCGCTTTTTTCAAATATCTATGGTTCTAATAATACTGCTACTGGGTACAGGGCACTTTATAATAATGTCGGAGATGAATTTTTTTTTTCAGCGGAAGGATCAAATAATACTGCTAATGGATATCAAGCACTTTTTGAGAATATCGAAGGATCAAATAATACTGCTAATGGATATCAAGCACTTTTTGAGAATATCGAGGGATCTAATAATACTGCTAATGGATATCAAGCACTTGCTAATAATACTACAGGAAATAATAACGTTGCTAATGGTTTTAGGGCACTTGCTAATAATATTGCTGGAAATAATAATACTGCAACTGGTTATAAAGCACTTTTTAGTAATGTCGGAGATGGAGATTTTTTGAACCCGACAGGAATAAATAATACTGCAATTGGTTATGAAGCACTTTATTCTAATGTTGGAAGTCAAAATACTGCAAATGGGTACAGGGCACTTTTTTCAAATACCACAGGAGAATCTAATACTGCAAATGGCTACTACGCACTTTTTGATAATACCACAGGAGATTATAATACAGCTATTGGCATCTACGCACTTTCTGATAATACTACAGGAGGTTATAATACTGCTATTGGACGCTCAGCACTCGCCACAAACATTTCAGGTTCCTTTAACGTAGCTTTGGGGTATCGTGCTGGCTTTAATGAAACAGGAAGTAACAAATTATACATTGCAGGTTCTAGTACAAACCCCTTAATCTATGGTGATTTTGATGCTGAAATACTAGAAATAAATGGAGCAACAACGGTAAAAAGTTCTGTAAATGCTAATCCAGATTTAATTTTAGGAGGTACAGCAAATACTACAGCAGGAGATGATGGTATTATTGCCTCAGATCCAACGTATGCTGGAAGTGATATTTTTATAAGAAGTAATGATGCAGTAGTTGTACAGTTAGATTATGATAATAATGAAACAGGACAGTTTGAGATTAAAGATGGTAATCAAGTCGAAGTTTTTGAAGTTGATGAAAATGGCACTGTAAGACAAAATGGGACAACAATACATAGTAGTGACAGACGCCTTAAAAAAGATATCGAAGATTTACCATACGGTCTAAAAGAAATACTACAATTACAACCCAAAGCCTATAATTGGAAAAACAGAACAGAGCAGCATAAATCTTTAGGACTTATTGCACAAGAGGTACAACCAATCATCAAGGAAATTGTAACTACGAAGGACGATGCCGCAAAAACCTTAGGTATTAGTTATACAGAGTTAATCCCAATACTTATTAATGCTATAAAAGAACAGCAACAATTAATAGAGACTCAAAATCTAAAAATAAGTGATATGTCCGCAGAGTTACAAAACACGAAAGATCTAGAGCTGCGTATTAAACAGATTGAAAGTATATTAAAAACACCAAAACAATAAAGGAAATTCTAGCTATACAGTTTTATATTCAAATCACACATAAACAGTTGATAATAAACAAATAACATGTATCTTTAATTGCTTTTAATTAAAACACACACACATTATGAAAATTTTAAACACAAAGAATTTAATATTCGTTTTAATATGTTGTTTCACACTACAATCTGTATCTGCTCAATTAGGAAAGGTTAGTAAGGTTGAATTGCCTGCAACTTACGAATTTGATTATATCTACAAACTTAAAATGACACACAAAAAAGGGGATGTAACGTTTGATTATTATCTTAAGGAAGGTGCTAAATATTTTGGCTTTGATAGTGCAGAAATGGCAAAAGGTAATGCCGATACTAAAATGTTTATGGTTATGGATGCCGATTTAGAAATTACAGCAATGTTTATGGAAATGATGGGTAAAAAAGTAGTTCAGAAATCAAAAATGAAAGCATCTGACTTTGATTCTGATGACGAAGATATGTCTGAATACACATTTACCGAAATTGACTCTAAAACTGTAAATGGTTATGAATGTGAAGGATTTGTGAGTGAAAATGATAAAATGAAGATTATCTTTTATATTACTGATGATGTACCAGTAAGTTTTAGTCAGGTTTTTGGTGCTAACACGAAAAATTTACCTAAAGGTTTCAATCCTGCATTAATGAAAAAATATGAGGATAATGGATTGATGATGGAAATGATTTTTGAAGACAAGAAGAAATCTAAAAACAACATGACCATGCAATGCACAAGTATTGAAAAAACAGATTTCTCAATTGACACCACGAAATATGGTTCTATGATGAGTGCTTTTGGTGGTTAAACCTATCGATTTTGTTATTGGCTCGTAGGAATTTGAAGTAATATCTTTGTGCCAGAAGGTGTTTCATGATTGTATAGATCTTCAATCTCTAAAGTGTAAGAATTAGGGAATGCTTTAGAAAAATTGGCGAGTCGTGCTTTTGTAATGTCTATACCAACTGATTTTCGTTTTAACTTTTTATTATCCTTAATTTTTTTAGAAGCAATACGACCAATACCATTATCAATGATTTCGAATGTGATAAAGTTTGGTGAATTTTTAAGCACATTCAATTTAATCTTTTTGTCTTCAGGTTTCGAAGATAAACCATGCCATAAAGCATTTTCTAAAAAAGGTTGAAGAATTAAAGAGGGTACTTTAGTGACTTCAGTGTTTATCGATTCATCGACATTAATTGTGAAATCTATTTCGTTAGAAAAACGAATGTTTTCAATATTTATGTATAATTTCATAGTCTCTAATTCATCATTGAGAGAGGTTTCTTTCTCTTTTGATGCGATTAAAAATTTACGTATTAATTTTGAAAACTTATTTAGATAGTAAACAGCATTTTCCTTATCATTATTTATTATGTAAAGTTTAATAGAGTT
>JAZGFO010000084.1:0-25106 GCA_036479655.1 Saprospiraceae bacterium
TATCGTACTGTAGTTTCTGGTTATGTTACAGATATCCAACATGCCTCTGTTTGTGGTGGTTGTAGTTCTGGTTCAGGATTACAATCTATTATAGCATTTGTAGAAAGATCAACAGCTTCTCCTAAAAGATATAGTTCTACTTTTTTTGAAGCTTCTGGATATTGCGGTATTGAATCATTCTTGATCCCTGTAATATCTTCTGATAATTATAGGGATATTGATGTTATTGTTCCTATGTCTGAAATGACTAGTGACGGACGTTACATTACTATTAAAGTTACAGATGAATCAGGAACGATAAGTGCATCAACTACTTTGTTTGGACATGATCCTGCATTAGGTGATTGTTGTTTTGTTATGCCTAAGTTGACTTTAGAAAACGTGCCGGGAAATAGTACAAGTATTACTATTGAAATAATTACTAACGGTGCAAATAACCCTGATGGATCTGGAAGTTGTGGACAATCGTGGGTACTTGCTGCATCTATTTTGACAGAAGTAAATTGTTGTGAAACTGTTGAAATACCTGGTAATATTACTGGAGATCAAAGTATTTGTGACCAAGATGTCCCTTCGGAATTAATAAGTTTAAATCCTGCTATTGCAAATCCTGGAGGAGGATTAGTAACATATCAATGGTTTGAAAGTACAACTACTTGTGATAAACCAACAGGATTGGATCAATATTGGAATTTGATTCCTGGAGCTACAAGTCTATCTTATACACCTGGACCAATATCAGTACCAACTTGCTATGTAAGAGCAGTAAAAGAAGAAACTTGTGATGGTTATAATGGATTTTCTAATGTGGTATCAATTAATTATACTTCTGTTTGTGGAGAACTTTGTTATGCTTTATCAGAATATGGAGATGGATCACTATATTCTTGGGAAAACAATACAAATACATATATAGGGTCATTAGGGGTTTCAAAAGCTGAGGCGATGACGTTTAATCATGATGGTACTGTTTTATATGCAACAGATGCAGGAAGATTTGGTACAATTAATACGCTTAATGCCAATTTTACATTTATTGCTAATGTCGGAATGGGAAATGGTAGTGATGGTCTCATCACAATGTCAGATATTGATGGTTTAGCTTTAAATTCAACAAATGGTTTGATTATGGCTACCAATAGAAGAGCCAGCCAAAATGATGTTCTTTTCGCGATAAACCCACTTACAGGTACAGTTGAAAAAAACTATTTTGGGTCAGGTGTTGACTATAGAGTCATATATGGACCATTAAATGATATTGATGATGTTGCTTTTAATCCTTCAAATGGTCAACTTTATGGAGTTTCTACAGTTTCAGGAGGATCTGATCCTGACCAAATAATTGTTTTTGATCAAGATCATGTTTCGGAAATAGTAGTATCTATATTAGAGACTTGTGATATAGAAGGTTTAACTTTTGATAATTTCGGTCAGTTATATGGCTCGACTGGATATGAATCAAATTGTGGAAGCATACCTGATAATTCTATTATAAGTATTGATTATAGTTCTAATCCTGGTAATGTGAGTTTATTAAGTACTCTTGCGATTGGGGACACTGAAGCACTAGCTTGTTTTGTATCAGGTCCTGAACCATGTGTGAGTGTTGAAGAACCTGGTAGAATATCTGGAAACCAAACTATATGTACAGGAGATTCACCTTCTGTAATATCAAATGTAAGTGATGCATCTTCTACGAGTGCAGGAGCTATTGAATACCAGTGGTACCAAAGTACTACAAGCTGTTCTGTTCCTTTGGATCAAGATAGTGAATGGACATTAATACCTGGAGCTACCAGTACATCTTATACTCCTGGTTTAATATCAGTATCAACATGCTTTGTAAGAGGAGTTAAAAAAACAACTTGCCCTTTATACTATAAATTTTCTAATGTAGTAAGAGTTGGTTTTGATGTGGGTTGTTTAGGTTGTGTTGATGCAATTAATCTAAATGGAGATTTAGAACAAGAAGGTACAGCAACTAATTTTAATTTAGTTTTTGAAAACACACCTGCTTTATTGATAGATCCAACTAATAGACCACTTGCGTGGGCAAATAGGTATGATGCAAATCAAATTAATACAAACACTTTTATTGGTCCATATTATTTAAATAAAACAAGTGTTGAAGGGGATCCACATAGTGGTTCTCATTTTGCATATTTAAAAGGTGATGGCATTTGTCTTTCAGCATTAGATTTAGGTGTAAATGGTACTTTAAACTGTGGAACAACTTACAGAGTTAGTGTATGGGTTGCTGCTTACTCTACTAATGATCAACAACTTGAAGCTCCATTTGAGATGGAGTTTTATGCTAAAGGTGATAATGTTGCTAATTTTAGTTTGAATAACTCTTTTACAGCTCCTGCAAGTTACTCATGGAACACTTTAAATTGGAATCAATATTTCTTTGATTTTACAGTGCCAGAGAGTGGATACGACAAAGTAGATTTTGTTTTTACTTCAAAAAGTGATGTAAGTGGAATTGTAATTGATGATGTCTGTATAATGGAGATAGATAGAGGTAGTGGAGCTATTGCTGGACCTGATGTTTTTAATTGCAGCAATGATTTCGTAATGGAAGGTAATGTGCCTTCTGGAGCTTATTCTGGTACTTGGAGTGTCGTGTCTGGTGGTGCAACAATTACTGACCCTACTTCTCCAAGTTCAAATGTTGTGATATCTTCAGGGAATGTAGCTACATTAAGATGGACTATAACTGATGGTGATTGTACTTCTTTTGATGATATAAATATAGCATACGAAAATAGTGCTCCTATTTCAGTGATAAGTACGACTATCTGTGAAGGAGAATCTGTAACATTATCTGTTGCAGCATGCAATGGAAGTGTAATGTGGAGTACTGGTGAAACTACAAGTACAATTACAGTCACACCTGGTAGTACAACAGATTATACTGTATCATGTACTTCTGGAACATCTTCAAATCTTGTGCAAAATCCTGGTTTTGAAAATGGATTTTCAGATTGGAGTGATTGGGCAGACGCTGGAGTTGTAAATAGTAATCAATATCCTGTTCATTCAGGTACAGGAGCAGGTAGGGCAGATGCATCTACAGTGTGGGCTGGTTTTGGACAAGATATAGCTGTAGTGCCTGGACAAGCTTGGGAGTTATCTCTTTGGGCGCGTACTGATGATGTTAGTAATAATGGAAAATTTGTATATTATATCTATGATGCGAATTGGGTTAAAATTGATAGTTTTTATGAAAAGATAATATCTGATACTTATACCGAATATAATATGGCAGGAGTTACACCTCCAGGAGCTGCGTATATTATTATAGGTTGTGGTACTTCTCCAATCAATGCGTTGTTCTTAGATGATGTGTCATTTATAACGGAAGGTTGTACAAAAACAGCTACCAGTACTATTACTGTACACCCACAACCAGTAATTACTGTGACTGATGATGTTACTATATGTACTGGTGATGATGCAGTTTTGACAGCTTCTGTAATTGGTGGTACGGTTAGTAGTTCGTTATGCTATAATGCAAATTGGGAAATAGATGAAGGTGCTGGGAGTACAATATCGGATGCTGCTGGTATTTTTGCAGATAAGTCAATTACAGGTGCGTCATGGACTACAAGGCCAAATGGTGGCTCGGCACTTGATTTTAATGGAACTACAGATCATATTGACTTAGGCAATGACCCTAATTTTAATATGAGTGGTAATCTTACAATATCAATGTGGTTGAAACCTGATAATTTTTCAAGTAGAAAAAATCCGTGGGCTAAGGCTTATGGTGGAGAAGGAACCATAACGCAAGAACAAAGTGGAGGATTAAATTTTTATTGGGGAACATCGGGTAATAATGCATCACCTTATGAAGGTTTTGGTACCTCTGGAAGTTTAACTCTTAATCAATGGAACCATATTGTAATCGTTAGAGATATTACAAATGGAGTAGCTAGATGGTATATAAATGGGGTGTTGAACAATACTAAATATACAACAATGCAGTCTTCTGTAAGTACACGTTCTGCTTTTATAGGAAAAGGTTATACATCTAATTATGACGGAGGTATAGATGACGTGAAGGTGTTTGATTGTGCTTTATCTGGTTCTGATGTTACCGACTTGTTTAACGGGGTTGAGCCTTCTCCATTAGTGTGGGATAATGGCTTAGGTACTGGAAGTACAAAAACAGTTAGTCCTGTGAGTACAACTACATATACTGTATCAATGACAGATGATAATGGTTGTAGTTCAAGTGAGCAAGTTACTGTTTTGGTTGATGATTCATATAATCCTGGTTTAGTTGCGGGTAATGAAGAACACTGTGGAGGTTATAATCCAAGTGTGATTTCTGGTACTGCTGCATCTGGTTGTAATAGTAATGCTACAGAATATTCATGGCAAGGAAAAACGGAAAGCGGAAGTTTTGCTACTATTGTCGGTGCTAATGGCACAAGTTATACACCACCATATATTAATGCAACTAAAATATTCAGAAGGGGAGCAAGAGAGACAGGAACGACAGTGTGGACTTATTCTACTGAAATAGATAAAATTGTAAATCCTATACCTACTGCATCAATTAATAATAGTGCTCCGTTGACTTGTGGAAATGCTACAATAACCTTAGAAGCAGTAAGTAATATAGCAGGTGTAACTTATCAGTGGACTGGTGGCGAAACTACAAATACAAAATCAATATCGACTGCTGGAGTTTATTCAGTAACAATTACTGATCCTACATCTGGTTGTTTTTCTATAGACCAAACTACAATTACTTTAGGTAGTGAAGGTATAATAAATACAATAACAGCTGATTGTTCTGATGATGATATAATCGTAAATTATACAATGAATGGGGCAGTTGCACAAGGTACAATGGCTGTCTATAATATTGGAGCAATAAATAGTAATTATCTAGATTTGAAATTTTTACCAACTGTTCCAGGAAATGGAATAGTTACATTTAGTGGTTTGGATTTATCTCCTGGTACTTACGAAATAAGAATATTTGCAAATAATAATTTCTCATTGTGCTCAACCGATCAATTTACAATAAATGCTGGACCAAACGCTAGTGCAGCTAACTCAGGTGCAATTAATTGTACAAATGCAACTACAACTTTGACAGCATCTCCAGCAGGAATGACATATTTATGGAGCAATGGAGTTACTACTCAAACACAAGGTGTATCTGCTGCAGGGGTTTATACAGTTACAGTTACTGATAATGTTGGTTGCGGTTCTGTTGTAAATACCACTGTAATTGAAGAAACATTAATAGATGGAACACTTATACATGATGGACCTTTTAATTGTAACCAATCATTGGTTACTTTGACAGCAAACAGCACAACTGCTGGAGTTGTTTATTCTTGGAACGGTGGTGGTTCTTCTAATACCAAAACGGTAAATGTTGCAGGTACATATGAAGTGACAATTACAGATCCTGCAACGGGATGTTCAACTGTTAAAAGTGCAAATGTAGATCAAGCTCCTGATTTGATAGCAGATTTTGGAGTTGATAAGATAATCTGTGAGGGGTCAAGTGTTAAGCTTATTGTGCCAGCAGGTCAAGGTACTTATTCTTGGTCTAATGGAGCGGGTAATACAGCATCTATTTCGGTTTCACCTACAATTAATACTACATATTCAGTTACTGTTACAGATACTCATGGTTGTACTGCTTCTGATGAAGTAAATGTAATAGTAAGTCCATCTATGACCGTAGAAATTGATTATAACGGATCATTATGTTTAGAGGATAATTCTGAATTGTCAGCAATAATTTCGGGAGGAATTGCTGATTATACTTATTCTTGGACTGGACCTTCAGGGTTTACTAGTACAGCTCCTACCATTTCTATTGTTGAAAGTGGAAATTACCATTTAACAGTGACTGACTTTTTTGGATGTACTGCTAATGTTTCAGGTTTTGTACATGAAAGTTATAATCCATTTATTATAAATCTTATAACAGAAGTTTGTGCTGGAGAATCAGTAACACTGAATGCAACTAGTCCTACGGCAGTTTCATTTTTATGGTCAACCGGGGAGACTTCTGCAGGTGTGACAGTGACACCAAGTGCACCATCATCGACTTATACAGTTACAGTAACAAATGATCAAGGGTGTACTGGAATTGCATCAGCAAGTATTGATGTGAATTTACAACCAACAGTAAGTATAGTAGGACCAAATACTATATGCGAAGGTGGTTTTGGTTCAGTATCTCCACAGTTTGGAGGGACATGGACAAGTTCTAATCCTTCAGTTGCAACCGTTGATAATACGGGTAATGTAGAAGGAGTATCTGCTGGAATTGCATATTTTACATTCACTTCTTTTGGTGGGTGTGTAGGACAGATATCTACACCAATTACAGTAGTAGGTCGTCCAATAGTTGACTTAAATGGTCCTTCAGAAATATGTATTAATGAAATGACTCAGTTGACTTCTACAGCAATTGGATTATGGACAAGTTCTAATCCTACTGTTGCCAATGTAAATGGAAATGGGGTAGTTACTGGCTATAGTGCTGGTACTGCAATCTTTAGCTTTTTGGAAAACACAAATGGCTGTAGTGGAGATAAAAACATATCGATTACAGTTAATCCTGCACCTACAATTTCTTACGAAAGCAGTTCTTTAGGTTGTATAGGAGATACTACTCAACTAATATCATCAGATATTGGAGAATGGGTAAGTACAAACCCTTCAGTAGCTATAGTTGATAATAATGGACAAGTAGTTGCATTAAGTTCTGGAATAACTACTTTTAGTTTTGTTAGTGATTTAACTGATTGTGAGTCAGTATTGACACCACCATTTACAGTTAATGCTCCTCCAACAATCAATATAGATGCAAATCAAGAAATATGTATTGGTTTTAAAATATATGCCTTACCTAACACAGGAGGTTCTTGGGAAAGTTTAGATCCAACAATAGCATCAATTACAGATCAAGGAGAGATAACTGGTGTATCTGTAGGGAAGACAAGTTTTGTATTTACAAGTTTCATGACTGGTTGTAAATCGGATATAAGTAATGAAGTAACAATTCTTGGAGGTGTAGATGTTGATTTAGATGGGGAAACGGAATTGTGTATTGGAGAAACAACACTTTTAACATCTAGTGAACCAGGGATATGGAGTAGTAATAATTCTAATATTGCAAGTATTACTATAGGTGGGCAAGTATTGGCTATAAGCTCAGGTACTGTAGAATTTAGTTTTATAAGTAGTGCAACAAGTTGTGAAGCAAACGAAAAGATAGTTATGACAATACACCCAAGTCCATTTATAGTATTCGAAGGACTTAGTGATATATGTATTGGCAGTACTACAACTATATTACCTTCTACAAACGGACAATGGATAAGTAATAACCCTACAGTTGCATCAATAGATGATAATGGAAACATTGTTGGACTTTCAGAAGGTAATGCGACATTTACTTATACTGATGGAACTACAGGTTGTAGTAATACTTCTTCGGAAGCACTATTAGTATATAGTAATCCGATAGTAACTGTGACAGGATTAAGTACTATATGTATTGGTGACTTTACTACATTAAGCCCTACTTCAGGAGGTACTTGGACAAGTAGTGATCCGAGTATAGCAAGTATAGCACCGAATGGTGTTGTGACAGCAATTTCTGCGGGTTCAGCAACATTTGTATATACAGAAACTGGTTCTGAATGCGTTTCGGACGATTCAGCGCCAATCACAATATTACCAAAACCTTCAATATCCATTACTGGAAATTCTCAAATTTGTCAAGGTGATACTATATATATGTCACCAAGTACTGGAGGGGCATGGATAAGTAGTGACGAACAAATAGCAATAATATTTAATGATGGTACAGTAATAGGTACTGGGCAAGGTATCGTTAGATTTACCTTTATTGGAGACAATGGTTGTCAATCTGATCAATCAGCACCAATAATTGTAAATGGGTTGCCTAATGTTATAATTACTGGAAGTCCAGATTTGTGCTTAGATGGAGATGTTCAATTACTTCCTTCATCAGGAGGACAGTGGACTAGTCTAAATCCTGCTGTAGCAACAGTTAACGATAATGGGGTAGTAAGTGCAGTATCAGCAGGTACTACTAATTTCTATTTTATTGATAGTAATACGGGTTGTAAATCTGATTTATCTGGAGATATTACTGTTCTTGAAAACCCGACAACAGTACTGAATGGACCTGATAATATTTGTGTAGGAGAAACAACAAATTTTACACCATCAGTTGATGGAGCATGGATGAGTTTAAATCCAAGTGTCGCAAGCATCCAGAATAATGGTGAAGTTACGGGTATAAGTGCGGGACAAGCAAGATTTATTTATACAGAATTGGCCTCACTTTGTTCTTCTGATACTACGGATTATATAACTGTGAATGCAGGCCCAACAATTGATTTTGATGGACCGAGTACTTTGTGTATTGGGGATACAACCTTTATGTCACCAAGTAGTGGTGGTGTATGGACTAGTATGGATGAGAGCATTGCCATTATTGATGATTCAGGAATGGTTATTAGTAAAGGTCAAGGTTTGACTAAATTTAGATTTGTAGATTCAAGTACTGGATGTACTTCAGAATTAAGTGCTGCATTATTGGTTAATTCTGCGCCAACTGTTTTTGTTTCAGGACCTCCAACTATATGTATAGGATCAACAACAATGGTCTCTGCATCTACTGCTGGATTTTGGCAAACTTTGAGTCCTACTATAGCCTCTGTGGATATCAATTCTGGAGAAGTATATGGAATAAGTGAAGGGATAGCATTTTTTAAATATTATGATTCTGCTACAGGATGTTCTAGTGATGGTACGCTTAGTATAACTGTACAACCAGCAACAGAAATCGAAATATCAGGTGATAGTGAAATTTGTATTGGATATTCTACTAACCTTTCTCCTTCAATAGGAGGGTATTGGATAAGTAATAATCCAACTATAGCATCAGTAACTAATACTGGACTTGTTATAGCAAAAGTACCAGGAAAGGTGACTTTTACTTTTACAAGCGTTGGTTCAGGTTGTTCTTCGGAGCAAACAACAGGGGATGTTACAGTAATGTCATGTACAAATAATGACCTTAATGTAACGTCAGTAAATAATACAATAAATGGAAATGTTAGTACAAATGATAATACAGCATTACCGACTACATACAATAATGCTATTTTGACAAGCAAACCATTGGCAAGTAATCCACAATTGGATGTAAATGCAGATGGGACTTATTCTTTTGTTAGTAATATTGAAGGTATATATTCTTATAATATTCCAGTATGTATTAGTCCTATAACTTCTGGCTGTCCGACTACTATACTAACTATAACAGTAGTTGATAATATATATTCAGTAAGTACACCAGTAGCAAATTATGATTTTGCTACAACATATGCGAATGTTAATAGCGCACTGCCTGGGCAGACTGTTGCTATCAATACTTTGGCAAATGATAAATGTGTATATACAGGAGGCTGTGCTATAGATCCAAGTACAGTAACAGTGACAAATGTTCCATCAAACGGAACTACAACAGTGGATGGTGCAGGAGTGATTAGTTATACTCCAAATGCAGGATTTATAGGATTTGATACATTGAGCTACCAAGTATGTGATGACTATTTAGGAAATTGTCATATAGCAGAACAGATAATAACAGTAAATGATGTTTCGGCTGTAAATAGTATTATAGCAGATGATGATTTTAATTATACAATGGCAGGATCTCCGGTATCTGGAGATGCTTTATTGAATGATATGGATCCTGAAGGAGACATAATATCTATTGTA
Source organism: Saprospiraceae bacterium (assembly GCA_036479655.1). Classification (GTDB taxonomy): domain Bacteria; phylum Bacteroidota; class Bacteroidia; order Chitinophagales; family Saprospiraceae; genus CAJXUU01. The sequence goes on from JAZGFO010000084.1 coordinate 9,805, forward strand.
CCTCAAGGTTCGATTGCTGTACCAGTTACGACACCTGATGGATCATACTTTATTGATAGTAATGGTAATTATACGTTTACTCCAAATGATGATTTTGTTGGTGGAACTGAAATTATATATACAATATGTGATAATCAGACTCCTTCTGCTTGTTCAAATGCAACAATACACATTTTAGTATTTGGAGATATGACCATTAAGCTGAGAGCATACTTAGAAGGACCGATATTGAGAAATGATAATGAAACATCACCATTTACAGGGGATCCATTAATGAGAGATGATCTAAGAAATAGTCCGTTTACTGGTCTTAATTATATTCCGGTAAAAGATCCTTATACATATTCTGCTGATGCGTATGCAGATATTCCTGGAAGTTTTAATAAGATTGGTCCTGGATTATTGACTCAGAATACTATTATCCCTGATTCTGCAGCAGTATTTTCTGTGACAGGAGATAATGCAATTGTAGATTGGATTCATGTAGAATTGAGATCTAAAGATGATATGACACTTCCTATTGCTACAAGGTCTGGACTTATACAAAGAGATGGAGATATCGTTGATCTTGATGGTGTAAGTGATTTAAAGTTTAATGGGATTAATATTGATAGTTTTTATGTAGTTATAAAACACAGATCGCACTTAGGTGCTATGACAATGAAAGTTTCTAACAGTGATTTTGTTGATTTTACATCATTGGATATACCTATGTTTGATTTTGGTACTACTAAGAATAATGGAACAGATTATACTGGTTTGGCTCAAAAGAGTACAAGGCTTCCTGGATATAACGTAATGTGGGGTGGTGACTTTAATTGTAATGGTACTGTCCAATTTGAAGGTGGTGCAGAAGATGATTTAAATATTCTACAGATAAGTGTATTATTTAACTCTCCAACTTTCTATATCAATTACAATCTAAATTATGGTTACTTTACTGGAGATTTTGATATGAATAGTAAAGCTAAATTTACTAACCCAGATGATGATAAAAATGATTTGTTTGAGCAAGTATTCCTTTATCCTCTTAATACCGTGTATGCAACAAATACTGCAAGAGTAATAGAACAAATACCTAATGACTAATACAATAATTGAATGATTATAAATGGGAATCGATGTTTTTCGATTCCCATTTTTTTTTGGAATTATTTATATTTTACTTTATATTTGGATACATTCTAAAAATCTATCTAATTTTAAATGATATCCAAAATATAGAAGATAGAAAAAGTTTGTGAATGGAGATTTACGATAGAGATAATCTGAGCAAAACAGCTATATTTGTGCCATATTGATAATATGCAAGAAAATAAAGAAAATAAAAAGGAAGCATTGACAGCTGAGGATATTGAAAAATGCCTCTCTGTCTTAGAAATGTTAAATAGTGATACAGATCAAATATTTGATTTGACAGAAGAGAAAAGAGTTGCCTTGATGAAAGCTGCTGGACAATTATCAAGACCAAATCGAGATGCTTTTCAACAAAGACGAAAAGATGCTAAGAAAGCTCAAAAAAGGAAGAAACGAGAAAAAGAAAAGCATGCCCGTAAGGAAACTGGAATAAGAAGTGCTAGAGAATCAAGCATTTTTGAAGCACCTAAAATGCTTGCTATTGAACAAATTACGGAAAAAGAAATTGGAGAATTAGAATCCGCCAGAAATTGTTACGTTTGTAAAAAGATGTTTTCAAAATTACATCATTTTTATGATACAATGTGTAATGATTGTGGAGACTTTAATTATGCAAAGAGATTTCAGAAGACAGATCTTAAAGGTCAAGTAGCGATTGTTACAGGTTCTAGATTAAAAATAGGATATCATATTTGTTTGATATTATTAAGGTCAGGTGCCACAGTGGTGGCAACAACAAGATTTCCTGTTGATTCGGCTTTGAGGTACTCTAAAGAGCCTGATTATATGGATTGGAGCCATAGATTGAAGATTCATGGATTGGACTTAAGGCATATTCCAAGTGTAGAGTTGTTTTGCAATTTTATAGAGTATAAGTATGACCGATTAGATATATTGATCAATAATGCAGCTCAAACAGTTAGACGACCTTCAGGATTCTATAAACATTTGATGCCAAATGAAGAAAAAGAATTTAGTGCTTTACCTGAGTATGCCCGATATTTACTGGTTGATCATCATAGTTGTTTAGCTCAGTTACAAGCATTGTCTTCTAACACTTCTACAGGACAGAATACTGCATTACCTGTGTCTTGGCATGGAACAGAACCTGGGATAGGTATGAGAGCATCTGCTAAATTGTCGCAGATTCCATATAGATTTGACAATAGTTTAGTTTCTGAAGAGGTCTTTCCCGTAGGCGAATTAGATGAGGACTTACAACAAGTAGATCTGCGAAAAACGAATAGTTGGCGCTTGGAATTAGGGGATATAGAAACACCTGAGATGATCGAAGTACAGTTGGTCAATGCTATAGCACCATTCGTCTTGAACAACAGATTGTCCAAGTTGATGAAAAAAGAGAAAACTGGGATGAAACATATCATCAATGTAACAGCTATGGAAGGTAAGTTTATGCGATTTAAAAAAGCAAGCCGACATCCACATACCAATATGGCTAAGGCGGCTCTCAATATGATGACTCATACAGCAGCAGCTTCTTTAGCTAAACACGGAATCTATATGAATGCAGTTGATACTGGATGGGTAACTGATGAAGATCCTGTAGAATTGGCAAAGAAAAAATCTGAAGATCATGATTTTCAACCACCCTTAGATATAGTCGATGGTGCTGCAAGGGTTTTAGATCCGTTAATTGATGGAATAAATACAGGAAAACATTGGAGTGGAAAATTCTTGAAAGATTATCGACCTATTGATTGGTGATTTTTTTATAGAATCTTCAAGGATTATTATATACTGTGCTTTTCTAATATTACTTTAATAAATTGTACCTTAGATTATCACTAATAGCTACAGTTAACCTTATAATTTCAACCATTCACTATATTTATCAGTATTGTTTAGCTCTTTTTTGTATTTTTATATTAAGTAAAAGTATAACTATGATAACTGCAATAATTATTGATGATGAAAAATCAGCTAGTGATGTCTTACAGATGGAATTAGAAATTAATTGTCCAGATGTAAATGTAGTCGCCATAGCAAATGATGCTAAGGCTGGATTGTTAGAGATTAAAAAACATAAACCTGATATTGTTTTTTTGGATATCGATATGCCATGGATGACTGGTTTGGAAATGATAGAATTATTGCCAGATGAAAATCTAGATATTATATTTGTTACAGCCCATGATGAATATGCAATTCAGGCTATTAAAACTAGTGCATTAGATTTTTTAACTAAACCAGTAGATGCGGTAGAATTAAAAAAAGCAGTACAGAAGATTATTAATAAAAGAGAAATAGCTTGTAAAGTAACTCAATATCAATTTTTAGTAGAGCAAGTCAAGGCATTTCAAGAAAATAAAGTAAAACAGATTATACTTCCTTCTCAAAATGGTATTTCATTTGTTGAAATTAGAGATATCATTTATTGTAAGGCAGAGGATACTTACTCATTCGTATATTTAGAAAATGGAAAACGATTATTTGTCTCAAAATCTTTGAAAGGTTTAAGCGAACTATTGGCAAAACATAATTTTTACAGATGCCATAAAAGTTATCTAGTCAACTTAGAAAAAATATCAACTTATTCTAAAACTGATGGTGGTTTTCTTAGCTTAAAGGATGGTATTCAAATTCCACTTTCGCGATCTAAAAAACAAGCATTTATTGACATTATGAAAAATCTTTATATTGCATAATCTTATCATAGACTATGATTAAAATTTTATGAAGATTGTAGATTGGTTTATTTGTTGTCTAATTTCTATTTTTTTCATTGGCAGTTCCAATGGACAGGATGATTATGTATTACACCATTTAAACAATAAGAATGTTTTGTCTGGTGAAGGAATATCTGGGTTGCAATGTAAAAATAATAGAATAATAGTTAAGTCTGTTTCCGGTAAGAAATTTTTTTTTGATGGAGTCCACTCTGTGCCTGTAGACGCTGCTGATCAGTTGTTTATAAAAAGTAGTGGTACTAATTACAAAGGACCAATTGAACTTACTGGAGATAATAAGATGTATTATACAGCTCTTGATGGCTTGTTGATTACTGATAAGAATAATCAACAATTGGAAAGAATAATACCTAGTGATGATACTTGTAGTCTTGGCCCCAATAAGGTAAATTCCATATTGCTTGACAAGGCTGGTAATGTATGGATAGTTTCTTATCGCAATGGTTTATATATATATAAGGCTAATGATAAATGTATTGAACATCTATTCATTGATAATGATAGTATTAATGAAAAGAATATAGAAATCAGAAGACTTTCAAGGCATCCTTGCAATGATAGTTTGCTGGTTATCGGTCACGTACGAGGAGTGTCAGTAATAAATATTTATTCTCAAGAAACTACACATCTATATATTAATAAGGCTTTAGAACCAACAAAGATTCGATTTTTAGGTTGCCATAATTTACTGGTAGGAACTTGGTTTGATGGATTGTATAGTATTGATCTTAAATCAGGAAAGTCAATAAATTTAAAAGCAAAGATTAAAAATAATGATGATCTTGACAAAGAACAAAAAGTAAGTGATATAGTGATTGTAAATAATTCTACCGCTTACATCGCATATGTAAGTCAAGGTGTCTATTTATACCAAAATGGAAAAATTACACCTTACATCTCTTGTGGAAATAATAATTCTAAAACTGAATGTAAAGGAAAAGTCAAAAAAATATGCTTACCCGATCCTAATTCACTATGGATTTTGCATGGGAATGAATTATCAATAGCCACAATTCAAAAACACTGTTTTAGCAATGTTGTTATTAACAATAAAGCAAGATACATCAGCAGGTCTCCTAATGATGATTATTTCATAGCAGGAGGTAAAGGAAAGTATGTTATTAAGTATGATTTGAATTTTAATATACTTGATTCCTTTTTAATAATTAATCCAGACATAAAATCAAATGGTAGAAATACATTATTCTGTGATTTTATAAATAATGAGCCTGTTTTTGCTGGTTACAACACCCTTTTTAAGTTGAATAACCAGAATGTTTCACCATGGCATACAAAAATGTTTAATCAAAAAACAGATATCAACGAACCTCGAGGAATAACATTTTTTCAAGATAAAATATTTGTACCTACTAAACGAGGAGGAATGATTGTTATTGACAGTAAAACGGATAGTGTTGATCAATTTAAAATTAATAATAGATCCATTGATTATGCTCCTGAATGGCATTTTTTTCGCGATTTAACTGTTTCAAATAATAGATTATGGCTCACCTCGGAAAATGGATTTGCATATACATTAGATGGTTATGACTATACGACATTTGGAAGAAAAACTAAAGACAAGAATAACAAAATGATTGGACTTGCTGATCGAATATCTATATCCAATACAAATAGACTGTGGATGGTTAATGACCAAATGGAGATATTAAATATGGATATATCAAGTGAAAAAATAGAATCTTCTTCTATGTTCGTTGCAGGGAATACGGTATATTCTATTTTAAATGATGATAATGATATGCTATGGATAGTAACCAATACATCGCTCAATAGATATGATATTAATTCTAATACTATTGATGTGTGGGGCATATCTGCTGGTTTTAATAGCAAAGACTTTAAAAAATTATCTGTAATTAATGATTCTACGATTTGTATAACAGGTAATATGGGACATTTATTGATAGACACGAAGTTAATTGTTAAAATAAATAGAGAATACAGTTTTGAATTAATTAAGTATAGATCTGGTTTAGAAAAAGCCACTTACGTAACCAATAACAAATTGAATAATTTGAAGCTCCCATATGGTATTAATTCACTTTCATTGGATTTTTTATCTAAAGGTGGGCTCTTAGTTGATCATACGATTACTCAATATAGACTTAATAATAATGAATGGAAAACGATGGAAAGTAATACAATAGATTATTATAACTTAGGAAGTGGTAATTATAGATTAGATGTTAGAAGGGGAAATGTTGTAGATATTAAAAAGGCAGAGAATTATTCTTATCATTTTATAGTTAAAACACCTTTCTATTATTCGCTTTGGTTTTATTTGTTATCAATTGGTTTTGTGTTAGTTGGTGGTTGGGTTTTTCTTAATTATCGAACAAGGCAAGCAAAAGAAAAAGGAAAAATAGATACTGAAAGACGCTTAAATGAAGAAAAACTTAAAAGCCAGTTTAGCCAAAAAATAGCAGAATTGGAAATGCAAACACTCCAAGTACAGATGAATCCACATTTTATATTTAATAGCATCAACTCTTTGAAGCGATTAATAATGGTTAATGATACAGAAAAGGGTTTAGACTATTTGCAAAAGTTTGCTACGATGGTTCGCATGATTCTACATAATAGTAGAGAAAAATTGATCTCATTAGAACAAGAGATTAAGTTACTCGAATTCTATCTTTCATTTGAGTCATTACGATTTGAATCCAGTTTTGAATACAATATTATTCTTGATAATGAAATTGATCCTAGTTTTATAGATTTACCGCCAATGATTATTCAGCCTTTTGTAGAAAATGCTATTTGGCATGGATTATTACACTTAGAAAGTCGTGATCCTCTACTGACTATCGAGATATATCCAGATAATAATGATTTGGTAATTAAAATATCAGATAATGGTGTAGGTAGATTAACAACAATGAAACAGAATGAATCAAAATCTACACATAAGAGCTTAGGAACATCAATTACATCAGAAAGGTTAGCAGTTTTTGAAAAACTTACAGGGAAGCCTATTTCTTTGGTATATAAAGACCTGTACAATGGGAATACACCTATGGGTACTCAAGTTGTATTGACTATGATGGATAATGTATAAAATGGTTTTTATGTACTATTAACTACAGTTTTTCCAATAAATTCTTTGCTTCATATTATCATAAAAAAAAGAGGCAATCAATTATTCATTGATTGCCTCAAATATATTCTATCTAATTTGAATATAGTCAAATATCAAATTAATGTATAACTGATATTTGTTTAGTCATCATTCCAGCTTCAGTCCTGATAGTCATGATATACATTCCACCAACAAGATTAGAAACATCAATTGACAATTTATCATTCTTGATATTAGTATATACATTGGTACTTGCTATTTGACCTTTGATATCAACTAATTGTATAGATACTTGAGCAGAAGTCTCTTCCAAATCCATATCTACATTTACAACTGTACTTGCAGGAGAAGGGTAAACTTCAATACCAAGATCAGTATTAATGTCTTCAGTGCCAGTAATATCAGATAATCTCATGTTTATGAAGTTAGTCCATCTAGTTTCTGGGAAAAAATCTCTTCCAGTATCTGCATCAGCAGCAACACTACCAACACCACCAAAAGAACTATATCTTTGTGGCAGACCTAATTGTGTATATGCTTGTTGAGTAGCAGCATAATAGAATGATCTGTTTTCTGGCGCATCAGAGTTTAATCCAAAGTAGTTGATTTCTCCACTAAATGGCTCATGATGTAACATTACGATTATTTCTGCACCAGCCTCAGGTACAATAAAGTCTCCAGATGGCGTCAACGGAGTAACTTTAAAATCTCTAGCGTCTGTGTTAGCAGCAGTTACAAAATACACTGCTTCTCCCAATTTGATTTTTTCATCTACATCACCAGAATTTACATCACCATCTTCATTTACATCTACCCATTGATATACAGCTACAGTGATTTGACCTGCACCAAATTGTTGACCATTGGCTGGTACTATACCACTTCTTATTTCAGAAATATGTTGACCTTTGTCATTTTGAGGAATGTAGAAATATGAACCCCATGATTGAAAAGCACCTCCAGCATATCTAATTGCATTAAGGTATTCTCCACCATTTTCTTCTTCTGATATTACTTTCTTAAATTCAAACTCAGTAATTTCAAATTCACCTGATTGACTATCATTTTCTGCATTTATATCATCTGTAGTTTCTAATGTATAAGATACACCATATTTACCCATTGCTGACATATCATTACCGGGAGTAAATAACTGCATAAATGGCTTGTTCTCATCAGTATTACATCCAGGTACGTCATCATAAGTTCTAGTCTCAGTATGCAATACGCTACCACTAGCATCAGTTACAGAAACTGTCAATTCTGGTGCAACAGCCGTTGCAGCAGATACATTTTCGATATCAGCTAAGAAAGGAATGTCAAATGTCATATTGTATGGCGTACCGTATTGAGGTGATACTGCAAAAAAGTTTTCATTTGTTCTTGCATCTGGAATATTACTTGGTATCAATGAAATGTCATCAAGTCCCCAGTAGTAATAATTTCCTCTTAACCAAAACGCCATAACAAATTCTGCTGATCCAGAAGCTCCACATAATGGAATTGTCTGTACATCTTGTAATATATGTGCCGAGTTAGTTGGTAGGTCAGTGTTAAGTTGTATAGTGTCATAGTATGACAATCCACCATCTTTTGACAATAATAGGTAGTATTCACTATTAAACTGTCTTACACCTTGATTAAACTGTATCGCTAATTCTGTAGTCGCACCAGATAAATCAATCACTGGTGAACTTAATATAGCATCACAAAAAGAGATAAATGATCCATCATCATTGTTTACTGGACATGCACCATCACCAAATCCAGATATAGGTGTTGTCGTTAAATCTACAAATCCATCATTATCTAAAAAATCTGAATCAAATACCATAGCACCATTACAAACAGAAGGAGATAGAATGAAATCATTATTACCATCAACGGCATTGAATGCACCACCAGCTACTAATCCATCAGCTTGCCATACCCAGTTTGTGCTCGGGTTGCCATCTAAGTCGGTACTAGTCCATCCGTCTATTCCAGCATCAAATTGGTGATTGTATACTGCACCTTCTGGTGCCGGTATTGGATCATCACACTGTCCAATTGCTACACTGCTTCCTGCTAAAAGTAGCATAAGGAATGTGTTTTTTAAATTAAAAATTTGAGTAAAACTTGTTCTCATAATCTTGTTGTTTTTAAATTTTAAAGTCAATATAAATTAATTAGCTCGGTAAATGAAAAGCTAATGTATGCAATCTTTTACTTTTTATTTGTCTTATTGGATTACTACTTTTATAATTTTTTCCTATTTCTTCATTTTTTTATCAGCATTAAGACAATTTTGCACCTCTTTTAGTTTTATTGTAGATACACCAGGTTTTTTACAGACCAACATTCCTGCGATATTACCGAGTTGTGCGATATCCTCTATTTTATGATCAGTTAGATAAGCTATGACCATCATAGCAAGAGTAGTATCCCCAGCACCACTTACATCTGCTTGTTCAATTTTTACAGTTTTAGCTATCCCGTTTTTGTCTTTTGTTAAGTACATTATTCCATCTTGTGCCAGTGTAACGATTAGTGCTTTACAAGATAACCGTTTTAGGGTTGTCACTGCCGCTTCTGATATTTGTGATTTTTGTAATCTACAGGCAATAAGTAATTCTTTATTATTGGGTTTAAAAAAATCTACATGTTTGTATTCCCAAAAGTTGTCATGTTTTGGATCGGCAAATACAGGTATATTGTTTTTATGTGCTATTTCTATTAGTAATTTAATATTGACTTTTGTTAATATTCCTTTGTTGTAGTCTTGAAGTATTAAACCAGACAAGTTGTTGGATTCAATAATTGAAGTGACGGTTTCTATTAGTTTGGCGGTTTCTATTTCGTTTATTGGAGTTGTGTTTTCATCATCAATTCTTAATATTTGTCGCCCATCAACAACTACTCTTGTTTTCGTGGTTGTTTTTTTGTTGCAATCTATTATATGTATGTTTTTATCAATTATTGAAGTGTATAATTGCTTAATTATTGTTCCATTTTTATCATTGCCAACAGTACCGATTAATACAGGGCTTGCACCAAGTGTATGCAGGTTGTATGCTACATTAGCTGCTCCTCCAAGTATGTTTTTTTCTTCTTGTTGGTCAATCACAGGTATTGGAGCTTCAGGAGATTGTCTATTTATTTCTCCATAGATATATTTGTCCAATATAATGTCTCCAATTATAAGAATATTTAACTTGTTTATTTTTTTTAAATCTAAGTGCATTTTATTTACTTCAGATATTTTTTTCTGCAAATATACTTTTACAAATGATACTTGTTGTTGATTCTACTTGTGTAAAATATTGTTCTAGTTTTATTTTGACAACGGAGGAGCTATTAATTGCTTTGTCAACTACTATTTTTGTTTGATTTTTTGTTTTTATTACTAATACACATTTTTGATGTATTAGGTTTATTGCTTCATTACTTTTAGTGTAATTTGGACCTATCAATGTTGGAATATTGAAGACAGCAGGCTCCAGGATGTTATGTATTCCGTCTCCATACCCACCACCAACATAAGCAAGCGAGGCATTACAATAAGCAGACTTTAAAATCCCCATTTTAGTAACGAGGTAGATGTTGTTGGATGAGACATTGTTTTGAATCTCAGATATTTCATTTAGATTGTTGATCAATTGTATGTTTTTAAAATTATATTTAATAGTATCAATGTTTTTTTGTCCCACTTCATGAGGGAATAATATGTGAATATATCCAGGTGTAAATTTTATAATATCTATAATAGTATCTATGTCTGATGACCAAATACTCCCAAAAATAATTACTTTTTTTCTGTTAAGAAATACATTTGGAACTGCATGTTGTTTGATTTTTAGAACTTGATCTTTTCGGCTATCACCGGCAATTGTAATATTTCCAATGAATATTGTTTTTAGATTTTCCAATGAGCCTTGATCTATAACAAAAATTTGTTTAAAAACTTGAAGTCGAGTCCTGAAAAAGGATATTGGATGTTTAATGAAATAGTGCTCTTTCCGTATTGTTGCAGATATTTGATATGTGGGAATTTGTTTTTTTGCAATCACACTTAACATATTCCACCACCACTCATTTTTTACAATGATAATTATTTGTGGATTGATAAAATCTAAAAAAAGAGACATTGCCGATTTTTTATCCACAGGCAAATAATACTTTGTTATTCTTTTAGATGTTGGAATAGCATCATGTGCTGAAGAAGAAAAAAAACTTAATTGAATATCATAGTTTGTATGCTCAAGTATCCAATCAAGTATAGGTTTTGCCTGTTGGTATTCTCCCATCGAAGCACAATGTATAAGTACAGAAGGACTTTGCTTGTCGCTTTTAGTATGTTTATAATTTCTTCGTTGTGCTTTTAGACCTTTTACACGTAAGTTCGCTTTTCTATTCCAAAGCGAAGCAACTGAAAATCCTGCTTGATAAATTGATATTATAATTGAGTATATCCAATTGGACATTAATAGAATATTTCTTCAGCCACATAATCATCATAGAAAGGTAAGATATAAGCCGCTTTTAAACTAACTAAACCATCAAATCTCGTTTTTTGACTCGTCATTAATCCTGTATCAAAGTCTATAGCTCTTACATGCTTTGTAAAACCTTCTGTAAACTCAAGACCTATGATAAAATTTATTCTCTTATTATCACTTATATGATGATAACCTACAAATTGACGAAGCGCTAACCCTCTTGATAAACGGTCATATCCTTTTTTATAATCTCCATCTAATTGAGGAAGACTTCTATGTTCGTCTCCAATTCTTACATAATGTTGAAAAATTCCTATTGCATTTGTCAATCTCAATCCTGACCTTGAGTTTTTGTTAAACTTTATTATTTTACCAAAATTAATACCTAAAAACAATCCACGTTCTCTTGTAAATACATCAGCATAAGCATTGTCGGCACCTAATACTTCTCCATTAGGTATTCTCAATGAATGAAGTACATCTTCTTTGACTGTATCCCCAAACATAAATGCAAACTCTAACCCATATATCCATTGCGATTTTGTTACTTTTTCAATTCCTAAAGTAAATTTCAAATTTGTACTATAGCGATCTGCCATATCAGCAAAAGGAAACTCTACACCATAGCCAAAACTTAAATTTATAGCTCCAATCTTATTAAAAGTAGGTGATTCTTTCTGTGATAGACATGAACCTATACTAATAAATGATAGTAAAATTATAAAAATGGTTTTAATCATATTATTTATTGTTATGGTTATAGAACGAAATGTTGCAATGATTTGTGTCAATAACAACTACGATATAACCTGTTTTAACGATATCTTCTTCGCCTAAATAAATTAAATAAAAGTCCAAAAAACGCAAGAAAAATTAATGGTAAACCTAAATTAAAAAATTGCCATTTTGACTTTTCATTCTTAGTTTTTACTGCATCCAAAAGCCTCAGTTTTACTTGTTTTGACCTGGAATCTAATACATTATTATCATCTAACATATATTCAACAGCATTAAGAATAAAATCTCTATTGCCTTCGTACACTTTTTGCTCCCATTTATTATATCCTATTGGCTCTGCAGATTTAGTCCTATGGTTTACAAAGTTTTTTATGAAATCGACATCTGTAAATAAAATTTGCTTAGTCGAGATACTTTTTTCTTTGTAGTCAATGTTTACTTGATCTAAACCTTCTTTAAATTCTTTATTTACTCTGTTTTTGTATGCAGACTCAAATTCACCTTCAAGCAACATACCTAACGTTTGTTTTCCTTTATTAAACTGTTTTTCTTTAGGTGGATATTTTAATATTTCAAAATTTAGCCTAACTGGATTTAATTGATGTCTTGAGTATGGAGACGAAGTTAGTATTGGTGTTTTTGTAACATTTGTTTTTGTCTTGATTGTTTCAATAGAACTTGGAAAAAACAAATTTACTCTATCAATATTTTTACCAATAGGATGATTTTGATTTGGCAAGGCAAGAGGATGGTAAAACCATTTGTACTGCATAGTTTGTGGTTTTCCATTTTGTTGACCTACTACTTGAGGAATAGATGATGCTTCAAGATCCAAAACTAAATTAGGTTGTATTCTTACACCATATTTAAATAATAAGTCATCAACTCCAGTTACAATGTCATGTGGGATATAAAATTTTTGCTGACTGATACTATCAAGATTAGCATCAAGTTTTTCGATAAACCACATTACTTTACCACCATTCATTATATACTGGTCAATTTTAAATTTTGATTTGTCACTAATTGCTTTTGTAGGTCCTGCGATTATCAATAAGTCCAATGCCTGATCTATTACTATAAGGCTATCAAGATTGAGTCTACCAGTATTGTAGTGGTTTTTTAGTTCTGTTTCCAATCGTATCGTACGTTCATAAGGTACTTCTCCATTACCAATACTAAAAGCAATATTTTGTTTTCTTTCAAGATTCAATTTTTGAAAAAGGTTGGTAAATTTGTATTCTAATCTTTCAATACTTTTATTGAGTGTCACTTCTTCATCTTCCCCAATTGTTTGCTCTTTTACTAAGCTGATTTTAGTGTTTCTATTGTGATAACTAATTAATGCATACGGATACATTGCTTTTTGGATATACTCCTTGCCATCAAAAAACTTAAGTGCTATAGGTATGATGCCGTCTTTACTAAGTTGGTCTCTTCTTTTTATTACATCTTCTTGATCACCTTCTAATGGATCATCAAATATGTATTCAATATTAGGATTCATATCAGAAAACTCTTCTAACAAATCTTTTGTTGCATTTTGCAATCTTTTAAATCCCGATGGAAAATCACCAGCCAGTAACACTTTTATATACATTACATCATCGACTTGATCAATAACTGATTTTGTAGAGCTTGATAGCGTATGTCTTTTTTCTTCAGTAAGATCTATTGTACTGTAATAAAAATTTGCAATAATATTTACAACAATAATTATTGTAATGATTATTATTAACTGTATAATATTTTGGAATCCTTTCAAGCGATTTTTATTTATTTATCTTAAAAACGTTGCAAATATGTAATCTTATTGTGGTTTGACCAATTTGCTAAGGTTAAATTCTTTTATAATTTCTTAAAAATGTCGTTGCCGTTCAAAAAAAACAACAGATAACAAAAGATATTTATAATGTTTTCCGTTATATTCACATATAAAATGAATCCACTATGAACAAATATATTCTTTTAATTATTACCGCTTATTTTTGCACAACTTGCACCAATAAATACGAAGGAGTAAAGATAGATGATGCCTTAGTGCCTTATTATGAATCATTTAAAGTAGAGGCTCAAAAAAGAGGAATTATATTTGATAATAGCGACGAGCAGATTGAGGGTTATATTCAAAATATTACATCAAGTGGTGTAATTGGTCTTTGCCGCTTAAACGAAGAAAACAATGAAAATCCTTCAATATTATTAGATACTCCTTATTGGAGTGATGCTACAGATTTAGAACGAGAATATGTAGTATATCATGAGTTGGGACACTGCTTTTTACGAAGAGAACATAAAGACTTGGCTGACACTACTGGTACATGTATAAGTATAATGGCAAGCGGTTTAGGGACATGTGTAGGCACTTACACATCATCTAATAGAGAAGAATTGTTGGATGAATTATTTGAATGACAGCATGTTTTATTATAATTCCCCAATTAATTTAATACCCTGCAAGTCTTTAACGGAAGATGTATTACACTATATGGTAAGTCTACCAAATGGATATGGGACTTTTTTTCTAAGACTTTATTAGCTAATGATTCAAATCATTTGAGATTGTTATGATTTGATTCTAAGTTTTCTTCATAGCGTTCTCTAAGATTACCAACAGTAGCTGACATTGTTAATAATTAATGTACTTATCTCTGATTTGGCTTCTATCTGTAATGAGCACTCTTGATTTATTTCTATAGATTGTTGAGTAAGTTTAGATTTTTAAGTTTGTAACAATTTCTGTTTTTGCAGTGTTTTGTCTACTTATTGAAGTACAATTTCATAAGAACTATACCTAATTATGAGCAAAGGAATTAAAATAAGCATTGTAATATATGCATTGTATATTTATTTTTAGTTTCGTAAATAATAAAAAATAGCGTTTGTATTATCTTGTCCTCTTACCTAAATAATCAATAATTAGCCTTGCTGAAATCCTGTAATGTGGTGTTATTTGAGTATTTATAATGTCTTGAGTAACTGCTAGCGAAGGTTTTAAGCTTTTATCCTTTTTTATTACATTTAGCCTTTGCAAAACTTTTAAATATTGTTTTCCTCTTATATATTTTAAGTAATTGAGATCTTCTCCCTTTTCAGTTATTAAATTTTTATTTTGCATTGATTCTATTGTATTTAAAT
>JAZGFO010000085.1:0-18391 GCA_036479655.1 Saprospiraceae bacterium
ATAGAAAAAACATTAGACCTCAATATTTATGTAGATGTATATGCAGTAGATGCATTAGCTCAAGCAGAAGCATTGGATGTAAAAATTAAAAATGGAGATTCATTAGGTAAGTTATTTGGATGTATAGTCTCTGTAAAAGATGTCATATCACTTAAAGGACACAAACTTTCGGCTGCTTCCAAAATTTTAGAAGGATATGTAGCTCCTTATGATGCAACAGTCATCAAAAATCTACTCGCTGAAGATTCAATTATTATTGGAAAGACAAATTGTGATGAATTTGGAATGGGATCAGCCAACGAGAATAGTATCTATGGAATTTGTAAAAATGGTATTGACCCTACTCGATCTCCTGGAGGGTCTAGCGGAGGAGCGGCAGTCTCAGTACAGATGAATACTTGCCTTATTGCCTTGGGATCAGATACAGGAGGATCAGTAAGACAACCAGCAGCTTTTTGTGGTGTTGTAGGACTCAAGCCTTCTTATGGTAGGGTGTCGAGATATGGCTTAATTGCTTACGCTTCCTCATTTGATCAAATCGGAATTATCGGAAACACTTGTTCAGATATTAGTAAAGTATTTGATGTTATAGCAGGAAAAGATCCTCTTGATGCTACTTCTTCATCAGTTTTATTGTCAGAAAGACCTAAAAGTAACACTAAAAAAATTGCCTATTTTAAATCAATGGTCAATCATGAAAAACTAAATCCTCAAATAAAATCAGCTTTTGACCAAACCACTCAAAAATTAGAGATTAAAGGATATAGTGTCGAATCACTTGATTTTTCATTTTTAGATTATTTGGTCCCTACTTACTATGTGTTGACTACTGCAGAAGCATCTACTAACCTAAGTAGATATGATGGTGTACGATATGGTTATCGATCAATGGACGCTGATACTTTGCATGATATGTATATCAATACTAGATCAGAAGGATTTGGCAAAGAAGTAAAACGTCGAATTATGTTAGGTACTTACGTATTGAGTGAAGGATATTTTGATGCTTATTTTAAAAAAGCACAGCAGGTAAGACAATTAATCAAAGCGGAAATAGACAAAGTACTTAATGCATATGATTATATAATATTGCCAGTCACTACTGATGTAGCTTGGAAAACAGGAACCAACATAGACAATCCAGTGGAAGTCTATCTGTCAGATGTATTTACAGTATTAGCCAATCTTACGGGATTGCCAGCTGTCAGTATTCCGAATGGTTTAAATACTGATGGAATGCCAATTGCTGTACAATTAATGGGTAAGAAGTATAGTGAAGTAGAGCTGTTGGAATTAGCGGAAACAATACTTTAATTGTGTTGTCAATAAAAAAGTATTTAATAAATATTTGAATTTATATTCATTTCTATGATATTCTCTAACTTTATGGAATAATAGTAAAACCATGGCAAGAAAAATTAAAGTCAATCAATCAAAAACAAATACAATAAAGAATATTTCTGGTAATCGTAATTCTTCGTGGTACAAATGGATCGTTTTTATTGCTGCTTTTTTATTGTATGCCAATACGATAACCCATGATTACACACAAGATGATGCTATAGTTATCTATGATAATATGTACACTACACAAGGTGTTTCTGGTATTCCTGGATTATTGACAAAAGATACTTTTTATGGGTTTTTTAAAACTGAAGGCAAAGCAAAATTAGTCGCAGGAGGGAGATATCGCCCATTGACTCCTATTATGTTTGCACTAGAGTATGAGATGTTTGGAAGAAGTCCTAAAACTGGACATCTTATTAATATATTTTTGTACAGTTTACTCTGTATGTTGATCTATAATACGCTTTTAATATTGTTGAAACCTCGATTTTTTGACCAGAAAGGGTTTTATGTTTTTATTTTGATAGCGTCATTATTGTTTGCAGTACATCCTATACATACAGAAGCAGTTGCCAATATCAAAGGTCGAGATGAGATAATGAGTATGATGGGTGCGATTCTCGGATTGTATTTTTCGTTGAGATACTATGATAGTGGATACAATAAATACCTGATAGGCATATTTGTAGCTTTTTTTTTGGGGTTAATGTCCAAAGAGACAACGATCACATTTCTTGCAGTTATTCCGTTGAGCATATATTTTTTTAGAAATGATGGCTTCAAAAAATTGATAAAACCATTGGGCACTTTATTGGCAGCAACTTTAGTTTTTCTTGCAATTAGATTCAGTGTTCTTGGATTAGATTTTGGTGGGACTCCTATGGAATTAATGAACAATCCGTTTTTGAAAATTGATGGAAATGCATATGTTCCTTTTTCATTTGCTGAAAAATCGGCAACAATAATATTTACACTTGGAAAGTATATTTTATTATTATTATTTCCTCACCCACTTACCCACGATTACTATCCTAGACATATAGAAATGATGTCATTTGGTAGCTGGAAAGTTATTCTTAGTGCGTTGCTATATGTAGGAATGGCTATTGTAGGTATAATAGGGATTAAAAATAAAAAAATTATTAGCTATGGCATTTTATACTTTTTGATCACTGTTTCGATAGTTTCAAATATTGTTTTTCCTATTGGTACTAATATGTCAGAGCGATTTATGTTTATGCCTTCATTAGGTTTTTGTTTAATTATTGGATATTTTATATTTCAGGCGGTTAAAAATTGGGATACTAAAAAGACATTCATTGTATTGGCACCATTATTTGTAGTTTATAGTTTTAAAACGGTGACGAGAAATAATGTTTGGAAAAATGATTTTACACTATTTACAACAGATGTTAAGACATCGACTAATAGTGCCAAGGTGCTCAATGCCGCTGGTGGAGCATTAGTTGCCGAATCAAATAAAACGAAAAATAATCTTGAGAAATCAAAGATGTTGAACCAAGCAATTCCATATCTTGAAAAAGCACTCACGATACACCCCAACTATAGAAATGCTGCCTTAATACTGGGTAATGCTTATTTTTATAAAAAAGATTTTGATAATGCAATCAAATCTTATGAACAAGTGTTAAGAATATCACCAAATAATAAAGATGCATCTAAAAATCTTGCTATTGCATTAAGAGATGCTGGTCGTAATGCAGGTGAAATAAAAGGAGATATACCCAAAGCGCAATCATATCTTAAGCGATCACTTGCTCTAAATGATAGCGATGTAGAAACCAATAGACTACTGGGTATTACATATGGAATGATGGGCGATCATCAAAAAGCTATTTCATATTTTGAAACAGTGGTAAAATTATCTCCTGACATTGCTGTCTCATACGTAAATTTGGGTAAAGCGTACCAAAATTTTGGAGATGAAGCGTCTGCTAGAATTGCATTTCATAAAGCATTAGAATTAGATCCTAATGCTATGGAGCAATAATATATAGGCGTTAGAACCAATAATTTGATATTATTATTGACTGATGGAACTATTGTAAAGTATAAAATGTATTATAACCGTAGATATTCTACTCTACTACTTTTTCCATATCAACGGAATAGACTTTTCTTAAGAAACATTCTTTACATAAGTACAAAAGATTACATCTACTAAATATATGTATGTAAAACACATAAAATTTAGTATTTTACATGCTCACCCAAATCAACCTACAAAACACATAAAAATATTTAAGACATATGTCTAGACGAAATAAAATAAAAGTCAAAGGGAATAAATTACCACCAAAACAACTTAAAAAGGAATTGGTGAAATTGTTTTCCAGAGACAAATCAAAAAGGCTAACGCCTAAGCAAGTAATTGCTAAAATGCAAATAAAAAATTCTAAAGAATCAGTATTACATGCTATAAAAGTATTAGAAAGTGAAGGCTTGCTATATAATATAAAAGAGAATAAATACAAATGGAACATCCATGCTTCTGTGGACAAACAATCTAAGTTTTTTCCTTCCAAAGAATATACTGGAAGAGTAGATATGACCAAAAGTGGTGCCGCTTACATTCTTGTTGACGAAATTGATAATGATATCTATGTGCATGCAAAAAACCTGAAGGGAGCAATGAACAAAGACATCGTGAGGGTTAATGTTCCAAAAATTAAAGGTAAAAGAAAACCAGAAGGAAAAGTTGTCGGAATAGTAGAACGAAGCCTTACTCATATCTTAGGAAAACTCCGAAATGATAAAAAATATGCTGTTGTATATCCACTACGTAGAAATGATGTAAAAGAAATACTTATAAAATTTGAAGATACTATGGATGCAACTGAAGGAGATCCTGTAGTTGTAAAAATAAGTGACTGGGGCAAAAACCAAAATAAATCCTTGTGGGGAAAAGTAACGTCAGTAATGAGTGAGGCAAGTGAAAACGATATTGCAATGCAAAGTATATTACTTAGCCAAGGTTTTGATTTAGATTTTCCACCGGAAGTATTGGATCAAGTGAGAGATATCAAGCCTGGAGTGCTACAAGAAGAAGTGGACAAAAGAAGAGATATGAGGAATACAACTACTGTTACTATTGATCCAGCTACAGCAAAAGATTTTGATGATGCATTATCATATAAAGAATTGGAGGATGGCAATATAGAAGTCGGAATTCATATAGCTGATGTATCTCATTATATACCAGAAAATAGCCCCTTGGACAAAGAAGCACTAAATAGATCAACATCTGTATATCTTGTAGATAGAGTATTGCCTATGCTTCCAGAAAAACTGAGTAATGACCTTTGTTCGCTCAATCCTCATGAAGATAGATATACATTCTCAGCTGTTTTTATTTTTAACGAAAAATTTAAAATTATTAATGAATGGTTTGGTAGGACTGCCATCCATTCTGATAGAAGATTTACTTACGAAGAAGCACAAGAAGTTATAGAATCAAAAGAAGGAGATTATGCTCACGAAATACTGCAACTTAGTAAAATAGCAAGAAAACTAAGAAAGGCTAAATTTAAAAATGGAGCTATATCATTTGAATCCGAGGAAGTAAAATTTGAATTGGATGAAGAAGGAAAACCAATAGGCATATATGTCAAGGAAAGGAAAGAGGCACATATGATGATTGAAGATTTTATGCTATTGGCCAATAAATCTGTCGCTAAATATATGGCAAAAAAAGCTAAACCTGAAGTACCATTTATATATAGAGTTCACGATTTGCCTAATACTGATAAATTAGCAGATTTTGCTTTGTTTGCTAAAGAATTGGGTTATAAAATGGAATTGAATACACCTAAACAAATAGCAAGTTCGTTTAATGGTTTATTTGATGCTGCTGAAGAAAACGAACAGTTGAAAATGTTAGTACCTTTAGCAATAAGAACAATGTCAAAAGCGATATATACTTCAGATAATATTGGTCATTATGGACTATCGTTTGAGTATTATACACACTTTACTTCACCTATTAGAAGGTATAGTGATGTATTGGTTCATAGGATATTAGACAAAAACCTAAATGATACTTTTAGAGTAAAAAAAGAAGATTTAGAAGCTAAAGCTAAGCATATTTCGTTTCAAGAAAGAAAAGCTACAGATGCAGAACGAGAATCCATAAAGTATAAGCAAGTAGAGTTTATTATGGATCATGTGGGAGAAGACTTTGATGGGGTAGTGGCAGGAATGATAGATAGAGGATTGTTTATAAGATTAACAGATTCGCATATTGAAGGTATGGTTTCTTTTGCTACTATGGATCAACCATTTGAAGTGGCAGATAGTAGATTAAAGGCAGTAGGAAGACAAACAGGAGAAGTTATCACCTTGGGACAAAAAGTAAGAGTGACGATTTTGCAAGCAGACTTGGAAAACCGACAAGTTGAAATGGAATTTGTAGAAGAGTAGTCATTATATTATTGGTACTCATTATAGTAACATGGTATTCATTTTTATTTTCACATATAGTTTTTTTTATATATCGCTATTTTTGAATGTGTTGATGTTTTATATCATTTTACCTGATGTACAAGGAGAGGAAAGTATAATAGTACTATTCAAACATTATGAGGGGATTGGCGAAAATGTACCTTATGGTGAGGTTACAGATACATTTTCAGTAGAGTTTAAAAAAATCTAAAAACATGAAAAACAAACAATGTATAGCATTTATGTTATAGAACTTTCTAAGCGTGTATTTACTGAAAACAGTAAGTTTAGAGAAGCCAATCCACAGTTTAATGGTGTTTTGGAATGTCTATACGTAGGTATGACGAGCAAAACTCCGCAACAGAGATTTGATCAACATCTATCAGGATATCGTAGTAAGAAAGGGTACAAATTGTCTTCTAATATCGTTGAGAAGTATGGGATGTATCTTAGGCCTAGTCTTTACAATCATATTGATCGTATAAAATCCAAGAAAGATGCGCTCAATATAGAAAAGCAATTGACTTTAGAGCTAAGACGACAGCGGTATGCTGTTTGGTCAAATTAGATATATTCATTAAATCTTTAAAAACAGTAATTTACTTGCGACTAGAATAAGCTATAAATGTGGCTAAAGCCACTGTATTAAAAGTCTAATAACCGTCAGCTAAAGCGGACGGTTATATAAGATAAGGAAGAAGTAGTACAAAAGAATAAATGTAATATGGTATTTAATTGCCGTTGGTTTCAACCAACGGATAATAAAAAAGCAACAAATATGGCTTTAGCCACATTTCAATTAACATAATACTTCTTTTATTTCTACTATTGCATCTAGGTTTGTATCATTGCGCTCATTTAAAAATAAAAACTAATGAAAAATATTCTATTTATATTTTGTTTAGCTGTCTTGTCTTCTTGTGGAAGTAGTAGTTGTGAGTCGGGATTAAGTGTCGAAGAGTATATTGCAGAAAATAATCTTACAACAAAAGAACTCAGTGAAGGAGTACATATCATCATCGATAAGCCTGGTAACAGTGTCAAACCTTCTCTTAGTGATGTTATCACTGTTGCATATGAAGGTAGATTGACAAATGGAAATGTATTTGATGGTAGTGATAATTCTGAATTTCCATTAGGTAACCTTATTAGAGGATGGCAAATAGGTCTTCCGGAAATAGGGGAAGGTGGAGAATGTACATTGATATTGCCATACGATGTAGGTTATGGTTGTGCAGGTACAGGTCCTATACCAGGTGGAGCTACACTTGTTTTTGATATGACGTTAAAAAAAGTCAACTAATTGGACATGCATAATTTTTTTAGATAGATCATCAGTAGCAGTTGATATTTATTAGCAAAACATATTTGTCTAAAATCCGTTAATTACTTTATGAATCCTGAATACAAAAAGATTCTTATTGTTAGATTTTCTTCAATAGGTGATATTGTTATTACTAGTCCTATTGTGCGTGCGGTAAAAAAACAATTGGGTGCCGAAGTTCACTTTATAACAAAGACAAAATTCAAATCTGTTGTTGAAAACAATCCTAATATTGATAAAGTATTATTGATAGATAAAGAAATTACAGAAATAATTGATTGTCTAAAGCTTGAACGATATGATTTGATCATTGACTTGCATAAAAACTTAAGAAGTAAGCGATTGTCATATCTTTTAGGTGTCAAAAGTATTTCGTTTGATAAAATAAATATTCAAAAATGGTTAGAAGTGCATCTCAGTATAGATTTTTTACCAAAGGTACATCTTGTAGATAGATACTTTGAAGGTGTCAAACAAATAGGGATTAATGATGATGGAGAAGGATTGGATTACTTTCATGGTATTCGAGCTGATGAAATCAGTAAAATAATACCTGCAAGTAAATATATTGCACTCGTATTGGGTGCAACCTATATGACCAAGAGAATACCGATAGAAAAGGTAGAAATTATTATTAAGAACGCTAAGTTACCAATTGTACTTTTAGGTGGTAATGATGTAAAAGAGGAAGCTAATACTTTGTGTGCAAATCATAAGCAACTCATTAATAAAGTTGGCAAAACCTCATTAAATGAAAGTGCTTGTATTGTTTCGAAGAGTACTTTTGTTATTACTGGAGATACCGGATTGATGCACATTGCTGCTGCCTATAAGCGACCAGTAATTGTATTTTGGGGAAGTACAAATATTAAACTTGGAATGTATCCATTTTTTGGTAAAAATCATCCAAAACATGTTCTTCATATTATCAATAGAGATATTAATTGTAGCCCATGTAGTAAGATCGGTAAAGAGAAATGCCCTAAAAGCCATTTTAAATGTATGGTAGATATTACTGAAAATCAAATAAAAAAGTCCCTTGAGGAGATAGAATTAAAAAAAGGAAGTGATTGATTTCAATCACTTCCTTTTAATTTTTCGTTTTATTAAATTGTCTAAGTCTAACAAGCGTGGCGGTTCTCCCTTCAGGGAGTTAGAGGGCAACTTGAGCCCAATATTATACTGTCATTATATCTTTTTCTTTGGCAGCTAAGATGCTATCAATATTTTTTCCGAATCCGTTGACCAAATCTTGAACTTCGCTTTCTTTCTTTTTTCCAGCATCTTCAGGATAACCATCTTTGACTTCTTTTTTGATAAAGTCCATCATTTTATGTCGTGTATTCCTAAGACTTACTTTAGCATCTTCACCATAAGATTTGGCTTGTTTTACCATTTCCTTTCTTCTGTCTTCCGTTAAAGGTGGGATAGAGATACGTACAAATTCTCCATCATTCATAGGAGTAAGACCGATGTTAGCTTCAAAGATAGATCTCTCTATTGGGGCTAACATAGTTTTTTCCCAAGGTTGTATGCTCAATGTACGTGCATCAGGAGTACTAATATTGGCTACTTGGCTCATTAAAGTTGGTGTGCCATAATAATCTACAAATAATCCAGAGATTATTGCTGGAGAAGCTTTGCCCGCTCTGATTTTTGCCAATTCATTTCTAAAGTGATCTACTGCACTTTCCATTTCTTCTTTTCCTGTTTTTAAAGTGCTTTCTACCGTTTCTGCCATTTTCTAAAATTTTAATATTCAATTTACAAAAGTATAATATACTTATACTTTTTAAGTTTTTTAATGCTATTCAATGAAAAATAAGAATAACACTTCTGTTATTTTGACCAATCAAATCATAAAAGTCACATTATTGATTATCTGATACAATCAATTTCTAATTTGTGATATGCTATATATTTTAAGTTTGTCTTCCATTTCTTTTACGAATGCTGGATCTTGCACACTTTTTGAAATAGATAATACATCTTGTACTGCTCTGGATGTATAACCCATTTCCTGCTGAAAATCATGAAGATCATCAGCATCTAATGATTGATAAAATTTCATGTACTGACGTGATTCTTCACCAAGAATACGTAAATGTTTTTTCGCTTCATCAAATTCTTTAGCATTTACCAAAACATTGATAAATGGTATAATACTGGCGTCATAAGTAAAATTCATATGAGGAAAACCTTCAAAATACTTTTTTGCTAAATCTGCCGCTTTTTTATGTTCTCCTTTTTGAGAAAAAGTCAATGATGCTCTTAAAATTGCCATTTTCATCGCTTGGATTTCTGCCATGTAGTTCCTATCAACAAATAGATCCTTATTGTCAAAATTACCCCAGACCCATTTTTCCATTACATTTTTGTACACTATTTCTTCATCTATACGTCCACTACCATAGATCGCCAATGATCGATCACTTTTCTGCTTGAATGGTGTTAATCTTAATGCCAATCCTTCTAATTGCATATAATCATTTAGACCAAGTAGTTTTTCATTTCTACATGTTGTAGCAAAGTATATTGGTCTATCATAAAAATTAGAACCAATAATATCCATTACTGCTAAGTCGTCTTTTGTCATGTAAGATTTTCCTTCAGAAAATTTAATATTTATTGTTTTCTCAAACTGCAAACTATCAATGTTGCCAAGCATTCCTGTTGCTCTATATTTCGCTTCATTGATTGGGATAAAAATATTCTTTGTATTAAGAATAGTCTGTCCTTCACGTTCATTTCTTGGATCTGCAATATATTTTAATGCAGCTTTGATTGGTGTTGGCTTATTTATTTTTTTATCCTGTGGATTTTCAAAATTGTGAAAGAAAACTTGATTCCTTTTTTTACCTCTTATTGCATTAGCTGGAATTGATAGCTTGATTGGGGCAGAATCATTAACCTTGTTTCTCAACTTATTGATATACCAATCTACAGCTATTAGACTCAGATTGACAACTCTTACATCTGTCCTTATACCTTCTACTTCTTGTGCATACCATAGCGGATATGTATCATTATCACCATAGGTGAATAATATTGAATTAGGTGCTACAGAGTTGAGAAAGTTGGCAGCATAATCTCTTGAAGCTGTAATGTCAGCTCTACTCATATCATCAAAATTCTGGAATGCCATGATTATCGGAGCAGATAATACCAATGCTCCAGCAAGTGTTGCTGCTGCGGTAGAAGGCAATTTGTTTTTGAGCCCATTTTTAAACATTTCAAAAAAAGCAAAAACACCCATTCCCATCCACATAGAGAAAATCATAAACGAACCAGCAAAGATGTAATCTCTTTCTCTGGGCTCATTTGGAGGTTCATTGGCATATATTACGTGGGCAATTCCTGTAAGAATAAATAATATAAGTATAGCAAAAAATTCTCTTTTACTTTTTGAAAAATGCCAAAGTAGTCCTAAGAATCCAAAAATCAAAGGCAAGAAATAATAGGAGTTATTTGCTTTATTGTTTTTTATTGTATCGGGAACCTCATCTGTATTGTACAACTTAGCATCGTCAAATGCTTTGATTCCAGATTTCCAGTGACCATCTTTTACATCCCAAGGATAGTAACCTTGTTCGCCATTTTGCTTACCAACAAAATTCCACATAAAATATCTAACATACATCCAAGAAAATTGATATTTAGCAAGAAATTGTAGGTTATATCCCATGCCTGGTTTTCCTTTTGGTGCTACGCCATCATTTAATTGAGCTCTCCATAATCTATGTAAGTCGGGTCTAGATGCCTCCGAGTGACCAACTCTTGGAAATAGCATTTTATCTTTATTTGCATAGACATAAGTAAATTTTTCGTCTACAATTTTATACTTTCCATCTACCAATCCATACCTTTCTTCTCTATCTACTTTTATAGGTTTTGCATCATAATGAGGTCCCATAACAAGAGCACGCTCACCATATTGCTCTCTATTCAGATAAGGCAATAATCTTGTGGCATCACTTGGAACATTCATATTTACTGGTGTGTCGGCATTTGCTCTTATTACAACAGTTCCTATCGTAGAAAATGCAAGAGTAATCAATATAGCAGAAACCGTAAATAGTTGTAATAAATATTTATTGTTTTTATGTGCATATCTCAATAAGAAATAACTCAATCCAACCAAAACAGCTATTGTAGGGATCAGTCCAGAATGTACTGGCATACCCAATGAGTTGACACACAACAATTCGAAATTTTTCCATAATGTAGGAATCATTACAATTACTCCTTTCATAATAAATACTATAATTCCTAATCCTATTCCCATAGAAATCAACAATCCTAATGGTGTTATTTTTTTATATTTTTTATAATAATACAACAAACAAATAGCTGGAAATGTAAGAATACTCAGTAAGTGAACTCCTATCGAAAGTCCTGCTACAAATAAGGTAAGCACTAACCATCTATCTGTATCTTTCGTATCTGGCAGATAATACCACTTAGTTGCTGCCCAAAAAGTCATAGCTGTAAACATTAAAGCCATGGCATATACCTCTCCTTCTACAGCAGAAAACCATATGCTGATTGTAAAAGCTGTCGCTAATCCTGCTACTAGCCCTCCAAATCCTAATGCTAAATTTTGAGCCGATGTTGTTTTACCTTCTCTACCTACCATAGACAATTTACCGAGCATCATAGTTGACCATCCAGTAAACATTGCTGCTAATGATGTAGCCATACTCGACATCAAATTGATGGCAAATGCTATATCAGCTGGATCGTCACTTACTACCGAAGCTACCCAAGTAAATAATCTACCAATTAGTAGGAATAAAGGTGCTCCAGGTGGGTGGACTACTTGTAGTTTGTATGCTCCAAGAATAAATTCACCACAATCCCACAAGCTACCAACTCTCTCGGCAGACATATAAAAAACAGCAAATGTGATTAGGAATATTAAAAATCCTGTTAGGTTAAATATTTTTTTCAATGAGGTCATATCTATATTGTAGGTTTATTACCACAAATGTAATAAAATATAAGGACTATTATAAACCTAAAATGTTAATGAAAACTAACCATAATTTCATTGCAAAACCTTTAATACCACTTATTGCTCAATGAATGATTGTTCGATGGTGTTTTCGTTAAGTTTAGTTATTTTTTTGCAAACCCTATTAAAGGTGTAATTTTGCCATTATCGACTTGTTTTAAGGCAGTAATGTACGTTTTATGCACTTCATTTGGCTTAACTGTATTTGATTGGTATCCTTTTTAGGAGATGACGTAGCGATATTCAAAGAAAAAAAAGAAAATTAAGTCCACAACAAAATCAATAATCCCCTAAAAGTCCTCTTCAAATTCATCATCCAAACTATCTTCTTTTTCTTTTTTAATAGCTTCTGATTTTTTTATGTCATCTTGTTCCATCGCTTCATATAGAGAACAATCAAGTTCTACATTGAGATTCTCTGGAATGCTATACTTTGCATTATAATCATAATTTGAGTTTGGGTCATTTTCTAATCTCTTCAAAAAATCTAAGCAAAAAGGTCTTGCCATTACACCACCTTGACCATTTTGAAGACTTTTAAATCTTATCCACTCATTATCACCTCCGACCCAAGTTGCTATCACAAGATCAGGAGTAAGGCCCATAAACCATCCATCTTTATAGTCATTAGTTGTCCCTGTTTTACCTCCGAGTTCACTTTTAAATGGTCCAGAAATAAAACTTGCAGCATATTTTAACATATCAACCATTACATAATTAATACTTGCATTGATCGCTCTTTTTCGGTGTTGCACACCTGAATATATTACTCTTCCATTAGCATCTTCAATAGTTTTGATAGATAGAGGTGTAGTATGTATTCCGTTATTGGCAAACGTAGTGTATGCTCCTGCCATATCCATAACAGACAACTCAGGCACTCCCAAACAAATAGATGGTGCTGAAGGAATTTTTGATTTTGGAATACCCATTTTTGATGCAAAATTTCTAACTCTTTCTGTATTTCCAATTTCTTTCATTAAAAAAACAGAAACAGAGTTTTTTGATTTTTTTAATGCCTCTTTCAATGTCAAATTTTGATTAGAAAACTTATTATTGGCATTCGTAGGAGACCAACTTTTCATAAGATTAAATTTTGGTCCTCCGGCTGGAATAGAATATTGCTGGTCTTTTACTTTTTGACATGGCGATATAGCAAGGTCATCTATCGCTGTAGCATATATAAATGGCTTGAATGTTGATCCCACTTGACGATTACTTCTGATATGATCATATTTAAAGTATTTATGATTAACTCCACCTACCCATGTTTTTATATATCCAGACTTTGGATCTACCGAAACTGAACCCAGTTGGAGATGCATATGGTGATACCTAATACTGTCTAATGGTGACATCTCTACTGTTTTTTCACCAAGACTGTTGTAAGCAAAAATTTTCATTTTTACTTTTTTACTAAATACTTTATCTTTCTTCTTTTGTAGCAAAAGCCATTGTTTTTTTAGAGTTTTCCAATACTTACTTTTTAAAATTTCTTTATAAGTCTTCGATTGGTCTCTTCTAATTGTATTTTTACGTACCAAATTTGCAAGGCTACCAGGTTTTTTATCCTCATTGAATAATCTAAATATATCCGTATCCAAAAGACGTACATTTTTAATGTTCTCACTTATTTCATTCGAAATTTTTCCAATGTATCTTCTTCTTAAGTTTTTAAACCTGTCTGTCTCTCTTATTTGTCTTGATAATGTTCCCCTTCGTTTTCTTTTTTGTGCATCATCGGCTTTATATGTCCAGGGATCTTGCCCTTTCCATTTTTCAAAGTACAATTTTTGAAGACTACTCATATGTTTGTGCATTGCATTTTCAGCATGTTTTTGCATGTCATAATCGATTGTAGTTTTTATTACAAGCCCATCAGTATA
Source organism: Saprospiraceae bacterium (assembly GCA_036479655.1). Classification (GTDB taxonomy): domain Bacteria; phylum Bacteroidota; class Bacteroidia; order Chitinophagales; family Saprospiraceae; genus CAJXUU01. Next base: position 14,033 of record JAZGFO010000085.1, read on the forward strand.
TAGGTCATATTTTGTGCCGTCAGGCTTAGCGTATTTATCTTTTTTTAATATGGATTTGACACTTTTGACAAGTTCTGCCTTAAAATAAGGAGCAATACCAGAAAAATTGTTTTCTCTTTTAAAATTTGAAACATCAATTGGCTGCTTGAGTAGTATTTTATATTTTTTATCAGATAGTTTATTATTTCTTACCATCTGTTTTAATACTACCGCTCTTCTTTTATTGGCATTTTCTGGAAACTGTTTTGGGTTATATATCCATGGGTTTTTTAATAGACCTACTAAGACAGCAGCCTCTTCTACTTTAAGTTTTGACTGGTCCTTACCAAAATATGTTTTTGCTGCTGCAGATACACCATTGGCTCCAAAAAGGAAATCATACTTGTTGAGATACATTGCTAAAATTTCTTCTTTTGTATATCTTTTTTCAAATTCAATAGCGATAACCCACTCCTTAAGTTTTTGCCATATTCGCTTTACAAAAGTTCTTGATCTTACAGTAAAAAACAACTTTGCTAACTGTTGTGTAATAGTACTTGCTCCTCCTCTTGTACTTAGATATGCTACCGCTCTAACAGTTCCTCGTGCATCTATCCCGCTGTGATTAAAAAACCTTACATCTTCTGTAGAAACTAAAGCATCAATAATCAATGGATTGATCTCTTCATAAGACAACCATTCTCGATTGAGTTTAAATGCTTTTCCTAATTCTCTGCCATCATCTGCCAAAATACGGGTAGCGATTTCATAATCTGGATCTTCTAATACAGAAGTGTCAGGCAATTGAGTTTTTGATATAAATATAAATATGCACGTAACCAATATAAGTCCAGCGATCAACATCCCCCATAGGAGTTTGATATAGAAACTATGGTTATTAGGCTTTTGCTTAGTAGCTTTTTTTGTGTTTTTTGATTTAGTCTTTTTTGCCATTTTCTTAGTTTGTTTTCCCATTTGTTGATGGAAGTTGCAAAAATACGAAAAACTAACTACATATTATATATTTACGCAATATGTAATGTAGATAATGATTACTATGCAAATTTATGGCTTTTAGATAGTTAATAAGTACTTAACTATTAAGCGTAACAGATAATCTATTATTCGCCATTTTGATATTCGGAATTGATATAAAACAAAGAAAAAATATTAAAACTTTCTAAAAATCCTATTAATATCTGTACGCACAGATAAGTGATTTGCCGTTCCTGCTAAGTGATAATAGCCAAGCCCGTAATCAATGTTTATACCTTTTATTTTAAACCCAAATCCTGCTGAGAATCCGGCTAAACTTCTAAAGTTGGATAATGAAAGTTCTTTTCTTCGTAAGTGATTGTAGGCAAATCTTATCTTAATGCCTTGCGTTTTTCCTAATAGAAATTCACCACCAATTATGAGGTGTCTAAATAAGTTATCTATTCCCTTATTAAAACTTGATGTTTCAGTTACTTCTTCACCAAATAATGATTGTTGTTCTATCTGATTTGGATCATCATATCTAATGCCCCATTTTTGAAGATTGTGCGCTGTTATTGAAAACCTAAATGGTAAATGCTGTAATTTTTGTGACACTCCGATTTGTATATCCAGAGGAGTAGCACCAGCATTGTTTCCATAGGCAGATAATTGATACCCGATGTTTTTTATCAAAAAAGCAACAATCATTTCTGATTCTGGTCTGGTGTATAAGATACCAATATCAGCTCCTATTCCAGAAGAATTATAGGATTCCATATTACCAAATATACCTTTGATATTTGCTCCAAGTGTTATTCTGTCGTTAAGTTTTTTACTTGCACCTAAGGTTAATGCTGTTTCGCCACCAGAGAAGGTACCTTCATTGTTTCCATATTCATCAGCAGCAACAAAATCTCCAAAACTAATATATGATATTCCTATGTGAGCATCTATACCTAATTTTTTTAATCTTCTTCCATATCCAAGATAGCCATTACTTATATCCGCAATTGAAAAATTGTGATTAATACTCAACTGCCCATCAGTCTTTTCACTTAGTAGAGCAGGATTCGAGGCGGCTAATGACACATCATCATCAGCAACAGTAATCAAGCTGCCACCTAATGAGGTTAACCTTGCAGATTGGGGCGACCCCAAAAATTCAAATACATATCTACCGCCTATTTGGGCATATGTAGTTATATATGTTGATAACACTATTATGATTATAAATGTAAGCTTGATTGTACTTTGCATTTAGTTATATATTTTTTATTTGGTTTTATTAAGAATTATTTTAAATGAGAACCATCGATTGTCCATGTTGTAGTGCATATAGATTGGTCGTCACACATCAGTTTTCTAATTAAAACTCCTTGCTCGTTATATCTTTTTATTAATCCAAATTCGTTGTTCCCATTTTTATATGCTCCTTCCCATTTCAATTTTCCATTTTCATAAAATTCTTTAAATGGGCCATTTTCTAAATTGTTTGCAAAGTACACTTCTTCTTTGATTTTTCCTGACGAAAAATAAACTTTTACTAATCCCTCTAAGATGTTGTTTGTATATTTTGCTATCATTTTTGGAGTGCCATTGTCATAGAATTCTTGATAGGGACCATTCAAAATTTCATTTTCATACAATTCTATAATTTCCAAATTTCCATTCTTGTTGAATATTCTCCGCTCTCCATTTAATTTACCATTTTCGTAATTACTTTTTTCTCTAAGAATTCCCGATTTTGAAAACTGCTTGTATATTCCATTTTTTAATGAGTCACCAGTATAATTATACTCTTCATGTTTTTCTCCTGTATCATATTTTGTTTTGATAATTTTGTCGCCACAGCTGATGATTATTAAGACAAGTAGAAAGGGTAATATTAGTTTCATTTATTGTTTTTATACTATTATATTATAAAGATGTGACGATTAATAACGTTTTCAATCGTTTAAAAAGTATTTTTTTTTGTAATTTTTTCTTTAGTAATTTTATTAACTATTTGCATAGGAGAATTACTGTTTTCATTAGCAATGTAACCTTATTTTAGGTGGTTTAGTGAAAATGTCATAACTTTGGAAAAGACGTACCAGATATTATAATTATGACATAAGGACATCTGATTTTTCCATTTAATAAATACTTATGTGTCAGCAACATAAAATGAACAAGAAATTATTGACAAAATGAAATTAACATATATCACATTTATACTGATTCTTTTTGCATCAATAGGGACAGCTCAAACAAAACAAATTAAACCAAGAACCGACTTCGATAAGAGAGAAAATTTCGATGCCACTTACAAATTGTTCCCAACACAAAACATTTGGACTTTTATAAAGCTAAATACCAGAAACGGAAAAATGTGGCAAGTTCACTTCACTATTGCCGAAAAAGGAGCAGCAGGAGAAATTGTATTAAATTCTCTTCCGCTTGTAAGAAAAAATGAAGAAATTGACAATAGGTTTACCTTATATCCAACAGAAAACATCTATAATTTTATACTTCTTGATCAAGTTGACGGGAATGTCTATCAAGTACAATGGTCAATGAAAGAAAATCATAGAGGCGTATTACCAATTTATTGAGATTAATTAAAAAATGAACTAAAACTGAACACATAACAAAGTGCCATGATGTCATATCTTCTCGTATCTCAGAGAGATGACTCATACACCCAATACTTATTTTTTGAAAATGCTACCTAAAATTACAAATAGTCTTTCGAAGTTAATCTTCCCAACCCTATGTTTTATGTGTGGTAAGATAAGTATATATAATGGTAACAGCTTTTGTACTAGTTGTAAATTTAATATGCCTTATACCAATCATTTTGAAGTGAAAGATAATGCAGCTAGCCTAAAGTTTTGGGGAAAATTTCCCTGTGAATATGCAGCATCTTATTTAAATTTTTATAGTTATTCTAATGTAAAATATATGATGCATAGTATTAAATATCAAGGACGAAAAGATATAGCTACTAAATTTGGTTACTTGGCTGGATTAAAGGCTTTGGATTCTGGTAAGTATAATAATATTGATCTAATTGTTCCAATCCCACTGCATAAATTAAAAGAGTCAAAACGAGGTTATAACCAAAGCCAAAAAATTGCAATAGGAATTGCTGAAGTATTAGGAAAACCAATCAATACAACAGCTCTAATAAAAGACAAGCAGACACCTTCACAAACAAAAAAAGGAAGATTAGAAAGAGTGCAAAATGTTATGAAAACTTTTAAAAATATAGGGAAATCAGAAATTGAAGGAAGACATATATTATTGATTGATGATGTACTTACAACAGGTGCAACTATCGAGGCAGCTGCGATCAAACTATTAGAATCAAGAGATGTCAAATTGTCTGTTCTTACAGTATGTATAGCAAGAAATTAATAA
>JAZGFO010000086.1:0-18266 GCA_036479655.1 Saprospiraceae bacterium
GAAAAGTAAAACGATTTTGAATAAAGTAAAAGTATAAATTGTAAACAAATAAATTATATATTTTTTTTATAAAAAAAACAGTAGTTTTTTTATAAAATTGTAATAATAATTCTAAACTTGTAATATGGCAAAGAAGAAAATATTTAATGATCCTGTTTATGGCTTTATAAGTTTCCAACACGAAATTTTATACGATCTCATAGAACATAGGTATTTTCAAAGATTGAGGCGAATTACACAGTTGGGGTTAACACATCTAGTATATCCAGGGGCGCTACATACGCGATTTCAGCATGCTTTAGGAACATTGCATTTAATGACAGAGGCAATAAGTAGTTTAAGAGAGAAAGGAATATCTATAACAGAAGAAGAAGCGGAGGCAGTATGTATTGCTATATTATTACACGATATTGGACATGGACCTTATTCTCATGCATTAGAGCATAGTATTATAAATGTACGACATGAATTATTGTCAAGTATGTTTATGCAAAAATTAAATGAAGAGTTTGATGGAAAATTGGATTTGGCAATAAAGATATTCAAAGGAAAGTATACAAAAGCCTTTTTACATGAGTTGGTAAGTAGTCAGCTTGATATGGACAGAATGGATTATTTAATAAGAGATAGTTATTTTACTGGTGTAGCAGAAGGGGTAATAGGATATGATAGAATAATAAAAATGCTAAATGTTGTAGATGACCACCTAGTTGTAGAAGAAAAAGGAATATATAGTGTAGAGAAGTTTTTGGTAGCTAGAAGATTGATGTACTGGCAGGTATATTTGCACAAAACTGTGCTTTCAGCAGAGCAAATGTTGATTGCAATATTAAAAAGAGCAAAAAAATTAATAAATTTAAATGTTAAAGTTTTGTGTTCAAAAAGCCTTGAAGAACTATTGAAATTAGATTTTTCTTTAATGGATAATAAATTGATATACAATAAGTATATACCAATTTTTGCAACATTGGACGACCTGGATATTTTGATGATGATTAAAGAAAATATTGGTCATTCAGATTTTATTTTTTCTTATATGTGTCAATCTTTGTTAGAAAGAAAACTATTTAAAGTATATTTGCATGATAATAAGACAACGAAAGAAGAATTTGAACAAATAGTTGACAGTACTAAAAAGCTACTTGGGAAGAATTCGGAATTCACAAAACAACTTATTTTACAGGGTAGTGAGTCCAACCAGACTTACCATTCAAATAAGGAAGAAATAAGAATACTACAAAAAAACAAAGAGGTGCATTTTCTGTCAGAAATGGATACAGAATTTCTGAAATCGAAAAATGTAACTCGATATTTTATTTGTTACCCTAAAAAGTAACTTTAGCTAGGAATTAATTTTTTCAGAATAATATTTTTTAATCAAACCATTTTTCAACTATGAAAAAACTGAACTTAATCTTTACAACAATATTTACCTTTGCAGCAATGTTAGCATTTGCTCAACCTGAGGCAGGAATGCCGTCTGTACCTGGTAAATGTTACGCAAAATGTTTAATTCAGGATCAGTACGAAATCGTAACGGAACAAGTATTAGTAAAAGAGGCTGCAACTTCATTAAGAGTTGTACCTGGAACCACTGAGACAGTGACTGAACAAGTCCTATCAAAAGATGGCTCAACTACACTAACTGTTGTACCTGCGCAATTCGAATCTGTGACTGAACAAGTATTAAAATCAGAAGGATCGTCTTCTGTACAAATCGTACCTGCTACATATGAGTCTATCTCGGAGCAAGTACTTACTAATGATGGATATACTACTTTAAGTGTATCGCCAGCATCATTCGAAACTATTACTGAGCAAGTATTGGCTTCAGAAGGATCTTCAAGTGTAAGCATTAACCCAGCTACATTCGAATCTGCTTCTGAACAAGTATTAGCAAGTGATGGAGCGTCTGACATTCGAATAATTCCAGCAACATTCGAAACTGTAACAGAACAAGTAATGTCTTCAGAAGGAGAATCTTCTGCAAGAGTTACTGCTGCTCAATTTGAGACTATCTCAGAGCAAGTTATGGTTAGTACTCACGGAGCTGTAGGTGGTAGCACTTACACAGGTGGTAGTACTTCTTACTTAAACGTGAAGTTTAATTCTGGATCAGCAGTTCTTACTGGTGGTTCTAACGCTGAAATAAGAAGAATAGCTAGCAGCATTGATTGTTCTGGTGGAACTTCAAGAATTGTTGGTCATACTGACAGCCAAGGAGGAGCTGATTCAAATCTTTCTTTATCAAGAAATAGAGCGAAAGCTGTATATGATGCTTTAGTAGCTGCAGGTGTTTCTTCATCTTGTATTAGTTATGATGGAATGGGAGAAACTTCTCCAATTGCTGATAACAATACTGCTGATGGTAGAAGACAAAACAGAAGAGTAGAATTAACTTCTACTTCTGCTGGATCTACAACTAATACAACATCTGCTAACAATGATCCTAATTCTATTGTGAATATAAGAATCATTCCTGCAAGATTTGAAAATGCATCTGAGCAAGTATTAGCTTCAGAAGAAACTTCTTCTGTAAGAATCATACCTGCGACTTTCGAAAGTGTTTCAGAGCAAGTAATGGCTTCAGAAGGTGAATCTTCTGTAAGTATTTCTCCTGCTCAATTTGAAACTATTTCTGAGCAAGTAATGACTAAAGATGCTTATACTACATTAAGAGTAGTACCAGCAACTTTTGAAACTGTATCTGAGCAAGTAATGGTATCTGATGCTTATGAAGTATTACAAGCTGTACCTGCAACTTATGAAACTATATCAGAGCAAGTACTTAAAAAAGATGCATATTCAACTTTAAGAGCTGTACCTGCAACTTATGAAACTGTCTCAGAGCAAGTTCTTAAAAAAGATGCATATTCTACTCTAAGAGTAGTACCTGCAACTTATGAAACTATATCAGAGCAAGTAATGGTTAAAGATGCATATACTACATTAAGAGTAGTACCAGCAACTTATGAAACTATTTCTGAGCAAGTAATGACTAAGGATGCATATTCTACTTTGAGAAAAGTACCAGCAACTTATGAAACTGTATCAGAGCAAAAACTTAGAAAAGATGCTTATACAGTATTAAAATCTGTACCTGCATCATATGAAACTGTATCAGAACAAGTAATGACTAAAGATGCATATACTACATTAAGAGTAGTACCTGCAACTTTTGAAACTATTACTGAGCAAGTATTAGTAAAAGAAGGTGCTAACTCATTAAGAGGCGTACCTGCAACATACGAAACAGTATCAGAGCAAGTAATGACAAAAGATGCATATACTACAATTAGAGTAGTGCCTGCAACATACGAAACTGTTTCTGAGCAAGTAATGACTAAAGAAGCTACTTCTAGAATAGAAACTAGACCAGCTAGATATGAAACTCAAACTGAAAGAATCGAAGTTGCTCCGGCATCTACAAAATGGGAAAAGAAAAAAGCGGACAGAAATTGTCTTTCTGCTGACCCTAACGATTGTTTAACTTGGTGTCTTGTTGAAGTACCTGCACAATTTAAAACAGTTACTAAACAAGTTAGAGTTGGATGTGATGATGGTTATACTGATAATGGAGAATGTGTAAAAACTATCGAAATTCCAGCAGTTTACTCAACTAGAACTTTCCAAAAAATGGTTTCTGATGCAACTACAACATCTGTAGATGTACCAGCTACATATACTACAAGAAGTTATAAGAAATTGGTTACTCCAGCTTCTGCTACTTCTACTCCTGGCGAGGCTAAATACACAACAAGAAGTTACAAGAAAATGGCTTCTGCTGCAACTACAACATCTGTAGATGTACCAGCTACATATACTACAAGAAGTTATAAGAAATTGGTTACTCCAGCTTCTACTACTTCTACTACAGTACCTGCAACGTATGAAACTATTTCTTATAGAAAATTAGTTTCTGCTGCTACTACTGAGTCTGTAACTGTACCAGCTACATATACAACAAGAAGTTACAAGAAATTGGTTACTCCAGCTTCTGTAACATCTGTAGATGTACCTGCTGAATATACTACAAGATCTTATAAAAAATTAGTAACACCTGCATCTACTGAATCAGTAACAGTACCAGCTACATACACAACAAGAAGTTACAAGAAATTAGTTTCTGCTGCTTCTACAACTGTTGTTGAAGTGCCTGCTGTTTATGAAACAAGAAGTTACAAGAAATTAGTTTCTGCTGCTTCTACTAAGTCAGTAACAGTGCCTGCTAAATATACTACAAGAACTTATCAGAAAATGGTATCTGCTGCTACTTCTGAGTCAGTAACAGTACCTGCAACTTACACTACAAGAACTTACAAAAAAGTAACTGCTAGTGCAACTGCAACTAATTCTTCTGGTGATGCTAGATATACAACAAGAACTTACCAAAAGTTAGCTTCTGCTGCTACATCTGAGAATACTTCAGGTGATGCCAAGTACACAACTACTACAATGTCTAAATTAGTTGCTGATGCGACTATGCAGCCTGTATATGGTGGACCACAATATACGACAAGATCTTACCAAAGATTGTCTAATCCGGCTTCACACAATGTAGTAACTGGAGATGCTAAATACACTACAAGATCATATCAAAAATTAGTATCTGACGCTTCGTCTCAAGATGCTGGTTGTGGAAGATCAGGTGGGTCATCAACTACATTGAATGTAAACTTTCAAACTGGTTCTGCTATTCTTACTGGATCTAGCTCAGAAATTTCAAGAGTTGCTGGTATGATGAGAGCTGACGGTTCTATGACTGCAAGAATTGTAGGACATACTGATAACCAAGGAGGAGCAGCTACTAATATGACACTTTCTAGAAATAGAGCAAAAGCAGTTTATGATGCACTTGTTGCTGCTGGTGTTGATGCTTCAAGATTGAGTTATGATGGTGCTGGAGAAAATTCTCCAATCGCTGATAACAATACTGCTAATGGTAGAAGACAGAATAGAAGAGTAGAGCTGGTATCTAACGGTACTGGAGGAGCTGCAACTGGAAACGATGATTGTAGAACATACAAAACTAGAACTTATCAAAGATTGGTTGCTGATGCAACATCAAACAATACTTCTGGAGATGTTAAGTACACTACAAAATCATACCAAAAATTAGTTAATGCTGCTACAACACAATCTAATGATGTTCCAGCTAAATACACTACAAGAACTTACCAAAAGCTTGCATCTGATGCGACTTTTAATGAGTCTAAAACTGAAGCACAATATGGTTCTAGAACATACTCTAAATTAGCTAATCAAGCTACTACTAATAGTAACACGATACCAGCTAAATATGAGACTAGATCAATATCTAAAACTTCTGCACCATCGACTACGACTACTGATATTCCTGCACAGTACAAAACTGTAACAAGAAAACAATTAGTTAAGCCAGGTGGATTTACTGAATGGAAAGAAGTTGTTTGTGGTACGGATATCACTAGAACGCTTTACAGCAGAGTTCAACAAGCGCTTCTTGATAGAGGTTATAGCATTGGATCTGGAGGAGTTGACGGTATAGTTGGAGCTGGTACAAAAGCTGCACTTGTTAAATTCCAAAAAGACAATGGACTTCCTGTTGGATCTTTAGACTTTGAAACACTTAGAGCTCTTGGTGTAAAATAATCACTTTTTGATTATTAAAAAACACTAATAGAGAATCTATTAGATAATAAGCCTCACAAGTATTTACTTGTGGGGCTTTTTTGATTTTTGATTAATTGCTCATCTTTAATGTTTTGTGAAGCTTATTCTTTAGCAAGTGCTTTATTTAAGTCTGAAATGGTGAATAAATATTTTTTGATAGGTAAACTACTCATTTTTCTGGTTGAGAATAATTTTTTTAGATATCATCTATTCTCCAAATAGGGCAGTAATTTTATGCTCTTTGTTCTTTTTTACTCTATTTATCTTAGTTATTTATTTGAATAAAGCGAAATTTAGCTCATAGACCTACAGTAGGTGTGTTATGAATAAAAATATGCCACTAATTTAACGTATGTAGAAAATTTTTAATAATATTACTATATCTTAATAAAAATTTGCTAAATTTGGTTATTAACTAATTAAAAATCAAAAAATGGAATATTTAGAAATTTTAATAGCTGCAATCGCTGCCTTTTTGTTAGGCTTTGTATGGTATACGGCTTTATTTGGAAAAGCGTGGCAAACCGAATCTGGTATTACTGATGATGAAGCAAGATCAGATATTGGACGTACTCATGGTTTATCATTTCTGATGATGTTAATTCTTGCATATGGTATAAAATTTATTGTAGACATGCATAAGCCAGAGGAGCAAACGTTAACGCATGGTGCTTTTCATGGTTTGATGATAGCCGGAATGTTTTGCTTACCTGCTGTTACTATCAATTACTTGTACCAAAAGAGATCTTTAAAAATGTATTTGATTGATGCTGGGTACCTTTTAAGTTTTTGTGCTGTTATGGGAGGTGTGTTAGGATTATTAAATTTTTAAACAGTTTAAAAACAGGAATTATAAAAGAATTAGACATTGATTTCTTATCTTAATAGGAATAAAAAAGAAGTAATTGATCCAATTACTTCTTTTTCTTTTTTTAATACTAACTATTTATATTTATTGTCGTGTCCCAGAAAATATTATACCATCAGTTGCATTTGTAGTTTTAGTAATTATTAGACTATCTGACATTGAGATATAAATCATTTTTACTTCATCTTGTCCTTCAAAAGATTCAAAAGTTATTTTTTCCGAGGTTGCAGTTTTAACCTTAAGTTTGTATTCATCAAATCTTGCACATGATATTTTGATGCCAGCTTCTTTGGTGTTTGCCGCATATACACTCAATGTCCCTGTCTCGTGTTCTGATTGTTGAGTTGTTGTATTTGTATAGTTAGCACATTGACCTTCGTACATACCGATTACTTCTACAAATATAATTTCACTGTCCACTCCAGGGCCATCTGGTGTACAGGAGACAATGATGCCTATAAGGAATATCATTTTTAATAGCGACTTGTAATTCAATATATTTACTTTTATCGTTGCAAGATATGTATTTTGTTGAATTAGAAATAATAATTTTACTTTTCGTTTTATTTTATATTCTCATCATGTTAATATATTTGATTCAATCAATGAATGTTAAAATAGAGTTTTGAGAACATATTAAGTTTAACCTTGAAACGGATGTCGGTTTTGTATCTTAGATTAAAAAATAAATGGATATTTAAAATAATGAAATATACTTTACTACTGTTGCCATGAATTCATCTTTTCTTCTTCTAGCAACTGGAACAGTAGATCCATCAGATAGTTGTAGTGTACCATCTTTTGTATATTTCGATATATGATTGTTGTTGATGAGATGCGATTTGTGAGTGCTAAAAAAATCATAATTGTCGAGCATATCTCTAAATACACCGATATTGTATGAGCTTACTATCACACTACCATTAGAAAGAATAATTTTGGTGTATTTTTGCCAACCTTCACAACGTATAATATCGGCTATTTTTACAAATTCATAGGAATTAGCACCTGGAATAGCTACTTTAGTAGCTTGATCTCCAATATGATTTAGGTTATGTTTTAATATTTCGTATTTAGCTATTTTTGACCGATTATCAATCCGCTCTTTAGCTTTTGAGACGGCTGATATAAGACTTTCTGTTTGGATAGGTTTGAGGACATAGTCCACAGCACTCACTTTTAATGCATCAAGAGCAAATTCATTAAATCCGGTCACAAATATTATTTCAAAATCGATAGTATCAAATTTTTGAAGCAGATCAAATCCTGATTCACCTGGCATTGCAATATCTAAAAATATTAATTTTGGTTTTAGTAACATTATTTTTTCGTATGCTTTACTAACATTTGCAGCAGTGTCTAAAATTTTTATTTCTGGACAAAATTTATTGATTTTTATTTTAAGAACTTCTAATAATTTTGATTCGTCATCTATAAGAATAGCGTCATACATAATTTACATATTTAGGGTCTTTTTAGCATAGATTCTAAAAGTACAATTATTATTAAAGAAAACCTTATTAATTAAACCATCGGCAGCATCTACTAGAGGAAAGGTATAAGTTGAATTGATAAAGTGACTTTTGTTCCTGGATAAGTTTTATTATCATAAGCATTTTTTATTGTTAAATTTATTTTTACTTTTCCTGCTTTTTCTAAGGTGTCTATTTTGTCATTAATAATACTTAGTCCATGACTTTTATGAATTTTATTTTTTTTATTGTTTTGTTGAAATCCAATTCCATTATCAATAATATTTACAATCACTTTCTGATTTTCTTCTTTGAATATAATTTTAATTAAGCCATCATTATTAGTTCTAATTGGTAGCCCATGTAGTATAGCATTCTCAACAAATGGTTGTAAAAGCATTGTTGGAATCATCATTTGGTCAATGCTTTTAGCAACAATTATTTCTACTTTAAATTTGTTTTCAAATCGCATTTGCTCTAATTCAGTATAGAGTTTTAATAATGACACTTCATCTTTGATAGTGATGGTATTCATCTTACTACTGTCAAGATACTTCCTCATTAATAATGCAAAACTAGTTAGGTAAGAGTCTGCTTCATCTACTTTGTGAGTTTGTATATAATATTGTATTGAGCCAAGAGCATTAAACACAAAATGTGGATTCATTTGAGATCTTAATGCTGTCAGTTCCAACTCTGCCATTTTTATATTTAGAGCTATTTTTTGTTCTTGCTTTTTAAGTTTCTTTTTATGCATTTTATCTAATAACCAATACAAGAAAACTATTGTTAATAAAGTAATAAATATCCAAAATTCAATTCTTTTCCACAGTGCTATTGGTATAGTAAACTTTATTGATTCTCCATGATGGATGTCTCCATATATATCTACTGCTCGTATTTCGAAAGTATAGATATTTGGGGCTAATTGATAAAAACTGACTTTTTGAGTATTTGTTGTTGCCCAATTTTTTTGTACAGGTAGAAGCCTGTATTGATATTCAATTTTACCGTTACTTGGAAAATGAATTAAATTAAAATGAATATCAATATTTTTATCTTGTACTGTAAGATTGTTCAAAAGGTTAATATCAGTTTCATTTCCATTTACGTTTATTTTTGTAATTTTAATTAAAGTAGTGTCCTTTGATATTTTGTTTTTTACTTTTAATGGTGTCTTCGATATCCCTCTCGAAGTTGCTGCTAATATATGCTGATTGTGTATTACTATATCATAGATTTCATTAGAGGGTATGCCATCGTTGGTAGTCAAGTGTCGAATTATATTGTAATCATTATCTAAAACATATATCCCTGAATAAGTTGATATATAATAGTTGTTTCGGTGTCTGATTATTTTTTTTACAACTTTCGATTCAAAAATATTGTCAAATCTATTTGATAGAATATCCCATTTGAATAAACCATTGTTTTTTGTACCAATCAGAAAATTATTTTTGGTAATACTGTAAATTGTATTAATGGTTTTATCATTTGGTATATATGTACTGTCGATTACTTTCCCATGATTAATTCTAAACACATAGTCATTTTTTTGAAATATTATTCCTCCTTCTTGAAGCGGAAATATTTTACTATAATATAATTTTGCTATTTTTCGTATAGATTCTGTATTCATATCTACATAGTATAATTCTCTATTGATATCTGTATAAATATTGTTTTCTTTATTATCAGAAAAATTGGATTTTATTTGGTTGTGATTCTTTTTATCAATTAATACATTATACGGAAATATCTTATAAAGATTTGAAAATTGATATTTGTTATTTTTATTCTTTTTTAATATTACACTTTTACCATAATTATCCATGATAATAGATTTGTAATAATTATCAAATCTAAGTGTTATTAGGTTGCTCTTTTTTTTGGAACGATAAATTAATTTTATTTCTTCATCTTGTAATTCATATAGTTTTCCATCGTCGGAAGCGGCAAATACATTGTTATCTAAATCAATAGCTAATCCCTCAATTACTGAGTTTCCTAATACATCTGTTGTAATTATTTCACTTTCTTGTTTCTTTTTTGGGATAAATATCAACCCGTCACTTCTTGTAGCAATCCAAATATTTCCTTTGCTATCCCGACTGCATCTATTTATTTCAAACCTATTAGCCATTTCTTTAGATTCAAATCTATCTATAACCTCAAGATTATTATTTATCTCTACAAATCCTATATTTGTACTAAAAAAAAATCGATTGATTTGATGATTTATTAACAATTTATTTTCACCATTAAGAATTTGATCTAAACTTTTTTCAATTAGATTTTTAGATTTTGGATTGTATATACTAATGCTCTTTTCGTCTCTTTGAATAACAACTTCAGTATCGTCTAATATTATTGTATTTCTAAATTGTTTTATTGGAATTTTATTGATAGTTTGCCCATTATTGATATGGATAACATGAGTTTTATCGATTTTGTATTCGGTATTAGGAATAGATGAACTCTTTTCTATATTATTAGTTTTTACAATAAAGTCTAATGTGAGATGGTCAAATTTTAATATCTTATTATTATTAATAAATAATGGTCCTTTATTTTGATATGAAAGAATTCCAGTTTTTAGATTTCCTTGTGGGGTGTAAATTGTATCATTGTATATTACAGATAGACCATTGGGATGTGACCACAAATAGATAGCACCAACCGAATCTTTAATTGCCCATACTATATCATCATTTGGTAATCCATCTTTAGATGTAAAAGTCTTCCAGTCGTAGCCATCAAATTTTGCTATTCCTACTTCTGTATAAGCCCAGATATGTCCTTTGTCGTCTTCAAGTACACCATATATATAATCAGATGGTAGTCCTTGCTCAGTAGTATATTGAAAGTAACTATAATTTTGAGAATAAGCATTGGTAGAAATTAATAAAAAAATAGGAATTATCCAATTTATTTTAAAGTATGCTATAATAATTATATTTATGAAGTTTTTCAATTATTAATCTATTTTTGATATAATTTTAATTTTAACTAATGTTCCTTCAGGATTGTCATCAGTACCGAGGTCTGTAAGTTTTGTATCTATACTTATGTTTTCAGTTGCGTTAAATGTATCCATTCGTTCTTTAATTATTTGCATTCCTCTTGATTTGTGGTGTTTTAACCTTAGACTTGCCGCTTTTTTTCTTCCTATGCCATTATCTTTTATTGATATTATTATAGTTCTTTCATTTGGTGAGGAAATATTAATATTAAGTACACCTTTTTTGCCTTTTAGATTATAGAATCCATGATTTATACTATTTTCGATATAAGGTTGGAGGAGCATTGGGGGGATATAGGTTTCTTCGTCTACGTCATTATCTATAGTGATTTTATAATCAAATAATTCTTCAAACCTAACTTTCTCTAAGCCGAGGTATAATTTTATAAGTGTTAACTCATCTCCAAGTGTTATGAATTTTGATTTAGATGAGTCAAGAATTTTACGCATCAACATGGCAAAATTAGAAAGATATTCATCTGCTTTGTCTGTTTTATGTGTCTGTATAAAATATTGGACAGATCCCAAGGCATTAAAAATAAAGTGTGGGTTCATTTGAGATTGCAATGATGATAATTGTAGATCAGATATTTTTTTATAAAGCATAGTTTTTTCCTTCTCGGAAACTTTATTTCTATTTATTATAAACCTTGAAAGTAGCCCAAATAGCAAACCAATAATCAGAATTGCTAATATTACTCTAATGATATAGGAATAGTCTTTAGTGATTTGGATCGAAATTTCTTTTTCTATTTTTTTATTTGTAGTAAGTTGTATATTTATATCACTGGGTTTTAGGTCATAAAGAATTAGTTTTTTATTCGCATCTTTATATTTAATAGCTTTATCTGTTGATAATTTAGTTATTATTTTTTCATATACATTAGTTTGGAAATAGTCAGCATGATTATAATTTATAATTAATGAGTCATAGCTACCCAATAAAGAAATATCGTCTTTTATTGGGATTATTTTTGTTGTTAATCCATTGTGTGCTGTGATTTTTGATATATTAATTTTAAAAGTGTTTTCCCAAGTCATTATATCTTTTGGAGAAAACACGCCTAATCCATTCAATGTACCTGCATAAATATTTCCTTTACTATCTTTGGCTATAGCTTGCGCATTAAACTCTCTATGTGGCAATCCATCATAATCATGAATAGTTTTGATAACAGTTAGAGTACTGTCTAATATATTTACTCCATTAAAAGTAGTCACCCAAAGATGCCCTATGTCGTCACTTATAAAGCCTATTACAGAATTATCACTTAATCCATTTTTCGTATTTATATTTTTTTTCAGCACATAAGACTTCGGATCGATTGCATATACACCACCCCCAATACTCCCAAACATCATGTGGTTTTTATATCTATGTATCATTATTATATGATCATATAATATTTGACTTGGTTCTGGTGTATTTTTGTCTATTACAGTCAATATATTATAGTCCATATCTAATACATATATACCAGAATTAGTACCCACCCAGTAAGTATTTGTAGAGTTGTCTTTCATTAGACACCTTACAGGTGGTATGTTTATTTTTATATATTCAAATTCATTTTTTTTAAAGTCAAAAATACTAAGCCTGCCTTTAGAGGTCTTTTTGTCTAATCCACCAATCAATAATTTGTTTTCTTCTATTAAATAGATATCATTTAATTTAAACGGTGCTATAGCGTGTTTTCTTTGACTTGAGTGTAATCCAAATTTGTAGATGTCAGATTTATATGAATTGCAGTAAAACATATCATTTGCAGAGTCATATCGTATTTTTGCATTATTGTAAAATTCTCCTTTTTCTTTTTGCTCTTCAAATAATTTGTGAAAAAATGGCGGTTTGGTATCACATTGAAAAAAACCTATTGATTCTTTTGCAAATATGATTTTGTCGTTGTTATCACAAGCTACATTAGATATTATATTTCCAAATTCTTGTTTTTTTCTTGTTAGATTTTTATTGATTATACTTATTCCTTTTCGGTTTAATGAGACTACATGTATTCCATTATATCCTACTAACATCCATTTGTGAAAACCGTCATCGGTATAGAAATCTTTAAATACTTGATTTACTTTGACTAATTGTGACATGTCATGGATATTGTCGTCTTTGTCAAGCAAGTAAAGCTTTTCTTGGTACCTTTCATTTTGCGGATAGACGATCAATATGTTGCCCTTGGTATCTTTTTTTAAAATTGAGA
The DNA here is from genome assembly GCA_036479655.1 of Saprospiraceae bacterium. Classification (GTDB taxonomy): domain Bacteria; phylum Bacteroidota; class Bacteroidia; order Chitinophagales; family Saprospiraceae; genus CAJXUU01. The sequence goes on from JAZGFO010000086.1 coordinate 13,228, forward strand.
AATTTTCAAATTCTTTACTCACCTGATGAATAAGATTTACTTTGTCTTCTTTTAGTTTAAAAATTTTCTCTTTATTAAAAATATATAATGCACCATTTCTTTTTAGTATTTTTCCATGTAAGGATAATGTATCTAATATATCGTTTTTATTTATTGTATATATCTTTTGAGAGTGTCCTTCTAAATATATTGTAGCATTAATTTTGACAATAGTATTTATTGATTCATGTAATCTATTGTTTGTAATTAATTTTTTTTCATTTTCATTTTCTGAATCAATATCATATATTTTATATCCTGATTTTTGCTCACCACTAAGTAAATATTGATTTCCATCGGTAATGATATTGCTACCTTTTAATGCTGTTGCCAGTACTTTGTTTGCCCCTTTTATAATATAAAAAAGAACGTCTGAATTAGGGATATTAAAATAAATATCTCCATTGGACAATTTGCTGACTTTTGTCACATCCGTAATTCTAAATTTATATTTTCTAAATACAGAAATGTCAATTGATTCAAATTTGTTGCCATCAAATTTTTGAATATAATCGTCCAATAGAAGTATAAAGAATCCATTATCGTCCCTTATTACATGATTGACAGTTCTAGTTTTTAGACCTTGATCAATCTCAATTGTAGCAACATCAGTAATTGTTTGACAATAGCATAAGGTATTGAAAAACATTAAAGAAATTCCCAATAAAATTATTTTGATATATTTATTTACACCGTACAAATCGCTTTTTATTTTGGACTTTATATTTATACAACTTCAATAATAGGTAAAATAATGTAATTTTCCAATATTTTAAGATTAACGGTCGTATGGTAAGATTAACGGTAAGTTAGTACATAAATCTTGTAGAAATAACGGTGACATCTTTTTTATTTATATATTTGGTGTTTCTTTATCAATTTTATTTGGGTGAAATATATTGACATTACCACATCGCATAATATCTCTGTAAGATATGAGTTAGCAACTACTTTGCTTAGGATATTGGCATGGTCGATTGATATGATGATTTTAAGTACTTACGCTACCATTGTTGGTATATTGGTTGGTGGTAATACGGTGTTGTTCTATGTATTTATTTTTATTGTTGTTGCATTTTATCATTTGTTTTTTGAGATGGTATTTAATGGGCAAAGTCCTGGTAAAATGGCTTTGAAACTAAAAGTTGTAACACTCAAAGGTCGTACTGCCAAACCACAAGATTATTTTCTGAGATGGATTTTTAGAATTATTGAAATCACTTTTACTGCGGGAGCTTTAGCTATTCTTTTTATTTCTTCTTCTGACAAATACCAGAGAATTGGAGATATGCTGGCACAGACAACTGTTGTAAAGTTACGTCCGGAGACAGTATTTAACTTACAAACACTTTTAGCATTAGGCAAGCAAAAAAGAAAAATAAAGTATCCAAAAGTAGTAATGTATAGTGATCAAGATATGATGCTTTTAAAAGATACACTATCTAGAGTTAAATTGTCACCAACTGATAACAATCGAAGGTTTTTAGTACAATTGGCTTCACGAATATCCAATGAATTGGACATTAAATTGGATAGAAAAAATCGTGCAAATTTTTTAGAAGAAATTCTTCTTGATTATATATCATTAACAAGATAGGACAAAATTGCAGACTTTAATAATTCTATCTGTCAAAAACGACCAATCGAACGCTGGTATAATGTCATTTTGGCAATAATCTAAAATGGCTCAAGAATTGATAAATACTAATTGTGATAAAAAAAATTAAGAATATAATAAATAGAAATATGAGCGATAACACAACAAATGAAACTGTTATGGAGCAAGATGTTATTAAAAAATCTAAACCCCAAAAGCTTTCGATTAAAGGTTTACAAGTTGAAGTAGAGGAATTGACTATTCAAATAGCTGAAGCAAAAGATAAATATTTGAGATTATTTGCTGAGTTTGATAATTTCAAGAAGAGATCAGTAAAGGAAAAAATGGACTTGTTGAGAAATGCAGGTCAGGATACATTATCATCCATGTTACCTATTGTTGATGATTTTGATAGAGCTAAAAAAAGTGCAGATTCAGAAGAATCTCCAGAGTCATTTAGTGAAGGTGTAATGATGGTTTATAATAAGCTGAATTCAGTGTTAAGCAATAAAGGACTTAAGAAAATGGAAAGCAATGGAGAGGTTTTTGACCCTGAGTTGCACGAAGCAATTACAAATATTCCTTCTCCAACTCCTGACATGAAAGGTAAAGTTATTGATACGATAGAATCTGGGTTCTATCTTAATGATAAAATTATAAGACATGCCAAGGTGGTAGTTGGAGAGTAATAATCTTCAATTTTAAAGAGCAAATTACATAGTTTAATAAAGAAAAAATAGGTTAAAAATTTAGAATGGCGAAGAAAGATTATTATGAGGTTTTAGGAGTAAGTAAAAGCGATGATGCAAAAGCAATAAAAAAGGCTTATCGTAAATTGGCTATGAAATATCATCCAGATAGAAATCCAGATGATAAGGTTTCTGAAGAAAAGTTTAAAGAAGCTGCTGAAGCGTACGAAGTCCTTAGTGACGATGATAAAAAGGCAAGATATGATCGATTTGGACATGCAGGGATGAATGCCAACGGTGGAGGAGGATTTGGTGGAAGAGGAGGAATGTCGATGGATGATATTTTTTCTCAATTTGGAGATGTATTTGGTCAAGGTGGAGGGAGTCCTTTTGAAAGCTTTTTTGGTGGACGTACTTCGCAACGTGCAAGAACGGGACAAAGAGGAAGTAATCTTAGAATAAAGGTAGCATTGACATTAGAAGAAATAGCAAATGGAATTACAAAGAAAATAAAAGTTAAAAAACAAGCTCAATGTGATACTTGTGATGGAAGTGGGGCAAAGGATAAATCTTCGGTTAAAACCTGTGACTCTTGTGCTGGTGCTGGAGTAGTCAGACAAAATAGACAAACATTTTTGGGACAAATGCAAACAACAGTGGCTTGCCCGACTTGTGGAGGGACTGGAAGTAAGATCACTGCCAAATGTTCGCCTTGTAAAGGTGAAGGAAGGATATTGACAAATGAAACTATCGAAATCGAAATTCCTGCTGGTGTAGAAGATGGAATGCAACTTAGCATGAGAGGTAAAGGAAATGCAGGAAAAAATAGTGGACCAAAAGGTGATTTACTTATTAATATTGAAGAAAAACCTAACGAACATTTTATTAGAGATGGTAAAAATATAATTTATGACCTATTTCTAAATTTTGCAGATGCAGCTCTTGGTATAAGCGTAGAAGTACCTACATTGTCGAGTAAAGTTAAGATTAAAGTACCTGCCGGTACGCAAGGCGGTAAAATATTTAGACTAAGAGAAAAAGGATTACCTAGTGTACAGAGCTATGGAAGGGGAGACATTTTAATAAATGTTAATATATGGACACCTAAAAAATTGAATCCTGAGGAAAAAGAACTTTTAGAAAAGTTAAAAGAAATGCCAAATTTTAAACCTAATCCGGGTAAAAATGAAAAAGGATTCTTTGATAGAATGAGAGATTATTTTTCATAGATGTAAGAAGAAAAGCTACAAAAGTAAATTTTGTAGCTTTTTTAATACAGTTTAAGTTTGAATATACTCACTTTGAACTTATCAGTTTTAGTGATTTACCGATGTTATGTATTAATGTGTCAATATGATTGCTTGGATTTTCTATTAAAAGATCAAAGAGAGACGTTTTTTTTGATGTGACAGGTCCTATTTTTAGTTTAGCATGACACAGTTGAATAATATATTCTTGATGTAATTCTATTGTTGGTAACAAATAAATAAGTAAATCATATTCTTTTGAAAATACATGATCAATGTGTTGATTTATAGGCACATTTTTCCAATTAATTTCTTTGATAGAGTAACCATTATCAGTTTCTGTTGAATGACTATAATAATATAAAGTATCAACAAAGTCACATTTTTCTAAAAGAGTATTTTTATAATTTTCTGTTGCAAATATAGTATCATCATTAATGTCAGAAGATACCAATAATACTGATTTGCATGGATTGATACCTACAAAATCTTTTTTATTAATATAATTTGGATGCGATTTTATTGCGTTATCAAACAGCCAATTTTTAATGCCAGAAATCATTACTTTTTAGACTTTTTCTTTGTTTTGTTGCTTGATTCCTTAATAATAGTAAATTCACCAATATTAGAATACTTTTCAAGTCTATTTTCTATTCTCTGTTCATCTGATAACTCCATCAAAGCAGTAATTTCTTTTTTAATGTGAGCTTTTAATGTTTTTGCCATTTTTTCAGCATCAGAATGAGCTCCACCTAATGGTTCTTTGATAATATCGTCTATCAATCCAAATCCTAACATATCAGTAGCAGTTAACTTTAAAGCATCAGCAGCTTCTATTTTATGATCCCAGTTTCGCCACAATATTGTAGAACAATTTTCTGGAGAAATTACAGAAAACCAAGTATTTTCAAGCATAAATGTTTTGTCGCCAAGCCCTATGCCTAATGCACCTCCTGACGCTCCTTCTCCTATCACATAACACACAATTGGTACCTTGAGTTGGGCCATTTCAAAAAGATTCCTTGCAATAGCTTCGGCTTGTCCTCGTTCTTCAGCTTCAATCCCTGGATAAGCACCAGGAGTGTCGATAAGACATACAACTGGATAATTAAATCGTTCTGCCAATTTCATTAACCTCAATGCTTTTCTATACCCTTCAGGGTTAGCCATCCCAAAATTTCTATATTGCCTAAGCTTAGTGTTAAGTCCTTTTTGGTGGCCTATAATTACTACGGTTTGACCATTAATTATACCTATACCTCCAACGATTGCTTTGTCGTCCTTGAAACATCTATCACCGTGTAACTCAATAAATTTTTTACAGATTTGATTGATGTAATATAATGTATATGGTCGTTCTGGATGTCTCGACAATTGAACTTTTTGCCAGCCAGTTAAATTGGCGTATATGTCTTTAGTTTCGTTTTTTATTTTAGTCTCTAATTCTTTTATTTTGTCTGACACATC